>DATIFE010000211.1:0-4476 GCA_035455425.1 Anaeromyxobacteraceae bacterium | reverse complement strand
GAAGCGCTTCAAGAAGCAGTGCGAGAAGGCGGGCATCCTCTCGGAGATCCGCAAGCGCGAGCACTACGAGAAGCCGAGCGTCAAGCGCAAGAAGAAGGCGCTGGCGGCGAAGAAGCGGGCCATGAAGAAGGCGCGCAAGAGCTGGTAGCGAGGCCCGGAACCCGATGACCCTGCGCGAGCGGCTGGACCAGGACATGAAGGCCGCCCTCAAGGCCAAGGAGGACCTGCGGCTCCAGGTCATCCGCGGGGTGAAGAGCGCGGTGAAGTACCGCGAGGTCGAGGGGGAGAAGGCGGTGGTCCTCGACGAGGCCGGCATCCTCCAGGTGATCGGCAGCGAGATCAAGAAGCGGCGCGACTCGGTGGAGCAGTACCGGGCCGGCGGCCGCGAGGACCTGGCGACCAAGGAGGAGGCGGAGATCGCCGTCCTCCAGGGGTACCTGCCGGCGCAGCTCTCGCCCGAGGAGCTGGCCCGCAAGGTGGAGGAGGCCATCGCCAGGACGGGGGCCCAGGGGCCGAGGGACATGGGCGCGGTGATGAAGGCCCTGATGCCGGAGGTCCAGGGTCGGGCCGACGGCAAGGCGGTGAGCGAGCTGGTGAAGCAGAAGCTCGCCCCGAGGTGAGGCGGATGGGGGTGCCTCTTCGGTGATCCCCGACGCGATCATCGAGGAGATCCGGAACCGGATCGACATCGTGGCGGTGATCGGCCGCCACATGGAGCTGAAGAAGGCGGGCCGTACGTGGAAGGGCTGCTGCGTCTTCCACGGGGAGCGGACGCCGAGCTTTCACGTGTACCCCGAGGACCGGCACTTCAAGTGCTATGGCTGCGGGGAGTACGGCGACGTGTTCAAGTTCCTGCAGAAGCTGCAGGGCAAGGAGTTTCCCGAGGTCGTGCGGTCGCTGGCTGCCGAGGCGGGGGTCGAGATCCCGGAGCGCGGAGAGGACTCCGCCGAGCAGCGGCAGCGCCGGCGCGAGCGGGCCGAGGTCCTGGCCGCCTGCGACGCCGCCGCCCGCTACTACTCCGCCAGGCTGCAGAGCCGCTGGGGCGAGGTGGCGCGCGCCTACCTGGCCGGCCGCGGCCTGGCCGAGGAGACCGCCCGCCGCTTCCGCCTGGGGGTGGCCGCCGACGCCTGGAGCGACCTGGCGGCGCGGGTGAAGGAGAAGGGCGTCGGCGAGGAGGCGCTCGTCAAGGCCGGCCTCCTGGTCCCGCGCCCGGGGAAGCGCCCCTACGACCGCTTCCGCGGCCGGCTCCTCTTCCCCATCGCCGGCCTGGACGGCGAGGTGATCGGGTTCGGCGCCCGGGTGCTCCCCGGCGGCGACGAGAAGGGGGCCAAGTACGTCAACAGCCCCGAGTCGCCGGTCTACAAGAAGAGCCGGGTGCTCTACGGGATCGACTTGGCGCGCGAGGCCATCCGCCGGACCCGCAGCGCCGTCCTGGTGGAGGGCTACTTCGACGTCATCGGGCTCCACCAGGCGGGCGTCCGGAACGCCGTGGCCGTCTGCGGCACCGCGCTCACCCCGGAGCACGTCGAGCTGCTGCTGCGCTGCGACTGCCGCGAGGTGACGGTGCTCTTCGACGGCGACGCCGCCGGGCTGGCGGCGCCGGCGCGCGCCGCCCAGGCCATCCTGCCGGCGGGGATCTCCGGCAAGGTCGCGGTCCTGCCGTCCGCCGCGGGCAAGACCGACCCCGACGAGTTCGCCCGCGAGAAGGGCCTCGCGGCGGTGGAGGCCCTCCTCGCGGCCGCCGTGCCGCTCACCGAGTTCCTCATCGACCGGGCCATCGAGAAGTCGGGAGAGCTCCACGCCCCCGACTCGATGGAAGCCAAGGTGGCCGCCTTCCGCGAGCTCAGGCCCACCGTGGCGCTCGCGCCCGCGGGGCTCGCCCGCACCGTCTTCGAGGAGCGGATCGCCAGGCGGCTCGGCGTCGATCTCGCCGCCCTGCAGCGCGAGCTCGAGTCCCCTGCGCCGGCCCGGGGCCGCCCCCCGCCGCGCCCCCCGGCGGGACAGGCTCCGGCCCGGACGGGCCGTTTCCGGGTGCTGCTGGCGAGCCCGGCCGTGGACGCGCTCGGGCTCCTGGCCGCGTGGCCGGCCGACCTCGGCCCCGCGGCCGAGGACGAGAACCTGCTCGGGGTGCTGCCGCCCGGCCCGGTGGCCGACGCGGCCCGGGGCCTCCTCTCGGGAGAGCTGGACGGCCGGGCGGCGCTGGGGCGCCTGGAAGGGGCGCTCGACGCCGCCTCGCTGGCCCGGGTCAGGCAGCTGGCGGGCCCGGCAGCCCCCCGGAAGGACCTGGCCGAACGGGAGCTCCGGCGGTCGGTGGTCAAGGCCCGGATCGCGGATCGCGAGCAGGAGCACGAGCGGCTCTCGGCGGCGGTGGCCCGGGCCGGGACGCCGGCGCCCGAGGAGCTGGTGAAGCAGCAGCTGGAGCTGGCGACCCGCCTCCGGGACCTCCGGAAGCGGCTCGCCGGCCTGGAGCGCCCGTGAGGGCTCCGGCGCGGAACCATTCGTCATTCGGCGGGCCGGTCCGCCGCGGGAAGATTAAGTGACATCGAGGAGTCAGACCCCATGAGCAAGAAGTCCCCCGCCAAGAGCGCACGGAAGGCGGCCCGCGTTTCCCGGGCGAGGTCCCGCCGCGCCCCCCCCAAGGCGGCACACCCGCCGGTGCGGAAGGCGAAGGCCGCCGCCGGCCCGCCGAGGAAGCCGGGCCGACACGGCGGAGGGCGCCGCACCGCCGAGGAGCGCTCCGCGGCCGAGGCCGAGGAGAAGCTGAAGAAGCGCGCCGCCGGCGAGGAGGAGGAGGGCGAGGAGGGCGAGGAGCCCGAGGGCGCCGAGGCCGAGGGCGAGGAGGCCGAGGAGGAGGCCACGGCCGGCGAGGACCTGGCCGACATCACCGAGCGCACCGAGGTGAAGGCGCTCATGGAGCGCGGGCGCGAGAAGGGCTTCGTCACCTTCGACGAGCTCAACGACGCGCTGCCGAACGACGTCGTCTCCTCCGAGCAGATCGACGACGTGATGTCGATGTTCGGCGAGCACGACATCGAGGTGGTGGACGACTCCAAGAAGATGAAGCTCCCCGACAAGCCGCCCGAGCCGGAGCCCAAGGCGGCCGACGAGGAGAAGGACGAGGACGAGGAGGACGACGCCGGCTACGGCAAGTCCAACGACCCCGTCCGCATGTACCTGCGCAAGATGGGGTCGGTGTCGCTCCTCACCCGCGAGGGCGAGGTGGAGATCGCCAAGCGCATCGAGGAGGGCGAGAAGGAGGTGCTGCACGCCGTCCTCTCCTCCTCCATCGCCATCAAGGAGATCCTGGACCTGGGGGAGCGGCTGCGGAAGGGCAAGATCCGCATCCGGGAGGTGGTGAAGGACGCCGGCGAGGAGCAGGCGGCGGAGCAGGAGGAGGAGGCCGAGGAGGTCGAGGTCGAGGTGGCCGAGGGGAAGGCGCCGGCCGAGGGGGCCGAGGCGGTGCCGCAGATCCCCCGCGAGGAGGAGAAGAAGGTCGAGCAGGTCCTCAAGCACATCGACAAGATCCGCAAGCTGGAGCGGGACGTGGCCCGCATCAAGGAGACGCTGGCCAGCGGCAAGCGGATGAGCGAGGTGCGGCGCAAGGAGCTCAAGGGCGAGATCCTGCGCGTCGAGGAGCAGATGGTCGAGCACCTCGAGGCCATCCAGATCAACAAGAAGCAGATCGACCGGGTGGTCCAGAAGCTCAAGGGGCTCATCCGGCGGGTGGAGGAGGCCGAGCGCGAGCTCATCGACTGCGAGCGGCGCGTGGGCGTGCCGGTGCGGGAGCTGAAGCGGCTGCTGCGCGACGCGCGCGCCGACGACGGCTCGCGCAAGAAGGTGGCCAAGAAGATCGGGGTGCGGTCCGAGGACGTCTTCGAGCTCGACCGCGTCATGCGCACCGCGGTGCGCAAGATCATCCGGGTGCAGGAGGAGGGCGAGGTTCCCATCGAGGAGCTGCGCCGCACCTTCCGCGCCATCATCGACGGCGAGCGCAAGGCGGAGCGGGCCAAGACCGAGCTGGTGGAGGCCAACCTGCGCCTGGTGGTCTCCATCGCCAAGAAGTACACCAACCGCGGCCTGCAGTTCCTGGACCTGATCCAGGAGGGGAACATCGGCCTGATGAAGGCGGTGGACAAGTTCGAGTACAAGCGCGGCTACAAGTTCTCGACGTACGCCACCTGGTGGATCCGGCAGGCCATCACCCGCGCCATCGCCGACCAGGCCCGCACCATCCGCATCCCGGTGCACATGATCGAGACCATCAACAAGCTCATCCGCACCAGCCGCTACCTGGTGCAGGAGCTCGGCCGCGAGCCCACCCCCGAGGAGATCGCGGAGAAGATGGAGCTGCCGCTCGACAAGGTGCGCAAGGTCCTCAAGATCGCCAAGGAGCCCATCAGCCTCGAGACCCCCATCGGCGAGGAGGAGGACAGCCACCTCGGCGACTTCATCGAGGACAAGGCCATCGTCAGCCCC
>DATIFE010000210.1:0-30441 GCA_035455425.1 Anaeromyxobacteraceae bacterium | reverse complement strand
CCAACCCCCCGCGGCCGCCGCGGCTTGCGCGACCGCAGTAAGTGAGCCGCCAGGCGTCGAGTGCCTGCGCGCGGCCCGGATGCCGCGGTGCGAGCGCAGCTCTGCGGCCCGACGGACCGACGTCCCGCGCGGGCGTGGGTCCACGAGCCCGGCCCTGATCCACATGCCTGGGTCGCAGCACTGGCCCTCAGCGCCCGCCCGCGGTCCCCAGCACCACCACCGAGCGCGGCTGCGCCAGGTACGATCGCCCCTCCACCGGGAGCGCCGTTCCCCAGTCCCGGGCGTCGTCCGGCGGCGGCAGGGCCGTGTCCACCAGGAGCCGCCAGCCGCCCTCGGCGATGGGCAGCTCGAAGGCCAGCGCCTCCCACCAGGCGTTGTAGATGCAGTGCAGGCGGACGCTGCCGTCGAGGGCCGAGAACTCGACCGCCAGGCTCCGCGACGGCTCGCTCCAGTCCGGCTGCCCCAGCCGCACGCCGTGCCAGCGGACCCGGGAGCGCTCCAGGAACTCGGAGAGCGAGACGCCCCCGGCCGGCTCGCTGGGGTCGAAGGCGTGGCGCAGGCCGATGACCGCGCGCGCGAAGCGCAGCAGGTCGGCCTCGCGGGCGGTGCCCGACCAGTCGAGCCAGGAGGTCTCGTTGTCCTGGCAGAAGGCGTTGTTGTTCCCGCCCTGCGTCCGCCGCACCTCGTCGCCCATGGAGAGCATGGGCACGCCGGCCGAGAGAAGGGTCACGGTGAGGAAGTTCCGCACCTGCCGCGCCCGGAGCGCCTCCACCGCCGGGTCGTCGCTCGGGCCCTCGGCGCCGCAGTTCCAGGAGCGGTTGTCGTCGCTGCCGTCCCGGTTTTCCTCGCCGTTGACCTGGTTGTGCTTGCGCTGGTACGAGACCAGGTCGGCCAGGGTGAAGCCGTCGTGGCAGGTGACGAAGTTGACGCCCTGCTCCGGCTCCCGCTCCTCGGCCCCGAAGATGTCGGGGCTCCCGAAGAGCCGGGCGGCGAACCGCGCCACCATCCCGGAGTCGCCCTTGAGGAAGCCGCGGACGTCGTCGCGGAAGCGGCCGTTCCACTCCTGCCAGGCGTCGCCCACCCAGGCGCCCACCTGGTAGAGCCCGGCCGCGTCCCAGGCCTCGGCGATGAGCTTGGTCCCGGCCAGGAGCGGGTCGCTCTCGATCTCCCAGACGATGGGCGGGTTCCTCTGCGGCTGTCCCGCCTCGTCGCGCGACAGGACCGAGGCCAGGTCGAAGCGGAACCCGTCCACGTGCATCTCGGAGACCCAGTACCGCAGGCTGTCGAGGATCAGGCGGCGCAGCACGGGGTGGTGGGCCTTGAGGGTGTTGCCGCAGCCGGAGTAGTTGGCGTAGCGGGACCAGTCCCGATCCAGCAGGTAGTAGGCGAAGTTGTCGAGCCCGCGGAAGGAGAGGGTGGGCCCGGTCTCGTCCCCCTCGGCGGTGTGGTTGTAGACCACGTCCAGGATCACCTCGAGCCCGGCGCGGTGGAGCGCCTTCACCATGTCGCGGAACTCGTCGAGCGGGGCCAGGGGGCCCTGGGCGGCGGCGTAGGCCGGGTGCGGCGCGAAGAAGGAGACCGGCGCGTAGCCCCAGTAGTTCCGCCGGCCGGGCGGGGCGTCCTGCGGGTCGAAGGCGAACACGGGGAGCAGCTCCACCGCGGTGACGCCCAGGTCGACGAGGTACGGGATCTTCTCGACCAGCCCGGCGTAGGTGCCGCGCCGGTCCGCGGGGACGCCCGAGCTCGGGTGCCGGGTGAACCCGCGCACGTGCATCTCGTAGATCAACGTCCGCGAGAACGGCCGCCGCAGCGGCGCGTCGCCCTCCCAGTCGTAGCGCCGGCGGTGGGCGACGGCGGACTTCATCGCGGTGGCGGCGTTGTCGCCGGGGCGGCTGGCGGCGGCGCGGTCCCAGCCCGGCGGGATGACCACGGCCCGGGCGTAGGGATCGAGGAGGACCTTCTGGCCGTCGAAGCGGTGGCCGCGCGGCGGGTCGAACGGGCCGTGGGCGCGCCAGCCGTAGAGCTGCCCGGGCCGGACGCCGGGCACGAAGGCGTGCCAGTAGTGGTAGGTGCGGTGGGTCGAGGGGTCGAGGGCCAGCACGCGGCTCGGGCCCCGGTCGGCGGCGTCGAAGAGGAGCAGCTCGACCCGGGTGGCGTGGCGCGCCCACACGCTGAAGTTCACGCCCTCGGGCGTCGGCATGGCGCCGAGCGGGAAGGGCCTGCCGGGCTCGGGGGTCTCGGCGCGCATGGGCCTCCCTCCGCGGGCGTTCCGGGAGCAGCCTAGCGGGGATCCCGCCGGATGGCACCCGCCCCGGCCCCGCGGCGCCAGCCCCCGCCGGGCGTCGCGCCGCGGCCGCCGCCACGGCATGTCCTCCCGTCCCCGCGTCCGGGGAGGGGAGGCCGGCGGGGGCGGCCGCGGCGGAGAGGAGCACATGGCCAAGGTGAGGAAGGGCTGGAAGCCGTCCCTGTGGGCGAGCTGGAAGCCGTTCGGGATCGGCGAGCAGCGCCCCAACGCCTACGGCGAGATCTGGCGCGCCCTCCGGGAGAACCGCGGCCAGCTCGGCTACGCCTGGCGCATCCTGCGCCACGGCTGCTGCGACGGCTGCGCGCTCGGGACCACGGGGATGCGCGACTGGACCCAGGACGGCGTGCACCTGTGCAGCGTCCGGCTCCGGCTGCTCCGGCTCAACACCATGCCGGCGCTCGATCCCGCGGTCCTGGCCGACGCCGGCGCCCTGGAGCGCCTCGGCGGGGCCGAGCTGCGCGCCCTGGGGCGGCTGCCCTTCCCCATGGTGCGCCGGCGCGGCGAGGGCGGCTTCCGGCGGGTCGGCTGGGACGAGGCGCTCGACCTGGTGGCCGCCGGCATCCGCGCCTCGTCCCCGGCCCGGCTCGCCTGCTACCTCACCAGCCGGGGTCTCGGGAACGAGGACTACTACGCGGCGCAGAAGGCGCTGCGGGCGATGGGGACCAACTCCATCGACAACGCCGCGCGGGTCTGCCACGCGCCGAGCACCGTGGCCCTGAAGGGCGCGCTGGGGGTGGCGGCGACCACCTGCTCGTACCAGGACTGGCTCGAGACCGACCTCATCGTCTTCATCGGCTCGAACGTCGCCAACAACCAGCCGGTGGCGATGAAGTACCTGCACTACGCCCGCCGGGCCGGGACCCGGGTGGCGGTCGTCAACACCTGCCGCGAGCCGGGGATGGAGCGGTACTGGGTGCCCTCGATCGTCGAGTCGGCGCTGTTCGGGACGCGGGTCTCGGATCGCACCTTCCTCGTCGACACCGGCGGCGACGTCGCCTTCCTGAACGGGGCCCTCAAGCACGTGGTGGAGCGCGGGCTCGTCGATCGCGCCTTCGTCGACGGGCACACCACCGGCTTCGCCGGGGCCGAGGCGGCCCTGGCGCGGCAGGGCTGGGAGGATCTGGAGCGGGGCTCGGGCGCCTCGCGCGCGGACATGCAGGAGCTGGGGGAGATGGTGGGCCGGGCCCGCCGGGCGGTGCTCGTCTGGAGCATGGGGATCACCCAGCACGTCTGCGGCGAGGACGCGGTGCGGGCCATCGTGAACCTGGGCCTCTCCCGCGGCTTCGTCGGCCGCCCGGGCTGCGGGCTCATGCCCATCCGCGGCCACTCCGGCGTGCAGGGCGGCGCCGAGATGGGCGCCTACGCCACCGCGTTCCCGGGCGGCGTCCCGGTGGGCGCCGCAGCGGCCGAGCGGCTCTCCGGCCTGTGGGGCTTCCCGGTGCCGGCGGAGCGCGGGATGACCGCCCCGGAGATGATCGACGCCGCCCGGGACGGGCGCCTCGACGTCCTCCTCTCCGCCGGCGGCAACTTCCTCGAGGTGCTGCCCGATCCGGCCGGCGTCCGCCAGGCCCTCTCCCGCATCCCGCTCCGCGTCCACGCCGACATCGTGCTCTCCAGCCAGATGCTGGTCGAGCCCGCCGGCCTGGCGGTGCTCCTGCCCTCCACCACGCGCTACGAGGTCCGCGGGGGCGTCACCGAGACCTCGACCGAGCGGCGCGTGATCTTCAGCCCGGAGATCGAGGGTCCGCGGATCGGCGAGGCCCGCGACCTGTGGCGGATGTTCGCGGACCTGGCGGCGCGCGTCCGGCCGGAGCTGGCGCCCCGGATCCAGTTCGACGGCACGCCGGCCATCCGCGACGACATCGCCCGCACCATCCCCTGGTACGACGGGATCCAGCGGCTGGCGAGGGAGGGCGACCAGTTCCAGTACGGCGGGCGGCACCTGTGCCAGGGCGGGAGGTTCGGCACGGAGGACGGCAGGGCCCGCTTCGCCCCGGTGGAGCTGCCCCCGGTGGAGCGACCCGCCGGCACCTTCCGGGTCTCCACCCGGCGCGGCAAGCAGTTCAACAGCATGGTGCAGGAGGAGCGGGACCCGCTCACCGGCGCCGGCCGCGACGCGATCCTCATCAGCCCGGGCGACGCCGGAGCGCTCCGGCTGGCGCAGGGCGACGAGGTGATCCTGGAGTCCGGGCGGGGGAGCTTCCGGGGGCGGCTCCACCTGGCGCCGGTGGCGCCGGGGAACCTCCAGGTCCACTGGCCCGAGGGGCAGGCGCTCATCGACCCGGGCCGCCGGGGCCCGTCGTCCGGCATCCCGGACTACAACGCGGTGGTGCGCCTCCGGCCCGCCCCCCGCGAGCCGGCGTGACCTGCGCCCATTCGCGCCAGGCGTGGAGCCCGGGCCGGGGCTAGCATGGCCGCATGTGGACCCGGTACCCGGCGGCGTTCCCGGCGTTCCCGGCGCTCCTGGCGGCGGCGCTGGCGGCCTGCGCCGGCCCGGAGCGCGTCCGCGACGCGCCGGCGGCCTACGCGCGCCCCGAGCCGGATCCCGGGTGCCGGGCCACCGTGCAGGAGCCCCTGGCGGCGAACGGCCTGGAGCGGGTCACCGTCAAGGTGGAGGTCAGCCCGCAGGGGAAGCTGGTGCTGGTCGAGTTCCTGGAGCCCGACCTCTCGCCGGCGGCGAGGCTCGAGCTGCGGCGCGCCATGGAAGGGTGCCTGTGGAAGCCGGTGCTCGATCCGGAGGGGCGCCCCCAGGCGTTCAACGCCACCTTCCTGCGCGCGCCGAGGTGAGCGGGTCGCCCCCCGGCGCCTTTGCGTGGCCGCCCGGCCGCCGCGGCGCCATGTATTCGCGGCGGAGGAGCCCATGAAGACCATCCTGATCCTGGCTGGCCCGGAGTACGAGGACCTGGAGCTGTGGTACCCGAGGCTCCGCCTGGAGGAGGCCGGATTCGACGTCAAGGTCGCCGGCCTCGGCGAGCGCGAGTACCGCGGCCGGCACGGCTACCCCTGCGCGCCCGACGGCACCGTGGTGGACTTCCCCGCCGCCGGGCTGGCCGGGCTGGTGGTGCCGGGGGGCTGGGCGCCGGACAGGCTCCGCCGCGACCGCGAGGTGCTGGACCGCGTCCGGGAGGTGCACCGGCAGGGGAAGATGGTGGCCGCCATCTGCCACGGCCCCTGGGTGCTCGTCTCCGCCGGGATCGTCCGGGGCCGGCGGCTCACCTCCACCTCCGCCATCCGCGACGACCTGGTGAACGCCGGGGCCGAGTGGGTCGACGCGCCGGCCGTGGTCGACGGGAACCTGGTCTCGGCCCGCGTCCCCAAGGACCTTCCCGCCTTCGCCCGGGCCATGCTGGGCGTGCTGGGAGGCCCCTAGACGCGGCTCTCCCCCGCCGCGGCGGGGGAGAGAGCGCCGGGACGGCGCCCGCCCGGCGGCCGTCAGCGCCGCAGGAAGGCGTCGGTCAGGCTCCTCCACTCCTCGGCCGACAGGTGGGAGGCGACCGGGTCGGCCAGGGTCCCGCCGTCCGCGGCGGCGAAGCCCAGGCGCGGCTCGAGCCAGCGGTTCAGCCGCTCGCCCTCCGCCGCCAGCCAGGCCTTCCCCTCGGCCTCGGCCTTGCCCGGGAGCCCGTCGCTCGCCGGCGCCATCCGGAACAGCCACCCGCGCGCGTAGCCGTCGCTCTTCACCAGCGAGGGCTCGCGGACCACGTTGCCGTTCACCCCGGTCACGGTCCCGTCGACCGGCGCCGCGATGACCGCCTCGCGGTCCCCGGCGGAGATGACCGCCGCCGGCTCGCCGGCGCGGAGCGCGGCGCCGGGCTTCGGCAGGCGCACCGAGACCGCCCAGGGGAGGAGCCGCTGCACCAGGTCGTCCACGCCCACCCTCACCTCGCCCTTCTCCGCCCGCAGCCAGGTGTGGCCGGGGACGTAGCGGAGGCCGGGGCGGAAGCGCAGGCCGCCGGCCAGCTCCAGGCCCTGGGCCCGGCGCCGGGCCCACTCGACGGCCCGCAGGCCCCCCCAGACCAGGAGCGCGGGGACGGCGAAGGCGGCCATGGCGAGGAGGACCACGCCGATGCGGGCCGCGATGCCGCCGATCAGGGTCGCTGCGTACTCGAGGATTCCGATGATGGCGCTCATGTCGTGCCTCCCCCTTCTCTCAGCTCCTGAAGTACTCGCGGCACAGATCGTCCCAGCGCTCCGGCTCGAGCTCGCGGGCGATCCCGTGGAGCGGGGTGCCGCCGTCCTGGAGCACGGCGCCCAGCTGCGGAGAGGCCCGCGCCGCCAGGGACTCGCCCGCCTGCTCCAGCCACCTCCGCGCCGACTCCCCCGCCAGCAGCTGCCTCTCGTCGGCCGTCCAGCGCGCCGGCCTCACCTTGAAGAGCCAGCCGGCGCCGTAGGGCTCGAACTGCCAGAGGTCGGCCTCGCCGGCGAGGGGGTTCACCTCGGCGACCTCCCCGGCGACCGGGGAGACCAGCTCCACCCGCCGGCCGCCGTCCTCGGCGGCGAAGGCGGGCGCGCCCTGGGCCACCGGCGCCCCCGCCTGCGGCAGGGCCATCCTCTCCACCGGCCCGAGCAGGCGCGCGGCGAAGTCGTCCAGCCCCACGGCCACCAGCCCGCCGGCCTCGGCCCGCGCCCAGGTGTGGCCCGGGTGCAGCAGGACGTCGCCGGGGAGGGTGAACCACCCCTGGCTCGCGACCGCGGTGGCCCCCGCGGGCCGCCCGCGGCTCCGCTCGGCCACGGCCTGTACGGCCGGCCCGCCCCGGAGGTACCGCCAGAAGGCGGTGAAGAGCACCAGGTACCCCGCCGCCAGCGAGTACTCGAGCAGCTTGGCCGGATACGTGGAGAGGAAGTCCGCGCCGAGCACGTTGCGCTCCTACAGGTGCGCCAGGGATGTGCCGATGAAGACCGCGCCGATGAGGGAGACCGCGAAGGCGAAGATCATGGGCTTCTCCTGCCGGGGCTCGACCGCGCCCCCGCCCTTCCCCAATCCACGCGCCGAGCCAGCCAGCCGCCCCGAGTGGATCCGCAGGGTTGGCGAGGGCGGTGAGAAGGCCAGCGGCCGGAGCCGTTCAGGAATGCAGCGATGCGGAAGGGCCCCGTCGCGAAGAGCGACGGGAATCCGGGCGCTTGGAGCCGCGGACGCGGATCGATGGCTTTCTCACCGAGCCGTGGAGATTCTCAACGTCGAGGGAAGCGGCAACGAGGCGTGCGGCCGCGGCCGGGAGTCCGGCGCTCCTCAGGCCGCGGGCTCGACCACCACCCGGACCAGCTCCCGCTCGCGGGTGGTCGACACGAGCAGGTCGACCTCCCGGTCGCTCCGCCGCAGGCGGGCCGGAACCCGCCGCAGCCGGGCGCCGGTCCGGTGGGTCCGGGTCACCGCATTGCGGATGGCGCAGGTCGGGCAGTGGACCGTCTTGCCGCACCCCTCCGGGAGCCGGGCGTAGGCGCACTCCATGGCCTCCCCGCCCAGGAGGCCGACGACATCCTCGGGCCGGCGCCCGAGGAAGGCGCCCGCGGCCCGGTTGGCGGCCACCACGCGCCCCTCCTCCTGCACCAGGATCACCGGGAAGTCGAAGCGATCGAGGTACTCGGCGTGGGTGAGGCCGGACCACTGGCGCTCGAAGTACTCGGCGCACCCGGGGCACATGGCGTGGGTGAGGCTGCCGTCGCGGAGCGGCGGCTTCGTTCCCATGGCCTTGCGGCAGTATGAGCAGACGACGCGCACGCTTGCCCGCGGCGACGCAGGAGAGCGGCAGGATACCGGCGCCGCCCGGGGCGGCGCTCCCCTCGTCCGGGCTGCGGCACCTTGCCCGCGTCCCGGGCGGCCGGCCCGGGGGACCGCGACCGGCTACGACGCCCCGCCCTTGACCCGCTGGTAGTGGCGGCGCGCCTTGGCCTTGTTCCCGCAGTCCTTCATCGAGCACCACCGGCGGGTGTGGCTCTTGGTCTCGTCGAGGAAGAGCCAGCCGCACTCGTGCGAGTCGAAGAGGCCGCAGACGCGGACCAGGGAGAGGTCGTCGCCCGAGACCAGCAGCTCCGCCGCGGAGGCCGCCACCGGCCAGAGCACGGCGTCCAGGGCGCCGGGGGCCTCGTCCCAGCCCAGCGCGCAGCAGCTTCCCCCGCGCCGGATGCGCCGGTGGGACAGGGCGCGGCCGAGCGCGGCGTTCAGGACGTCGAGGTCCGCCGGGCGCGGCTCCCGGTCCTGGGCGAAGGCGAGGAAGGCCCGGTAGATCGCCTCCCGGAGCTGGATGGCCTCGCGGAAGACGGCCTCGGCCTCGGCCGGGCGGCGCCCCGCCTCGGCGAGCAGCCTGCGCGCCTGCGCCTCGCCGACGGCGCCGACCTGGCGTCCCCAGGAGACCAGGCCGGCGTAGTCCTGCAGCCGGTCGCGGGCGTCGATCTCGCGGATGCCGCTCACGGTGTTGGCGAAGTCGAGGCACAGGCGGCCGCCCAGCAGCTCGAAATGCCACTCCGTCCTGGAAGGGGCGTTGCCCATAACCCTCAATCTAGCACTTGACAGGTTACAGGGCCAGGGATAGAACCACAACCATCAAATCGTAGTTTGATGGTTAGGAGAACGCCATGGCCCAGATGATCGAGACCGCACCGCTGCTCACCCGGATCTCCCGCGCCGGCCTGCTCCGCGACGTCCTGGCGGGCACCGCGCTCATCGCCTCCCTCCTGCTCCTGTGGGGCTGGTTCCTGCTGGCGGTCGCGCGGCCGCCGCGCGCGCCCCAGGCCCTGGAGCGCGCCGTCGCCGTCGTGGAGCGGGCCGGCAGGGCCGGGTGATGGAACGCCGGCGCGCGCGGCCGGGCCGGCCGCCGGGTCACCCCAGCGGCCGCTCCTGGTCGAGGCACAGGAGGCGCACGCGCCCCTGCGCCACCAGCCGGCCCTGGTCGTCGCGGATGAAGGCCTCCCACACCTGGCTGGTGCGGCCGCGCGAGAGCGGGCGGGCGGTCCCCCGGAGCGTTCCCTCGCGGACGGCGCGGACGAAGGAGGTGCTGTTCTCGAGGCCCACCACCCGCTGCCCGCGGGGCATGGCCACCAGCGCGGCGCCAACCGAGGCCAGCGTCTCGACGACGCCGCAGTGCACCCCGCCGTGGACGATGCCGTAGCCCTGGTGGTGCTTCTCCCCGATCTCGAGCTCGCAGGTGACCTCGTCCGGGCTGGCCGAGAGGATGGTGATGCCCATCTCCTTCACCCAGCCGGGCATCCGGTTGAGGAGGTCCGCCAGCTCTTGGCTCGTGCCCATGGTCTCCCCGGGCGCCATCCCCCGGGCTGGCGCGCCCGCGAAGCCTACACCCGGCCCCGGGGAGCCGCGCGGTTCCGGCCCGGCCAGCCGGCCAGGCCGCCCACCAGCGCCCCGTAGAGCCCCGCGGTCCAGACGTTGGAGGTGAGGGGGCAGGTGCCCGTGCGGCAGCCGATGAAGTGGGCGTAGGCCGCTCCCAGGATCGCGCCCAGCGCGGCCGCGGCCAGGCCGCGGTAGGGCGATCGGCCCAGCCGGCGCCAGGCCGAGGCGTCGGAAGGGGCCGAGGGGCCCGGGGCGTCGGGTGGGGCGGATGGGCTCATCGGTCGGGTCTCCCCGCCGTGGGAGCCGCGGGGAGGGGAGGGGGATTCGGGCGCCCGCGGCAGGCCGTCAGGCCGCGGGCGGCCGGAACCAGGCGCGGACGCGGCTGCCGGAGAGGAGCGCCGCGGCGACGAGGTGGAAGGCCGCGACCGATCCCAGGATCGCCCAGAGCCGCGCCGAGGGCTGGCCCAGGGCCGCGCGCTCGACGGCGTAGGCCCGCGCCGTGCGGAGCCACTCGAGCGAGCCGGCGAGGAGCAGGATCCGCGCGGCCCAGGGGACCGGGGGGCGGCGGACCAGCAAGGCCAGCGGCGACAGCGCCAGGGCGGCGACGGCCACCGGCCCCCAGCCGGAGCGCATGGCATGGGCGGCCATCACCAGGGCGCAGAGGACGGAGGGGAGGAGGCGCAGGACCGGGGCCATGGGGATCCTCGTGGCGGGGGCGGGCCGCGTACAATGCCCGCCGCGCCCGGAGGGCGCAACAGGATGCCAGAGCCGGCCGCGCCACCCGCGTTCCCCGTCCTCTCCGCCGAGGGGCTGCGCCGGAACTTCGGCGAGACGGTCGCCGTGGACGGCGTCTCCTTCCAGGTGGCCCCCGGCGAGATCCTGGGGCTCCTCGGCCCCAACGGCGCCGGGAAGACCACCACCATCGACATGGTCCTCGGCCTCCTGGCGCCCAGCGCGGGAACGATCCGGATCGAGGGCCTGGACGTCGCCGCCCACCGCTCCCGGGCGCTCGAGCGGACCAGCCTGGCGGCCGCCTACGCCCCCCTGCCCGGGAACCTGACCGTGGCCCAGAACCTGCGCGTCTTCGGGCTCCTCTACGGCGTGCGCGACCTCCGCGGCCGCATCGAGGAGCTGCTCGACCGGTTCGAGCTGGCCCGGTTCCGGGACGCCAAGTGCGGCGTGCTCTCCTCGGGAGAGCAGGCCCGCGTCAGCCTCGCCAAGGCGATGCTCAACCGGCCGCGCCTCCTCCTCCTCGACGAGCCCACCGCCTCGCTCGACCCCGCCGCCGCGCAGGACGTCCGGGCCCTGATCCGGGGCTTCGCGGCCCAGGGGACGGCCGGCGTGCTCTGGACCTCGCACAACATGTCCGAGGTGGAGGAGGTCTGCGACCGGGTCCTCCTCCTGTCGCGCGGGAGGATCCTGCTCGAGGGCGATCCCCGGGCCCTCCCGCGCCAGCACGGCAAGGCGACGCTCGAGGAGCTCTTCGTCGCGGTGGCGCGCCAGCCGCTGTCGCTCGACCCGGGGCGGGCGCCGTGAGGCTCCGCCCGACCGCGGCCATCGTGCTGCGCCACCTGTATCTGATGAAGGGGAGCCCCGCGCGCGTGCTCCCGCTCTTCGCCTGGGTGGCCATCGACATCGTGCTTTGGGGCTTCATCACCCGGTACCTGAACGCGGTGGCCTCGCCCGGCTTCGACTTCGTGCCGGTGCTGCTCGGCGCGGTGCTGCTCTGGGACTTCTTCGCCCGGGTGATGCAGGGGGTGACCATGGCGTTCTTCGAGGACGTCTGGTCGCGGAACTTCCTCAACCTCTTCGCCTCGCCCATCACCATCGGGGAGTACCTCGCCGGCCTGGTAATCTCCGCCGTCGCCACCAGCGCCGTGGGCCTCGTGGCCATGGTGGCCCTGGCCGCCGCGGCCTTCGGCCTCTCCTTCCTGGCCTACGGGCCGGCGCTGGTCCCGTTCCTCCTCGTGCTCTTCCTCTTCGGGCTCGCCCTCGGAATCCTGGGAAGCGCCCTGGTGCTCCGCCTCGGGCCGGCGTCGGAGTGGCTCATCTGGCCCATCCCCGCCCTGATCTCGCCGTTCGCCGGGGTCTTCTACCCCCTCTCGACGCTCCCCCGCTGGATGCAGCTCCTGGGGCTGGCCCTGCCCCCCTCGTACGTGTTCGAGGGCCTGCGGGCGGTGGTCGCGGGGCAGCCCGCCCCGGCCGGCGCCCTCTGGTGGGGGGCCTGCCTCGCCGGTCTCTACCTGCTGCTCGCCTGCCGCGCCTTCGCCGCCGTCCACCGGCACGCGATGCGCACCGGGCTCATCGCCCGCTACAGCGCCGAGAGCGTGACCTGACCGGCCTGGCGGCGCCGCCCTCCCCCGCCCGGGCGAGGGAGGAGGCGGCCCCGGGGCGCCCCGCGGGGGTGAGGGGTGCATCGCGCCGCCTGCTGCACCACCCCGCCGGGGACTTGCGGGGTCGCCCGAGCATTCAAACTATCAAGCACTCAATTGAACACGTACAAGCCATCCCCCGCCCAGCGCCTGGCCCGCTCCCACTACGGCGAGCTGGCCCGCATCGGCAAGGTGCTCTCCAGCCCGGTGCGCCTGCAGCTGCTGGATCTGCTCCGGCAGGGATCGCGCAACGTGGAGTCGCTGGCGGAGGCGGCCGGCGTCTCGGTGGCCAACTCCTCGCAGCACCTGCAGCAGATGCGCTCGGCCCGGCTGGTGGCCGCCGAGAGGCAGGGGCAGCGCGTCGAGTACCGCCTGGCCGACCAGGGAGTCTCCGAGGTCTTCGGGGCCCTGCGGGGCCTGGCCGAGGCGCTGCTCCCGGAGATGGACCGGCTGCGCCGCGAGCTGGCCGTGCAGGAGCCCGAGGTTCGCGAGGAGCTGCTCTCCCGCATCCGGCGCGGCGAGGTGATGCTGCTCGACGTGCGCCCGGCCGAGGAGTACCGCGCCGGCCACCTGCCGGGGGCGCACTGCATCCCGCTCCCCGAGCTGGTCACGCGCCTGGACGAGATCCCCCGGGACCGCGAGGTGGTGGCCTACTGCCGCGGCCCCTACTGCCCCATGGCCAGCGAGGCGGTGGCGCTCCTGGTCGAGGCCGGCTACCGGGCCCGCCACCTCGACCTGGGCGTGCCCGACCTGCGCGCCCGGCGCATCCCCATCGCCACCGGCGACGGGGCCAGCACCCCCCTTCCCCCGCGGCGCTCGCCGCGGGGCAACCGCAGCTCCCCGAACCCCAAGAACCAGAGGAAGCATCGATGAACAGGAAGATCCCCCTGGCAGCCCTGGCCCTGGCCGCCGCGCTCTGCGCCCCGGCTGCCCGGGCCGCAGACGACTTCATCTCCGTCGACGAGGCCAAGGCGATGGCCCAGAAGCCCGGCGTGCGTTTCGTCTTCGCCGACTCGGACAAGGACTTCGAGAAGGGCCACATCCCCGGGTCGGCCCTGGCCTACGCCCACGACCTGCACTACCTCGACGACGTCAAGGCCTGCCAGGGCCTCCCCATGTGCGAGCCCCGCGCCGCCAAGCTCATCGGCGAGGGCCTGGGCATCGACGCCGGGACCGAGGTGGTGGTCTACGACCTCGGCGCCGGCGCCAACGCCAGCGGCACCTGGTTCTTCCTGAAGCTCTACGGCGTCAAGAGCGCCCGCATCCTCGACGGCGGGCTGGCCACCTGGAAGGCCCACGGCGGCGCGGTGGAGGCCGGCGCGCCCCGGCCGCCCGCGGCCAAGGCGTTCGCGCCCAGCGTGCAGCGGGACATGGTGGCCAGCGTCGACGAGGTGAGGAAGGCCACCGCCGACACGGCGCACTACCTGATCCTCGACGCCCGACACAACCTCGACGAGTACACCGGCAAGACGCTGCTCGGGGCGCTCTCCGGGCCGGGCAAGGAGGAGACGGTGAGGCGGGGCGGGGCCATCCCCACCGCGGTCTTCTCGCCCTGGAGCAAGTACGCCGGCAACAAGTCCGGCGAGGCCGACAAGCCGACCCTCAAGGACGCGGCCGAGCTCAAGAAGCAGCTCGAGCGGCTCAAGCACAACGGCTACGACCCGGCCAAGACGGTGATCAGCTACTGCCACGTGGGGCTGGGGCGCGGCTCGTTCCAGTACCTGGCGCTGAAGAAGGCCGGCCACAGGAACGTGAAGGTCTACGTGGGCTCGTGGGACGAGTGGGGCAACGACGCCTCGCTCCCTCTCGCGGCGCAGCCCTGAGCCGCAAGGAGACGCGGGCATGCGGGCATTCCTCTTCGGCGCCCTCACCGGGGCCGGCTTCGGCGCAGTCCTCTACAAGGTGGGCGCGACGCGCTACTCGCGCGTCATGGGGATGCTGACCCTGCGCGACACCAAGGTGATGAAGTTCGCCTTCACGGCCATCGGGGTGGCGTCCCTCCTCTACGGGCTGGCGGCCGCCCTGGGCGCCTCGGAGTCCCTGGGGCTCGTGCCCCGGGTGATGCCCTTCCTCGGGTCGGCCCACCTGCTCGGCGGCGCGCTCTTCGGCGCCGGGCTCGGCGTCTCGGGCCTGTGCCCGGGCACCTGCGTGGCCAAGACCGGCGGCCGCGGCGGGGAGAAGAAGTTCGCCGCCCCGGCGGCGGTGGCCGGGCTGCTCGTCGGCGTTCTCCTGTACGCCTGGCTCAAGGACCCGCTCCTCTCCGCCGGCGTCATCGCCGTGAACCAGAAGCCGCTCACGCTCCACGGCGCGCTGGGCCTGCCCTACGCCGCCGTGGCGCTCGGCTGGGGCGCGCTCTTCCTGGCCATCGCCTTCGCCGTCGACCGCCTCACCCCGGAGATGGTCTTCGAGCCCGCCCGCGAGCGCCGCGGGCTCGTCGACTTCCTGCGCGGCGAGTGGAGCTGGGTCGCGGCCGGCACCGCCGCCGGGCTGCTGGTGGTCGCCGCCACCGCCCAGGGCGGCTACCTCGGCTTCTCCGGCGCCGTCCTGGCGCTGACGGGGTGGCTGGCGCGCCTCCTGGGGCACCCGCTGGAGCTGGTGCCGCGCATCGACGACGACATCCTCTGGCGGGCGGCGCTCATCGTCGGCGTCCTCCCCGGTGCCTGGCTGGCCAAGCTGGTCTCCCTGCCGTCCCGGGCGGCGTCGGAGGCCCCCCCGCGCAAGGTGCTCGACGGGCGGGCCATCGCCCGGAGCTTCTCCGCGGCGACGGTCATGAGCCTCGGGGCCCTCATCGGCGGCGGCTGCACCACCGGCGCCTTCATCGCCGCCTGGCCGACGCTCTCCCTCGGGAGCCTGGCGATGGGCGGGACCTTCTTCGCGGTTTCCATGGCGGTCGCCAACGGCCGGCTGCTGGCCCGCTCGCTCGATCTCCGGGTCGCCCAGACGGTGGGCGACCGGGTCTACGACTGATTGGGGCGCGACATGAAGACGCAAGTGCGGATCCTGTTCGCCGTGGCCATCCTGGCGCTCGCCGCCGGCTGGCTGGGGCTGCGCCGCGGCAACGCGGCGCTGGAGGCCAGGCTGGCCGCCGCCGGCGGCGCGGAGGCGGGGCGATGACCGGGCGCATCGAGACCGCGGTCTACCTGGGGCTGCTCGCCGGCCTCTCGCTGCTGGTGGCGGCCGAGGGGCGCCGGCGCGCCGAGCTGGAGCGGCGGGTGCCGGTGGCCCCCGCGGAGCTGTACCGGACCCTGGCGCGCTCGCAGACCGCCTGGCAGGTGGTCGACGTCCGGCCCGACCTGGCCGACGGCTACGAGGAGTCCCACGTCCCCGGCGCCATCCCGCTGCCGGGCTGCGACCCGGAGCGGGCGCCGGCCGCGGCGCGCGCCCGCATCCACGCCACCGTGCCGACGGTGATCGTCACCTCGGGCGACGGGGGCGCCGAGGCCGAGCGCTGCCTCGCCCGCTTCGGCGCCGCGCGCCGCCTCGCCGGGGGGATGGAGGCCTGGAGCCAGGCCCGGCTGCCCGAGGATTCCGGGGAGTACGCGCCGCCGTCGGTGAAGGCCGGCGGAGGCTGCCTCTAGCGCGGAAGGGAGGGGGCCGTGTCCGTCAGCCGCCGCAAGGTCCTCAAGGGAATCGTGGCCCTGGGTGCGTCCGGCGCCGCCGCGCGGGCGCTGGGGTCCGGGGCGGAGAAGGCGGCCCGGCCGCAGGAGCCCGTGGCCGCTCCGGCTCCGGCCCCGGCGGGGAGGTCCACCGAGGACCTCTACCGGGCGGAGTTCGCCCGGAGCTACGGCGACGGCGAGGCGCACGGGTACGCCTACCACTGCGTCAACTGCCAGGGGAACTGCGCCTGGGAGGTGTGGACCGACGCCGAGGGCCGCGTCACCCGGGAGAACCAGTCGGCGTCCTACCCGGCGCTGGCGCCGGACATCCCCGACCCGAACCCGCGCGGCTGCAACAAGGGCGTGCAGCACTCCCAGGTCCTCTACCAGGCCGATCGCCTCCTCTACCCGATGCGGCGCGCCGGCGCCCGGGGCGAGGGCAAGTGGCAGCGCATCACCTGGGACGAGGCCATCGCCGAGGTCGCGGGCCGTCTCTACCAGACCATGCGGGAGAAGGGCCCGGCGGGGAACCACGTCCACATGGGCTCGGGGATGCTCTCCGAGGCGCGCGCCGCCTCGGTGAAGCGCCTCGGCACGCTGCTCGGGGCGGTGCGCCCCTACATCGCCAGCTACGTGGGCGACAACTTCCCGGGCGTCAGCGTCGTCTACGGCGAGGGGAACCTGGGCTGCACCTACGACTTCTTCTACGGCGCCGACGTGGCCGTCTTCTGGGGCTGCAACCCCAACACCTCGCGCATCCCCGACGCCCACTACCTGTGGGAGGGGAAGTACAACGGCGCCAAGGTCATCGTCATCACGCCGGAGTTCAACTCCACCGCCATCCACGCCGACCTCTGGGTGCCGGTGAAGTCGGGCTACGACGGCCACCTGGCCCTCTCCATCGTCCACCGGCTGGTCCGCGCCCGGCTCTACCGCGAGGAGTTCCTGAAGCAGTTCACCGATCTCCCCCTGCTCGTCCGGCGGGACACGAAGGAGCTGGTCCGGCTCCACGACGTGGACCTCTCCGACCCGCGCTTCGACGCCCGGTCGGCGCAGCTGTTCGCCGCCGACGAGGCCCGGCGCCACGAGGTGTTCGTGGCCTACGACCGGCGGCGGCGGAAGATCACCGCCCTGCCGGGGTGCGAGGGCTCGACGGTCGACACGCTGCGCCTCGAGGACAACGACTGGCACCTCGACCCGGCGCTCTCCGGGAGGTACCGCCTGCGCCTCGTGGGCCAGGGCGAGGTGGAGGTGGAGCCGGCCTTCGCCCTCTTCGTCCGCGAGCTCCAGGCCTACGCGCCGGAGAGGACGCAGGCCCTCACCGGCGTCCACCCCTCGGTCGTCGACCGGCTGGCGCGCGAGCTCGCCACCTCGAAGGTGGCCGTCATCACGCTGGGCTTCGCCATCGGCAAGCACTTCAACGGGATGCTGTCGCAGCGCGCCATCGCCTCGCTGGCCGCGTTCCTCGGCAAGCTGGGCCCGCACGGCGGCCTCAACACCGAGAACGAGTGGAACATCTCCGGGCTCGGGGGCCTCTCGGGCTTCGACGGACGCTACACCCACCGCTTCGCGTCCGGGTTCGTCTCCGAGTTCATGATGGGCGACGGCCTGGAAGGCCCGGATCGCTCCTTCGACGACGCCGACTACCGGCGCGCCACCGGCGCGCCGGCCGCCGACTACCGCAAGCAGGTGGGTGCGCTCGTCGAGCGGTCGGCCGGCGACGAGGGCGAGAAGAAGGGCAAGCCCTGGTGGAAGGAGAGCGAGACCTTCCTCCTCTTCGCGGACGCGCGCTTCCGCAGGAACAAGGGGCCCTACCGGGAGGCCTTCCTCGAGAAGGCCAAGTTCATCGCCTACGGCGATTTCCGCATGAGCGACTTCGCCACCTGGGCCGACGTGCTCCTGCCCTGCACCACGCCCTACGAGTCCTGGGACATCCGCACCAACCCCGGCTACCACCGCTTCGCCAACCTGGCCGTCCCGCCGGCGGGCCTGAAGCCGGTCGGCGAGGTGAAATCGGA
This sequence comes from Anaeromyxobacteraceae bacterium, assembly GCA_035455425.1. Classification (GTDB taxonomy): domain Bacteria; phylum Myxococcota; class Myxococcia; order Myxococcales; family Anaeromyxobacteraceae; genus JACRMN01. Next base: position 12,871 of record DATIFE010000210.1, on the reverse strand, counting down.
GTGGGAGATCTCCACGCTCATCGCCGAGAAGATGCAGGCGCTGGCGCTGGAGCGGTACCGGGCCACCGGGGACGAGCGCGCCGTGAAGATCCCCGACCCGACCCACACCCAGGCCGGCTTCCACGCCATGGACAAGCTGGTGGAGGAGTTCACGCTGGGCGGGCGCCTGCGCACCGACCGCGACGCGGTCGAGTTCGCCCTGGAGCACGTCGACCAGTTCAAGCCCAACTCCGCGCGGAGCATGGTGGCGCGCGGCGGCTTCCTCACCCTGAACGACAAGGCGGGCAAGTCCTCGCCCCTCTACCCCGACCGCCCCTACAGCTCCTTCGAGAACAACCTCTACCTCTCCCAGCGCTTCGAGACGGTGAGCGGGCGGCTCACCTTCTACGTCGACCACCCGCTGTGGATCGCGGCCGGGGCGGCCGCCCCCGCGGCCCAGGAGCCCATCCGGACCCGGCGCTTCCCCCTGCTGCTCCTGACTCCGCACGCCCGCTGGTCGATCCACTCCACCTACAAGACCTCCCCCATCCTCCAGCGCCTGCAGCGCGGCGCGCCCTACGTGATGCTGAACCCCGCCCTGGCGGCGAAGAAGGGGATCGCCGACGGGGACGAGGTGCGGATGTGGAACTCCCTGGGGGAGGTGAGGCTCCAGGCCAAGCTGGCCGCCGGCGTGCCTCCCGATGCCGTGGTGATGGAGCACGGCTGGGAGCCGTATCTCTTCAAGGGGAAGCGGGGCCACAACGCGCTCATCGGCGACATGCTGAACCTGCTCGAGGTGAGCGACGGCTGGGGGCACCTCAAGTTCGGCGCGGCCTGGGACGGCAACCAGCACGCCTACGACGCCACCGTGGACGTCGCCAGGGTCTAGGGGGGAGCCATGTCCGAGAGCCAGACGGCCATCGCCTCCACGCCGCGCCCCGCTCGCCAGCTGGCGATGGTGATGGACCTCAACAAGTGCATCGGCTGCCAGACCTGCACCGTGGCCTGCAAGACGCAGTGGACCAACCGCGACGGCCGCGAGTACATGTACTGGAACAACGTCGAGACCAAGCCCGGCGAGGGCTACCCGCACCGCTGGGAGGAGATGGGCGGGGGCTTCGACGCCGAGGGCGTCCTGCGCGAGGGCACGGTCCCCTCGCTCGCCACCGGCTACGGGACGCCCTGGGACTTCAACCTCGACGAGGCCGCCCTCGGCGCCGAGGTGCACGCCCGGGGGACGCCGCGCGCCGGCCCGAACTGGGACGAGGACGCCGGCGCCGGCGAGTTCCCCAACAGCCACTACTTCTACCTCCCGCGCATCTGCAACCACTGCTCCAGCCCGGGCTGCCTGGCCGCCTGCCCGCGCGGCGCGATCTTCAAGCGCGCCCAGGACGGCGTGGTGCTGGTGGACCAGGAGCGCTGCGAGGGGCTGCGCTACTGCATCGCCGGCTGCCCCTACAAGAAGATCTACTTCAACCCCCGGATCTCCAGGTCGGAGAAGTGCATCTTCTGCTTCCCGCGCGTGGAGAAGGGCCTGCCGCCGGCCTGCGCACAGCAGTGCGTCGGGCGCATCCGCTTCGTGGGCTACCTCGACGACGAGGCGGGCCAGGTCCACCAGCTGGTCCACCGGTGGCAGGTGGCCCTGCCGCTCCACCCCGAGTACGGCACGCAGCCCAACGTCTACTACGTGCCGCCGCTCCCCGGGCCGCCCCGCTTCGACGCCCACGGGAAGCCCATCCCCGGCAGCGAGCGCATCCCGGTGGCCTACCTCGAGTCGCTCTTCGGGCCGGGGGTGAGGAAGGCGCTGGCCACCCTGGAGAGGGAGATGGAGCGGCGCCGCGCCGGGAAGCGCTCCGAGCTGCTCGACATGCTCATCGCCTTCCAGCACTCCGGCATGTTCCGCCTGGGCGAGCCCACCGCACCGGGCCTGGTGCAGCTGGGGCGCCGGGGCATGAAGGCCGTGGAGGCGGCGACCTCGCCGCGCCAGCCATGAGCCCCGGGCGCGCGCTGCTGCCGCTGGTCCTCCTCTCCCTGGCGCCCGCCGCCCGGGGGGGCGACGCCTTCCTCGACGGCGAGACGGTCGAGGTCCGGGAGCTGCCGGGCCCGCTCCCCGCCGATCCCGCCGCGCCGCTGTGGGACGGCCTCCCGGCGAGGACGCTCCTGGCCGCGCCGCAGCGCACCATCCGGCTCCACGACCGCCGGGCCAACGAGGCGCTCGCGGCCGCCGCGCCGCGCGCCGTCCGGGTGCGGGCCGCCAGCGACGGGCGGGATCTCGCCCTGGTGCTCGACTGGGACGACGCCACCGAGGACCGGATGCTCCCCGACGCCACCGACGCCTTCGGCGACGCCGCGGCCGTCGAGATCCCGCTCCGGTTCGGCGCCGGGGTGCGGCTCCCCTACGTGGGCATGGGCGACGAGGGAGAGCGCGTGGCCATCTACCTGCAGCGCGCCGCCGCCGGGGGCACGGTGGCCCGCCAGGCGGTGGCCGGCGGCTTCGGGACGCTGACCCGCGCCGACCTGGGCCCGGCGCGCCTCTCCATGCGCTACGACCGGAAGGCCGGGGGCTGGCGGGCGCTCCTCGTCCGGCCCCTGCTGGCCGCGGGCCACGACCTCCGCCGCGGGCTGGTTCCCTTCTCGGTGGCGGTGTGGGACGGCTCCCGGAGCGAGCGCGGCGGCAACAAGTCGCTCACCGCCTGGAAGTTCCTGCGCCTGCCGCGCTACCCGCTCGACGCCGCCTGGGTCGCCGAGCTCTCGTGGGGCCACGCCCCGGGCGACCTCGGCGATCCGGCGCGCGGCAAGGAGCTGGTGGAGGGCACCTGCCTCCCCTGCCATGTGGTCGGCGCGCAGCGCATCGCCCCGCCCGGCCTGGCGCCGGACCTCTCCTCCATCGGAGCCATCTCCACGCCCGGCTACCTGCGCGAGTCCCTGGTGGCGCCCAGCGCGATCATCGTGCCCAACCCCAACCCGGCCCAGCACCAGGACCGCTCGGGCAAGCCCGGCGGCGCCTGGCCCGCCGACGAGGGCTACGTCTGGTACCGCCGCGAGAAGGACGGCACCCGGACCTCGACCATGCCCGACTTCGGCTCGATGCCGAAGGAGGACCTGGCGGCCGTCGTCGCCTATCTCATGACGCTGGGCGCGGAGCCGCCCGGCCCCCGGAGGCAACCGTGAAGAAGGCAATCGCGCTGATGGCCCTGGCCTGGGCCGGGCTCGCCCGGGCGGCGCCCGGCGAGGAGGTGGAGGTGACCGCCGGCGTGGTCACCGGGCTCTCCTGCGCGCTTCAGGCGCGGGCCAAGGGGGAGCTGCGGCTCCTCTCGTCGTGCCCCCCGGCGGAGTCCAGGAAGGGGCTGGTGATCTTCGACGTGGCCGAGCGGCGCATCTACCGCCTCTCGCCCAAGAAGGTGGCCCGCTACCAGCTCGAGAGCGCCTACGGCGGCGGGAGCATCGACTTCACCGGCAGGTCGGTGAAGGTGGACGCCAAGACCGACATCGCCACCGTCGACGTGGCCGAGTTCTCCATCACCCGGAAGCCCAAGCCCGGCGCCTTCAAGGGGTGCCTGTGAGCGCACGCCTCTCCGGCGCGCCGCCCGCGGCCGGCCCGGACGGGCCGGTGCGCATCGGGGCCCGGCCCGGCGCCGGGCGCGACCTCTCCTGGGGGCACACCGCCTTCCCGGGGAACCGCGCCCCCTACGCCCGGCACGTGGTGGTTTTCACCAGCGGCAAGGGGGGGGTGGGCAAGAGCACGGTGGCGGTGAACGTGGCCAGCGCCCTGGCGCAGTCCGGGGACGCCGTGGGCCTGCTCGACGCCGACGTCCACGGGCCCAGCGTGCCGCGCATGCTCCAGCTCGCCGGCGAGCGGGTGCGCTGGAACGACGCCGGGCAGATGGTCCCCGCCGAGAACTTCGGCCTCAAGGTCATGAGCGTGGGCCTGACCACCCCCGAGGGCGACACCCCCCTCGCCTGGCGCTCGCCGGTGGCCGTGAGCGCCCTGGTCCAGCTCCTCACCGACGTCGCCTGGGGGCCGCTCGACTTCCTGGCCATCGACCTGCCGCCGGGCACCGGCGACGTGCAGCTGACCCTGGCGCAGGAGCTGCCCATCTCGGCCGCGGTGGTGGTGACCACGCCGCAGGCCGTGGCCACCGACGACGTGCGGCGCGCGCTGCGCATGCTCCTCGAGGTGGGGGTGCCGGTGGCCGGCGTCGTCGAGAACATGAGCTGCTTCGTCGCGCCCGACACCGGCGCCGTCTACCGCCCCTTCGGCGAGGGCGGCGGCCGGATGCTGGCCGAGGCGTACCGCGTCCCCTTCCTCGGCGAGATCCCGCTCGACGCGCGGATCCGCGCCGCGTCCGACGACGGCGCGCCGGTGGCGGCCGTGGGGGACCCGAGCCACAGAGCCATCTTCTCGGGCCTGGCGGAGCGCATCCGCGCCGCCGCGGCCCATGCGCCAACCCGCGGGCGCCCCCGGGGCGCCCCACAGGAGGAGTGAACCGATGCTTCGGATGTTCCCGTCGTCCCTGGCCGCCGCCGCGGCCCTGCTGCTGGCCGCCCCCGCCCTGGCGGGCGGCCCCCCCAAGAAGACGCCCGAGATCCTGGAGAAGGGCCGGGCCTCGTTCGCCAAGAACTGCGTCGCCTGCCACGGCCCCAAGGGCGAGGGAGACGGCGCCGCGGCCAAGTCGCTCAAGCCGCCGCCCCGCAACCTGGTCACCGAGCCGCTCAAGGCCGGGTCGAAGGTGGGCGACGTGTTCGGCGTGCTGGCGAACGGCGTCAAGGGCACCGGCATGATCGCCTTCAAGCACCTGCCCGAGGAGGAGCGCTGGGCCCTGGCCTACTACGTCCTCAGCCTCCACCACCCCAAGAAGTAGAGGCCCCGCACCGATGACCGCGATCCCCCGCCGGGCTCCGGCCCGCGCCCTCCTCGCCTGCGCCCTGCTCCTGCCCGCCGGCCTCGCCGCCGCGCAGACCTCCGACCTGCTCCGGCGCGAGGTGGCGGCGGTGGGCGTCGTCGAGCGGCTCGGGGCCGCCGTGCCGCGGGGCGCGGCCTTCACCGAGGCCGAGGGCGGGCGGCTGTCCCTCTCCGCGCTGGGCGGCCGCCCGGTCCTGCTCTCCTTCAACTACACCAGCTGCCCGCGGCTGTGCGGGATCCAGCTGGCGGGCCTGGCCCGGGGGCTGCGCGAGCTGGGGTGGGACGGCGACGGCTTCCAGGTGGTCACGGTCAGCGTCGACCCGGCCGAGAAGCTCCCGCAGCTGCTGCGCTACAAGGAGGCCCACGTCCGCCAGGCCGGGGAGGCGCCGGGGCTGGCCGGGGCCTGGCACTTCCTGGCCGGCTCCCCCGGGGACGTGGCGGCCCTGGCCGACGCGGTGGGCTTCAAGTACCGCTACGACCCCCGGACCGGGGAGTACGCCCACCAGGCGACGCTGGTGGTGCTCACCGGGGACGGCCGCGTCAGCGGCTACCTCCACGGCATCTCCTACGCCCCGGCGGCCCTGCGCGCGGCCGTCGAGCGCGCCGCGGCCGACCGGGTGGCCTCGGCGGCCGAGCAGGCGAGCCTGGGGGGCTTCCTCCTCACCTGCATCGGCTTCGACCCCGCCGACCCCGCCCCGCTGGCCCTCAAGGTCATGCGCGCCGGGGGCGCGGCGGCGCTCCTCTTCCTCCTCACCTTCCTGGGCACCCACGCCCTTCGCGACGCCCGGCGCCGCCGCTCGAGGTCCGCCAACGATGCTCCACTCGACTGAGCGCCTCACCAGCGCCCTCCTCCTCGCCGGCACCGGCTTCATGCCCGAGCGCGCCTCGAGCGTGGCCCCCGGGGTGGACGGCGTCTTCGCCTTCATCTTCTGGCTCTCCGCCTTCTTCCTGGCGGTGATCGTGGTCCTCACCGTGCTCTTCGTGGTGCGCTACCGGGCCCGGCCCGCGCGCCCGGCGCCCGAGCCCTCGCCGGCGCACGACACCCGGCTCGAGCTCCTCTGGTCCGGCATCCCGCTGGCGCTGGTGTTCGTCATCTTCGGCGTCGCCACCAAGGTCTATCTGGAGATGTCCCGGCAGGACGCCGGGGCCTCGGCGCACCGCGTCCAGGTGACGGCGCGCAAGTGGTCCTGGTGGTTCGACCACCCCGGCGGCAAGGGGGCCAAGGAGCTGCACCTGGTGGTCGGCAGGCCCACCGAGCTGGTGATGGCCTCGGCCGACGTCATCCACTCGCTCTACCTGCCCGACTTCCGCCTGAAGCAGGACGTGGTGCCGGGCCGCTTCACCCGGATGGTCTTCACCCCCTCGCTGGCCGGCACCTTCCCCATCGTCTGCGCCGAGTTCTGCGGCACCAACCACTCCCAGATGAACGCCCGGGCCGTGGTCCACCCCGACCAGGCCTCCTTCGACGCCTGGGCGCGCGAGGGCCTCCAGCCGGAGGCCTCGCTGGTCGAGGTGGGCAAGCGGGTCTTCGACGAGAAGGGGTGCATGACCTGCCACAGCGTCGACGGCAGCCCGGGCGTCGGCCCCACGGCCCGGAGCATGTGGGGGCGGATGGAGAAGCTGGCCGACGGCGGCTCGGTGCAGGTCGACGAGAACTACGTGCGCGAGTCGATCCTGAAGCCGTCGGCCCGCGTCGTCTCCGGCTTCGAGAACGTGATGCCGCCCATCCCGCTCGAGGAGCGGGAGATCCAGGGCGTGATCGCCTACCTCCAGAGCCTGAAGGAAGGACCATGAGCACCGCCCAGGCCGTGCCGGCAGCCGCCGGCGAGAGCTACCTCCACCACGGGCGCGGGGTGCGCTCCTGGCTCCTGACGCTGGACCACAAGCGCATCGGGATCATGTACCTGGTCCTGGTGATCGGCGCCCTCTTCCTGGGCGGCGTCTTCGCCATGGTGCTGCGCCTGCACCTGTGGAGCCCCGGGGGAGCCCTGGTCTCCAACGACGCCTACAACAAGCTCTTCACCCTGCACGGCGCGGTGATGGTGTTCCTCTTCGTCATCCCCGGCATCCCGTCGGCGCTGGGGAACTTCGTCGTGCCCCTGCAGGTGGGGGCCAAGGACGTCGCCTTCCCGCGGGTCAACCTCCTCAGCTTCTACCTCTACCTGGCGGGCGCGCTGCTCTTCGTCGGCGCGCTGGTGGCCGGCGGGCTCGACACCGGCTGGACGCTCTATCCGCCCTACAGCCTGGAGGACGCCCGCGGGCTCGGCATCCTGCTGGCCCTCACCGGCGTGTTCCTGGCCGGGTTCAGCTCCATCCTCACCGGCGTCAACTTCATCGCCACCATCCACAAGATGCGGCCGCCGCGCATGGGCTGGTTCGACCTGCCGCTCTTCCTCTGGGCCCTCTACGCCACCGGCATCATCCAGATCATCGCCACCCCGGTCCTGGGCATCACCGTGGCGCTCGGCTTCCTGGAGCGGCTCTTCCACCTCGGCATCTTCCTGCCCGAGTACGGCGGCGACCCGGTGCTGTTCCAGCACTTCTTCTGGTTCTACTCGCACCCCGCGGTCTACATCATGATCCTCCCGGCGATGGGGATCGTGAGCGAGGTGGTGTCGGTCTTCAGCCGCAAGCCCATCTTCGGCTACCGCTTCATCGCCATGAGCTCCATCGCCATCGCCGTCATCGGCTTCCTCGTCTGGGGCCACCACATGTTCGTGTCCGGCCAGTCGCGGTGGACCAACGTCATCTTCAGCTTCCTCACCCTGCTGGTGGCCATCCCCTCGGCCATCAAGACCTTCAACTGGCTGGCGACCATGTACAAGGGCGCCATCGTCCTCAAGACCCCCATGATCTACGTGCTCACCTTCTTCGCCATCTTCGGCGTCGGCGGGCTCACCGGCCTGTTCCTGGGCGCGCTGGCCACCGACGTCCCGCTCCACGACACCTACTTCGTGGTGGCCCACTTCCACTTCGTCATGGTGGGCGCGGTGGTCACCGCCTTCCTGGCCGGCCTGCACTACTGGTGGCCCAAGATGACCGGGCGGATGTACGACGAGAGGCTGGGGCGGATCTCCGCCGCGCTGGTGTTCCTGGGCTTCAACCTCACCTTCATCCCCCAGTTCCTGGCCGGGGTAGCCGGCATGCCGCGCCGCTACGCCACCTACGCCGCGGCCTTCCAGGGCATGAACCGGCTCTCCACGGTGGGCGCGATGGTGCTGGCCCTGGGCATGCTGATCGCGGCCTGGTCGCTGCTGGGGTCCCTCTTCCGGGGCCGGCGGGCGCCGGCCAACCCCTGGGGCGCCGCCTCGCTGGAGTGGGCCGCCGCCTCGCCCCCGGTGCACGACAACTTCGAGAGCCCGCCCGCGGTGGTGTACGCCTACGACTACTCCGGCCTGGAGCTGATCTCCGAGGAGGCCGGCTGGGCCCGGGCCGGGGGGACCTCCCGATGAGCGCCCCGTCCCCGGGCAGCGCCCCGGCCGCGCGCGCGCCCTTCCTGGCGCCGCACTTCGGCAGCATGGGGTCCCAGCTCGACACCGCCAAGCTCGGGACCTGGCTCTTCCTCGCGAGCGAGGTCCTCTTCTTCGGCGGGCTCTTCACCGCCTACGCCGTCTTCCGGGCCAACCACCCCGACCTGTTCCACTACGCCCACCACTTCCTCGACTGGAGGCTGGGCGCGCTCAACACGGTGGTGCTCATCGGGAGCAGCCTCTCGGCGGCCTGGTCGGTGCGCTGCGCCCAGCTGGGGCAGCGCCGCGGGCTGCGGGCCGCGCTCCTCGTCACCCTGCTGCTGGCCGGCGTCTTCATGGTGGTGAAGTACACCGAGTACAGCCACAAGCTGCACCACGGCATCGGCTGGGGTGCGGCCTACCATCCGACGGCGGAGATCCTGGAGTCCCTGCCCGCCGCGCTGCGGGCCGTGCCCGCGCCGGAGCACCTGGGCACCTTCTACAGCATCTACTTCCTCATGACCGGCCTGCACGGCATCCACGTGCTGGTCGGGATGGGCCTCTACCTCTGGCTCCTGCGGCGCGCCGGCCGCGGGGACTTCGGCCCCGGCTACTACGTCCCCGTCGACATGGTGGCGCTCTACTGGCACATCGTCGACATGATCTGGATCTTCCTCTTCCCGCTCTTCTACCTCGTCTAGAGGACCCGCCCGTGAACGAGACCCACGCCTCCCCCCGCGAGGGCGCCGCCGCCCCCCACGCGCTCCCCGCCCCGGTGCTGGTCGCGACCGCCGCCGCCCTGATGGCGCTCACGGTCCTCACGGTGGTCGCGTCGCGCATCGACCTCGGGGCCTTCAACGTGGTGCTGGCGCTGGCCATCGCCGGTCTCAAGGCCTCGCTGGTGGCGCTCTTCTTCATGCACCTCCGGTACGAGAACCGCTTCTCCTCGGTGGTCTTCGTCACCGCCGTCTTCTTCGCGGTGCTGCTGGTGGGCCTGGTGGTGTTCGACACCACCCAGTACCAGCCCGACCTGCGGGCGGCGCAGCAGGCGGCGCAGCGGGCCGGCCCGCGCTGAGCGGCCGGGGCCCTCGCGTCGCCCGAGCCTGGGAGGCCCTTCCGGGGACAGGGCCGGCAGGTGCCGGCGCTCCCGGCGCGTGCTAGTGTCGGTGGCGCCTGTTTTCACTACCTGTGTTTGACGACCTGCAAGGGTCGGGGGGTCGCGATGGCACGTCTCGTCTCGTTGGTGGTGGCGGCGGTGGTCCTGGCGGGCTGCGGTGCGGGGGGGAAGGCGGGGCCGCCGGGGACGACGGGCATCCTCGAGGTGCTGACGAGCCACACCTCCTTCAATCCCAGCACCTCGGCCACCCCCTTCTTCTGCCAGACCCCGACGTACACCGCGGGCGCCAACCAGGGGGCGATCATCGACGTGCAGGTGGACTGCAACTCGGTCCCCGCCGGCGCCTCCCACGCCATCAAGCCGGCGTACAGCGACGGGGTCACCGACACCGAGCTGGGCTGGTGGGTGGTGAACACCAACACCGGCGCCGTCCCCGTCGAGCTGGGGGCCTGGGCCACGGCCTACACCGCGCTCACCGCCGGCACCACCTACGCGTTCGAGGTCGAGCTGCTCAACTCCAGCTTCAACACCACCTGCTACTGCGACGTGACCGCCCAGATCATCCAGCAGTAGCGCGTGGCCCGGCGGGACCCGCCGGCTCCCGGGTCGGGTCCGCCACCCCTCCGGCCCTGGGACTGGTCACGCCCGGCTCCTCCGGGTATCCATGGGCACAGGCCCGGGTCGGAGGTCCGGTGGCAGAGCTCTTCGTCGTCGACGGGCGCTTCGGGGGAACGGTCTTCCTCCTCTCGGGGGAGCGGAGCGTGGTGGGCCGCTCGCCCGAGTGCGAGGTGAGCATCTCGGAGCCCTGGATCTCGAGCCGCCACGCCGCCCTGGAGGTGCGCGGCGACGAGCTGTGGGTGGTGGACCTCGACAGCCGCAACGGCACCTGGCTCGGCGAGCAGCGGGTGCGCGAGGCCAGGCTCCACGACGGCGACCTGCTGGGCTTCGGCCGCACCACCGCCAAGGTGCGCATCCCGGTGAAGCGCCCCACCCCGGCCCGGGTGAACGCGACCCTGATGCGACGGCTGGTGGACCCGCGCGCCGCCGCCCCCGCGCCCGCGGCCTCCGGCGACGCCTCCGGCCAGCGGCAGGTGGCCATCCTCCACGCCATCGCCCGGGCGCTGGCCGACGCCAGCGGCCTGGAGGACGGGCTGCCGCGCATCCTCGAGGCGCTCTCGAGCTCCATCCGCGCCGAGCGCGCCTCGGTGCTGCTGACGAACCCCGCCGGCGAGATGGAGACGCGCTGCCACCTTCCGCCCGAGGTGCAGCCGCGCCACTCGGCCTCCATCATCGAGGCCGCGGTGCAGGCGCGCGCCGGCATCGTCACCGTGGACGCCCAGGCCGACGCCCGCTTCTCCGGCGCCGGCTCGATCTTCGCCGAGAACATCCGCTCCTGCCTCTGCGTCCCCATCTGGGCGGAGAACCGCATCCTGGGGGCGCTGGTGTTCGACCGGCGCATCGTCGAGCCCTTCACCGGGGACGACCTGGAGCTGGCCACCGTGGCCGCCTACCAGCTGGCGCTGGCGGTGGAGCGCGAGCGGTTCCTGGAGCACTCCCGCACCGCCGACCAGCAGCGGCGCCGGCTGCTGCGCCACTTCTCCCCGGACGTGGCCGCCGCCATCCTGCAGCAGGAGGAGCAGGCCGAGGACCCGCTGGCGGTCCAGGTCCTGGACGGCGTCACCGTCCTCTTCTCGGACGTGCGCGGCTTCACCCGCATGACCGAGCTGCTCCCGGCGCTGGAGCTGGCCGGGCTCCTGCGCGAGTACTTCCACGAGATGACCCTGGCGGTCTTCGAGGAGCGCGGGACGCTCGACAAGTTCATCGGCGACGGGCTGATGGCGGTCTTCGACGCCCCGGTGAGCCACGGCGACGGCGCGCTGCGGGCGGTGCGCTGCGCCTGGCTGATGCAGGGCCGCCTGGCGGACCTCAACCAGCGGCTCCCCGCCGACCGCCGCATCGCCATCCGGGTGGGGGTGAACACCGGGCGGGTGATCGCCGGGAACCTCGGGTCCCCCGAGCGGCTCGAGTACACGGTGCTGGGCGACACCGTGAACGTCGCCTCGCGCCTCGAGTCCATCGCCGAGCCGGGGACGGCCTTCGTGGGCCGCGCCACCTACGACGCCACGCGGCACGCCTTCCGGTACCGGGAGCTGGGGATGCGGCAGGTGAAGGGCCGCGAGGTCCCGGTCGAGGCGTTCCAGCTGCTCGGCCCGCTGTGAGCCGGCCGGGGGCGCCTCACGGGCCGGTCCCCGCGCCTGTTATACTTTCGCGCTCCATGGCGCTGTGCGGGAAATGCCACCGGGAGGCACCAGAGGGCGCGCTCTTCTGCTCCTTCTGCGGGGCCAGCATCCGGCCCGAGACCGGCGCCGGCGAGCCGCCGGATCCCCTCATCGGCCAGAAGGTGCACGGCAAGTACCTGGTGCACGAGCTCATCGGTCGCGGCGGCATGGGCGAGGTGTACAAGGCCACCCACCTCAACCTCGACCGGCCGGTGGTGCTGAAGCTCCTCAAGAAGTCCTTCCTCAACGACCCCTCCATCGTCCAGCGCTTCCACCGGGAGGCCCGCGCGGCCTCGCGCCTCAACCACCCCAACTCCGTCAGCATCATCGACTTCGGCGAGATGGAGGACCGAACCCTCTTCAGGGTCATGGAGTACCTGAAGGGGCGCAGCCTGGCGCGGGTGATCGCCGAGGACCAGCCCGTCCCGGAGGCCCGGGTGGTCCACATCGGGGCGCAGATCCTGGCCGCGCTGGCGGAGGCCCACGCGCTGGGCATCATCCACCGCGACCTGAAGCCCGAGAACGTGATGCTGGAGTCGCGGCGCGACGAGGCCGACTTCGTCAAGGTCCTCGACTTCGGCATCGCCAAGCTGAACGAGCCGGGGGACGGGGCGGGGCGGCTGACGCAGGCCGGCATCGTCTGCGGCACCCCCGGCTACATGAGCCCGGAGCAGGTCCGCGGCGACGAGCTCGACCCGCGCAGCGACATCTACTCGGTCGGCGTCATCCTCTACGAGATGCTGACCGGCCTCTTGCCCTTCGAGGCCGACACGCCCATGGGCCTGGTGACCAAGCACCTCGTCGAGGAGGTGCCGCCGCTCGGCGTTCGCCGGCCGGGCCTGCACGTCGCGCCTGGGCTCGAGGAGCTGGTGCTGCGCTGCCTCGCCAAGGAGCGGGACCAGCGGCCCGCCTCGGCCGAGGAGCTGCGCAAGGCGCTGCTCGACTGGCTGGCGCACGGCGAGCGGGCGCCGCGCCCCACGCCGCCGCCGGCGCGGACGCTGGTGATGGAGACCCCGGCGCCCTCCCAGCCGGCGATCCGGGGCGAGTCGCGCGACGTGAAGCCCTGGCGCCCGCCCACCGGGGCCGCCGCCGGGGGAACGGGGGCCGCGCGCACCACCGGCGCCCCCGCGCCGGCCCCGGCGCC
>DATIFE010000209.1:0-5312 GCA_035455425.1 Anaeromyxobacteraceae bacterium | reverse complement strand
CACAGCCACGCACCCACCGCGGCCAGGAGCACCACCAGCGGGAGGATCCACACCATCCGGCTCGGGGGGCGTCGCGGTTCCTGGGGCTCGAGCACGGTCCTTCCTCTCCGCGTCACCAATGTCCTACCAGAAACGTCCTATCAGAATGGGGCCAACGCGGCAGACCCTTTCCGGATTCCCCTCCCGGAGCGGCAGGCGTTCACCCGCGGCCGATGGCCCGGGGGGCGCGCGGGCCCGTCCCGTCGCCGGAGCGCGGGGACCCATGCCCCGGCCACCCTCTGGTACAAGGATCCCGTGGAAGGAGCTCTGCCAGGGGCGCCGGCGCGCGACCTCGTGGTCGTGTCCGACCTGCACATGGGCCGGGGCCTCAACCCCGCCACCAAGCACTGGCACCGGCTCGAGGCCTTCCTCTACGACGAGGACTTCCTCGCGTTCTGCCGCTGGCTCTGCCGCTCCCAGCAGGGCCGGGGGATTCCCCTGGCGCTGGTCCTGAACGGCGACGTCTTCGACTTCCTGCGCATCGAGCCGGCTGCCCCACCGGGCGCGGCCGGGCCCGGGCGCGCCTTCGCCCCGCTGCTCACCCCCGGGACCGCCGCGGCGCTGGTGGGCGACATCCTCGCCGGGCACCAGCCCTTCGCCGACGCCCTGGCCGAGGTGCTGGCCGCCGGCCACGAGGTCGTCTTCCTGCCGGGGAACCACGACCTGGAGGTGCAGTGGGAGCCGGTGCAGGAGGCCATCCGCAGGGTCCTGGCGGCGCGGCTCGAGGCCGCGGGCGCGCCCGCCGGCGCCACCGCCCGCCTGGCCTTCGCCCCCTGGTTCCTGTGGGAGCCCGGGCGCATCTGGATCGAGCACGGGTGCCAGTACGACCCCGAGAACGCCTTCCGCTTCCCCCTGCGCCGGCGCCTGGCCGAGGGCCCGCTGGCGGCGACGGTGGCCGAGCGCGACCTGCCGCTCGGCAACTTCTTCCAGCGCTACCTCTACAACGCCTTCGGCCCCATCACCTTCATCGTCCCCTCCACCCGCGCGAACTACCGCTACTTCCGCTACCTGCTCACCAACCAGCCGCGGCTCCTCCTGCGGGTGGTCCTCTCCCACACCCGCTTCCTGGTGCAGATCCTCCGCCGCCTGGCCCGGGCGCCCGAGTTCGGCTGGCAGCGGGAGGCGGAGGAGGCCCACGCCGCCGAGCTGGCCGAGATCGCCGGGGCCACCGGCCTGGGCGAGAAGGTGGCGGAGGTGGACCGGCTCAAGTTCCGGGGCGCCGACGCGGCGCGCGCCGCCGGCGGCCTGCTGCGCCAGGCGGCCAAGATCGCGGGCGGGGCGATGCTCGCTGGGCTCGTCGGCCTGGGGCTGTTCACCGCCGCCACCGCCGCCGTCGGCTCCCTGCAGTTCGGCTTCGCCTGGCGGACGCTGCTCACGCTGCTCGTCTACCTGGTCTTCGGCGCCCTGGCGGCCGCCGGCGCGGTGGCAGCCGCGCTGCGCGTCCCCCCCGACCGGACGCCGCGGCCGCTGGGAGAGGCCGCCGACCGCATCGCCGGGATCACGGGCGTGCCGCTGGTCGCCTTCGGCCACACCCACGAGGAGGTGGTGAGCCGCCTGGGCCGGGACGGCGCGCGGGGCTGGTACTTCAACACCGGCACCTGGCTCGCCGTCTTCACTCACGACGTCCTGCTCCCGCGCGAGCGGCTGCAGTTCACCTTCCTGCGGGTGCGCGGCGCCGAGGCCGAGCTGCTCCACTGGAGCCCGGGACGGGACCGGCCCATGCCGGTGGTGCTGCTGGAGGAGGACCCGCTGGCGCCGGACGGGAGCCCGCCGGGCGCGTGAGCCGCCCCGCGCGCGGCGTTCCTAGTACTTCCCCTTCTCCACCGGCCCCCGGAGGACGGCGTAGAGTTCGGTGGCGAGCTTGCGCTCGCCGTCCGAGACGTCCCAGGTCTCGGCACAGCCGCGCTCGTCGCACCGCTCGCGGTCCACGTCGAGGACCACGCGCCCGTCGATGCGGATGCGGAAGCGGAGGCGCCGCCCCTTCTCGATGCGCAGCCACTCGGTGCGCAGCAGGAGGAGGGCGTCGTCGTCGGCCCGCTCCCGCTCCACCGGGATGTGCGCGCCGGAGATCAGGCTGCGCACGACGTCGTAGACCGCCCGGTTCCCGATGCCGCGATAGGGGATGGGCTGGAAGTCGAGGTCGTCGTCGACCAGGCTGGCCCGCGGCAGGCCGTCGTCCTCGGGGCGGGGGGCGTAGAGCGCGACCGGGGCCGCGCCGCCCCCCGACGTCTGCCCCTCGCCGGCCGACACCGCCGCGACCTGGGCCTCCTCGCCCGGGGGGGCGCCGAACAGCTCCGCCGTCGCCGACCGCACCGCGCCGACGACGGCGTCGGCGCTCCGGACCGTCCGGGTGACCGAGCGGATGTTCCTCGCCTGGCGGGCGTCGACGCGGCGCATCTCCAGGACGAAGGTGCCCCCGAGCTTGCCCAGGCGGCCGCCCACGATCTCGTCGGCGCCGAGCGCCCCGCCCACGTCCCGCATGCAGGCCGGGTCGTTGCCGCAACCCAGCACCATCTGGTTCCGCTGGTGGGTGAGGAGGGAGCGGACGTCCTCGGAGGAGAGGACCTGCGCGTCGGGGCGGGCGCGCCGGACCTCCGTGGGCACGAGCAGGGTCGCCGACTCGGCCATCTCCGGGGGAACGCCCGAGCCCTCGAGCTGCAGGCTGGCGATCCGCGTCGCCGGCGCGGCGGCCCCGGCAGCCGGCGCGGCGCCGGCCGAGAGGGCCAGGGCGAGGAGGAGGGCGCTCACGCGTGCCCCCGCGCTCGACGCGGCTCCGCGCCCAGGTGCCCGTCGTCCGCCTGAACCCGACGTGTTGGCATGCCTCGAGCCCGACGACTTCCTGGGCGACAGTGCCTAGTCCTCGTCCTCCTCGGAGAACTGGACCGTCTTCTTGATCACCCGGGACGCCATCTTCTCCACCAGCGGCTCGAAGACCTTGTTGGCCAGCTCGTCGTCGTACTGGACGCTGGTGCCGCCGCCGGCGACCTTGGCCGAGGTGTCGCCGGTCTCGTTCTCGTCCTTGAAGGCGACCAGGACCTCGCCCGTCTCGACCTCGACGAGGCGCGCGTCCAGCCGGCCCGAGAAGTTGACCCGCTTGACGTCCACGCTCCCCGCAACGCTCCCGGCGAGGCCGCTCCCGGTCACCTTGCCCACCAGCGCCCCCACGCCCCAGCCGGTGCTGGTGTCGCTCACCTTGCAGGCGAAGCGGGTGATCTTCCCGGTGAGCACGTAGCGCGCGCCGAGGAGCTTGCCGGCCTTCTGCGCCGAGGCCGGGTCGACCTCGTCGCTCTGCTGGAACTTGAGCTCCTCGCGCAGCTCCCGGAGCCGCTCGCGCTCGACCAGGCGGAGCTTCCCGTGCGCCTTCTCCATGATCGCGGTGGTGAAGAGGTCGCGCAGCACGTCCGACATGCGGGCGGCGTTGTTGCCCCAGCCGGAGCAGGCCCAGGCATTGTGCGTGGCGGGGAAGTCCAGGATGGCGAGCCTGGGCTTCTTGGCCTTGGTCTCCTTGGTCTGCTCGGCGGGCGCGAGGCCGGGGGCCAGGAGCAGCAGGACCAGCGCGCTGCGCGCCAGCAGCTTCAGGGCGATCATGTTCCCTCCGAGATCCCGTTGACGGATCGTGCCGGCGAGCCCGGCCGGGCAATCCTACGACGAGCGAGCGCCCCCCGTGAACAGCGGCCGGGCTCGCTTGGGCGTGGGACGCCGCCGGCGGGAGGCCGAGACCTCGACCGGAGCCCCCCTTAGGTGGGCGCCCCCGACTTCCTGGCCTCGAGGAGCAGCCCCCCCCAGGCGACCGACGAGGCGCGCCCGTGGACCAGGCGGACGCCCACCGCCGCGCCCGGCCGGGACGCCCGGGTCCAGCAGACCACCCCGCGGAGCTCGGCGCTGCGCGGGCCGGCGCCGAAGCGGAGGCGGAGCGGCTGTCCCACGGTGGGCATCGACCCCGACCAGACGAGCCCGCAGCCGCTCTCCGAGACGGAGAACGTGGCCATGTAGACCCGGGCCCCCGCGAAGTCGACGAAGACCGGGAGCTGCGCCACGTGGCGAGGCTCCCGCTGCAGGTACTGGATGGGCTCTCCCCGGGCCGCCGCCGCCAGGAGCCGCAGCGCGCGCAGGCCTTCCCCGTCCGGGGCGAGCTCGGTCGCCTGTCGGGACCCGCTCCCGTGCGAGCTGACGACCGTTCCGAAGATGGTGGCCTCGATGAGCCGGCCCTCGATCCGGATCCTCACCGCGGCCTTCTGCTGGGGGCGCGCCGGCAGCGCCCCCGGGAGCACCAGCCGGCCCGTTTCCTGGCGCCAGGCCTCGAGGAGCTGTGTGGGTTGCAGGGCGATCGCCAGGCAGGTCATGGGTCCCCGGCGGCGGACCGGCGGGATCGGAGGCCGCGGGCCCCCCTCCCGTCTCCTGCGCCACCGTCCTCCGGGCGTGGGACATAGCCCCGCGACGAGGGCCGATACCGCACCTGAAGGGTCGTAACCGGGCGTTTGCCTAGCCCGCCGCCGCGACCCGATCGCGGCCGGCGCGCTTGGCGTCCTCGAGGGCGGCCTGCGCCCTCCGCAGCAGCTCGTCGAGATCGGCGTCGTCGGCCCCGAGAGGCGCCACCCCGATGCTCACGGTGAACCGGATCTCCTCGCGCGTCCCGGGAGCGAACAGGCCGTCGTCGGCCACCGCGCCGCGCGAGCGCTCCGCGGCGACGCGAGCCCCGGCGATCTCGGTGTCGGGCATCACCACCGCGAACTCCTCGCCCCCGACGCGCCCCACCACGTCGGTGGTGCGCAGGGCCTCGCGCAGCCGCGCGGCGACGGTGCGGAGCACCTCGTCGCCCATCTCCTGCCCGAAGCGCTCGTTGATCCGGCGCAGGCCGTCCACGTCCAGCGCCAGGACCGCCAGCGGCCGGCTGCTGCGCCGGGCCAGGGTGAAGAGCTGCTGGCCGCGCTGCACCAGCTCCCGCCGGCTGGCGACGCCGGTGAGCGCGTCGGTGGTCGCGAGCGTCCTCAGGTCCGCGCGCAGCACCCGGAGCCGGCCCCGGAGCCGCGCGATGCGCGCCAGCAGGAGCACGGCCGCGGCCCAGCACGGCACGGCCACCAGGGCGTAGCGCCCGAGCGGCAGGCCGGGCGCGAGGCCGAGGAGGGCCATGGCTGCGGGGACCAGCGCCAGCGCGGCCAGGCCCCCCGCTGCCTGCCCGGCGGCGAGCCGAACCGGCAGCAGCGCGGGCGCGAGGAGCAGCGGGGCGAAGGCCTCGACGCCGGGTGCGCCGGGCCGGCCGCAGAACCGGGCCA
>DATIFE010000208.1:0-19118 GCA_035455425.1 Anaeromyxobacteraceae bacterium | reverse complement strand
CCCTCTGCGCCGCGAAGGCCCGGGCCGCCTCGGCCAGCGCCTCGATCCGGGCCGCCACCCGGGCGTTGACCGTGTCGGGCGGGAAGCCGCCATCGGGGCCGCGCTCCCCCGCCGGCACGCCGGTGAGCAGCTCGATGCCCTGGTCCACGGTCTCCACCGCCCAGACGCGGAAACGGCCCTGGCGCGCCGCCTCGACCACGTCCTCCCGCAGCATGAGGTGGCGCACGTTGGCGGCCGGGACGAGCACGCCCTGGTCGCCGGTGAGCCCGCGCTCGCGGCAGACGTCGAAGAAGCCCTCGATCTTCTCGTTGACGCCCCCGATGGCCTGGACGTGGCCCATCTGGTTCACCGAGCCGGTGACCGCCAGCGCCTGCCGGACCGGGAGCCCGGAGAGCGCCGAGAGCAGGGCGTACAGCTCCGCCGACGAGGCGCTGTCGCCCTCGACGCCGCCGTACGACTGCTCGAAGACCAGGCTGGCCGAGAGCGAGAAGGGGCGGTCGGCGGCGTAGCGCGCCCCGAGGTAGCCGGCCAGGATCAGGACCCCCTTGGAGTGGATGGGGCCGCCCAGCTCCACCTCGCGCTCGATGTCCACCACCTCGCCCTTGCCCAGGCGGACGCGGGCGGTGATGCGGCTCGGGCGCCCGAAGGCGAAGCGGCCCAGGCTCACCACCGAGAGCCCGTTCACCTGGCCCACCTGGCTGCCGGCGGTGTCGATGAGCACCGTCCCCTCGGCGATGACCTCCTGCATGCGCGCGCGTACCCGGTCGGCACGGCGGATCTGCCCGTCGATGGCGGCCTGCACGTCGGCCGGGCCGATCACGCCGCGGCCCCGCTCGGCGGCGGCGTGGTCGCTCTCCCGCAGCAGATCGGTGACGTCGTCCATCCGGGCGGTGAGCTTGCCCGCGTCGCCGGCGAGCCGCGCCGCGTGCTCCGCCACCCGGGCCGCCCCTCCGCGGTCGAGGGGCCGCATCCCCTCCTCCTTCACCAGGCGCGCCAGGACCCGGGCGAAGCGCAGCTCGCCGCCCGGTTCCCGCGGCACGTCGTCCTCGAAGTCAGCGGCCACCTTGAACAGCGTGGGGAACTCGGGGTCGAGCTCGGCCAGGAGGTAGTAGAGGATGCGCTCGCCGAAGAGCACCACCTTGACGTCGAGCGGGATGGGGCGCGGCTCGAGCGTCGAGCCTCCGCCGAAGCCCAGGCGCCGCTCGAAGGGCTCGATGCGCGCCAGGCGCGATCGGAGCGCCCGCTTCAGCTCCTCCCAGGCATAGGGCTGCTGCAGCAGCCGCCGCGCGTCGAGGAGCAGGTAGCCGCCGTTGGCCCTGTGGAGGGCGCCGGCCCGCAGGAGGGTGAAGTCGGTGACCAGGGCGCCGAAGTGGGCCTGGTGCTCCATCCGGCCGGCCAGCGCCGCGTGGTTGGGCAGGTCCTCGAAGACCAGCGGCGCCCCGGTGAGCCCGGTGCGGTCGACGAGCACGTTCACCTGGTAGCGGCGGAACACCGGGGTCTCGGTGAAGAGGCGGCGCATCTGGACCGAGGGCGCCTCCTCGCTCCCGTCGGCCGCGGCCAGGAACTCGTGGACGTTCTCGACCACGTCCATCTGCACCGCGTCGAGGTGGGCCACGATCTCGGGGGAATCGGCGTAGCGCTTGCGGAGCTCGTCGATGAGGTGGCCCACCGCGTAGAGGGCCACCTCGCGGTTCATCTCCTTCACCTTCTCCCGGTGCTTGCGCTCGTTCGCCGGGAAGGAGCGCACCAGCGCCGCCAGCTGGTCCTGCATCTCGGCCAGGTCCTTCTGGATGCGGGCCTGCTCCTCGGCCGGGAGCTTGTGGAACTGCTCGGGCTCGAGCACCTCCCCGTCGCGGACCGGGGCGACCGCCAGCCCCAGCGGGGTGCGCACGATGCCGACGCCCCGCTCCTTGGCCTTGACGGAGAGGGCGGACATCGCCTGCTCGCGCTCCTCCTCCAGCTGCTTGTGCATCATCTGCAGCCGGGTGCGGTACTCGTCGCTCTCGAAGGCCGCCGGGACCGCGGCCTTCAGCTCGTCGACGAGGGCGTCCATGTCGCGGCGGAGGCGGGCCCCGGCGCCGGCGGGCAGGGAGAGCGCGCGCGGGCGCTGGGGGTCCTGGAAGTCGTGGAGGTAGCACCAGTCGGGAGGGACCGGCTCGCGGGCGGCGCGCTCCGCGATCAGCCGCTCGGCCAGGCGGCGCTTGCCGACCCCGGGCGGCCCGAGGGCGAAGACATGGTAGCCGTCGCCGCGGATGGCGGCGCCGAAGCGCAGCGCCTCGACGGCGCGCTCCTGGCCCAGCGCCTCGGCCAGCGGCTCCAGGTCGGCGGTGGTCTCGAAGGGCAGGCCGGCGGGATCGCAGCGGCGGCAGAGGGTCTCGGGGGGGAGGGGGGAGGAGGGCACCGGCGTCGCGCTCCTTTCGGCCGTCCACCATACCCCCGCCGGCGAGGCGGCGGCGTCCTTGGCTCCAGGGTGCGGCGAAACGTCCGCCCGTCGGCTCAGCGGGCGGGTCCCGGCGGCGCACCGGCGCCCCGCCGGAGCCAGCGGCGCACCGAGAGCTTGCGCATGGGCCGGCCCACGAGCTGCGTCGCCAGGGCGGCACCCACCAGCGCGCTGGCGAACACCATGGCGCCGATCCCCGCCCAGGCGATGCCGCCCCAGCCCATGGCGGCGTGGTCCAGCAGCATGAAGGCGCCGATGGTGAAGCTGGCGGCGCCGATGCCGAGGAAGAGGGTGAGCCCGGCGGTGCGGATGGCGCCGGCGATCGCCTCCAGCGACTCGGAGTGGACGTTGACGCGGAGCTTCCCCGACTCCACGTCGAGCAGGATCTGGGCCAGCTGCGCCGGCACGTCCTCGGCCAGGGTCTGCAGCCCCAGCAGCGACTTCATCAGGGCGCCGCCGGCCTCTCCCGGGTCGAGGCGGCGCAGGAGCAGCTCCCGCGCGTAGGGCAGGCCCAGCTCGAGGATGTCCATCCTGGGGTAGAGCCGCCGGATGATCCCCTCCACCGCCACCGCGGCCTTGGAGAGGACCGCATACTCCTTCGGGACCCGGATCTTGTGGCGGATGGCGAGGTCGAGGAGGTCGCGGAGCAGGGACGTCGCCCGGATCTCGTCGAGGGTCAGGCCGACGTAGCGGTCGAGGAGCGACTGGATGTCGGCGCGGAAGGCCGCCACCGGGGAGTGCTCCTCCGGCACGCCGATCTTGTTGAGGAGCCGGGCCAGGGTGGCGGGATCGCGCAGCGCCACCGCCACCACCAGCAGCACCAGCACGTCCTGCATGGGCCGCGTCAGCCGGCCCACCAGCCCGAAGTCCAGGAGCCCGATGCGGTTGCCGGGCAACACCAGCACGTTCCCGGGGTGCGGGTCGCCGTGGAACACGCCCTTCTCGAAGATCTGGCGGAAGGCGGCCTCGATGATCCGGCGCGCCACCTCCTGGAGGTCGTAACCGGCCTCGGGCGTGACGTCGCTGACCTTGATCCCCTCCACGTAGGCCATGGTCAGGACGGTCTCGCCGGAGAGGTCGTCGCGGACCGCGGGGATGACCAGGAAGGGGAGGCCCCGCGAGGCCTCGCGCATGGCGGTGGCGTTCCGGGCCTCGTTGCGGAAGTCGAGCTCCTCCCGGATGGAGCGGTCGAACTCCTCGATGACGCCGGTCGGCGTGTACACGCCCGTCTCCTCGACGACCGCCTCCAGGAGCCAGGCGAGGTAGTAGAGCAGCGGCAGGTCGGCCTCGATGCGCGCCCGCGTCCCCGGCCGCTGCACCTTGACCACCACGTCCTGGCCCTCGTGGGTGCGAGCCCGGTGCACCTGGGCGATGGACGCCGAGGCCAGCGGCCGCTCGTCGAGCCAGGCGAAGACCTCGGCCAGGGGGCGCGACAGGGCGCGCTCGATCTCGCGGCGCACGTCGGCGACCGGGATGGGCGGCACCGAGTCCTGCAGCTCGGAGAGCTCGTCCACCCAGTGCGAGGGCAGCATGTCGGGCCGGGCCGAGAGGAGCTGCCCCAGCTTGATGAAGGTGGGCCCCAGGTCGAGCAGCATCTGCCGGAAGCGGACGGCCGCCTTGCGGTCGGGCTCCGGCGCGGGCGCGCCGGCCTCCCGCGCTCCTTCCCGCAGCACCTCGGCCTCGCGGCGCGGCAGCCGGGTCGAGTCGAGGTAGGCGCCGAAGCCATGGCGCGCCACCACCGACGCGATCTGGCGCAGCCGGTTCAGGTCCTGGAAGGCCTCCTTGAGCACCGGACGGCGACGGTATCACCGGGTCCCGGCTCCCGCCACGGCAGGGGCGCGTGCTAGAAGCCCGGGCGAGGACCGCGCGTGCCCGAGATCGCCCCCGCCACCCCCATGATGCGCCAGTACCTGGAGGTGAAGGCCAGGTACCCGGAGGCGCTCCTCTTCTTCCGGCTGGGGGACTTCTACGAGCTGTTCTTCGACGACGCGCTCAAGGCCTCGGAGGTGCTGCAGATCACCCTCACGGCGCGCGCCAAGGGCGACGAGCGGGTGCCCATGTGCGGCGTGCCCTACCACGCCGCCCGCGGCCACGTGGCCCGCCTGCTGGAGGCGGGCTTCAAGGTGGCCATCTGCGACCAGGTGGAGGAGCCGGGGAAGTCGCAGCTCGTGCGGCGCGAGGTGACCCGCGTGGTCACGCCGGGGATGGTGCTCGACGAGCAGGTCCTGGACCCGCGCCAGGCCTCCTTCCTGGGCGCCGTGGCCCTGGGCCCGGCGGGCGGCGGGCTGGCGCTGCTCGACGCCTCGACCGGCGAGCTCCGCTGCGGCGAGGTCGCCGGCGACGGCCGCCTGGTGGAGGAGCTGCGCCGGGCGGCGGTGCGCGAGCTCGTGCTCCCGCGGGAGGACGCGGCCTCGGAGCGGGGGCGGGCGCTGGCGCGCGCCGCCGGGGCCCCGGTGGCGGAGCGGGAGCCCGCCGACTTCGAGCGGGCCGACGAGAAGCTGTGCCGCCGGCTCGGGGTGGCGACGCTCGACGGCTTCGGCGTGGGGGGGATGCCGCTCGGGCTGGCGGCCGCGGCCGGCGCGCTGGCGTACCTGGAGGACACGCAGCGGGCCCCGGCGGTCCACGTGGACCGCATCGCCCGCCTGCCCGTCGAGGGGGTGCTGCAGCTCGACGAGGCGACGCGTGGCCACCTCGAGCTCGAGCGCACCCTGGCCGGCGGGAAGCGGCGGGGCTCGCTCCTCGGGCTCCTGGACCGGACCGCCACCGCGCTCGGGGCGCGGCGGCTGGCCGAGTGGCTGCGCTACCCCCTGCTCGACGCCGCCGCCATCGGCGAGCGCCTCGACGCGGTCGAGGAGATCTGCGGGTCCGCGGTGCTGCGGGAGGGGCTGGCCGAGGCGCTGCGGGCGGTGGGCGACCTGGAGCGGATCCTCTCCCGCCTGGCGCTGCGCCAGGGGAGCGCCCGCGACATGCGCGCGCTGGCCGGTGCGCTGCTGGCGCTGCCGCGGCTCGAGGGGGACCTCTCCCGCGCCGCGGCGCCCCTGCTGCGCCGGTCGGCGGAGGGCGTGCGCGGCCTCGAAGGGCTGGCCGCCTGGCTCGACGGCGCGGTGGCCGAGGACCCGCCGGCCGGCCTCCAGGAGGGCGGCCTGGTCCGGCGGGGCTTCTCGGAGGAGCTCGACCGCATCGTGGCCGTGGCCGAGGACGGCAAGGGGACCATCGCCCGGCTCGAGGCCAAGGAGCGGGAGCGGACCGGGATCGGGTCGCTCAAGGTCCGCTACAACCGGGTGTTCGGCTACTACATCGAGGTCACCCGGCCGAACCTGCACCTGGTGCCGCCCGACTACCAGCGGCGCCAGACCACCGTCGGCGGCGAGCGCTTCGTGACGCCGGAGCTGAAGGAGTTCGAGGAGCTGGTCCTCGGCGCCGAGGAGAGGCGCTTCGCGCTGGAGGCCCGCCTCTTCGAGGAGATCCGGGGGAGGGTGCTCGGCGAGGCCGGCCGGATCCGGACCGCCGCGGGCGCCGTGGCCGCCGCGGACGCGCTGCTCTCCCTGGGGCGCGTGGCCGCCGAGCGGGGCTACTCCCGGCCGCTGGTGGACGGCTCCGAGGCGCTGGAGATCGTCGACGGACGCCACCCCGTGGTGGAGGCCATGCTCCCGCCCGACTCGGGCGGCTTCGTGCCCAACGACGTCGCGGTGACGTCGAGCGCCGAGGCCGGGGGCGAGGGCCCGCAGGTGCTGATCATCACCGGGCCGAACATGGCCGGGAAGAGCACCGCCATGCGCCAGACGGCGCTCATCGCGCTCCTGGCGCAGATGGGGAGCTTCGTCCCGGCGCGCCGCGCGCGCGTGGGCCTGGTGGATCGGATCTTCACCCGGGTGGGCGCCTCGGACGACCTGGCCAGCGGACGCTCCACCTTCATGGTGGAGATGACCGAGACCGCGGCCATCGTCCACAACGCCACCCGGCGCTCGCTGGTGGTGCTCGACGAGATCGGCCGCGGGACCTCGACCTTCGACGGCCTCTCCATCGCCTGGGCGGTGGCCGAGCACCTCCACGACCGGGCCGGCTGCCGCACGCTCTTCGCCACCCACTACCACGAGCTCCAGGACCTGGCCCGGGAGCGGCCCCGGGTGCGGAACCTGACGGTGGCGGTGCGCGAGGTGGGCGACCGGGTGGTGTTCCTGCGGAAGCTGGTGCAGGGGGGAGCCTCGCGCAGCTACGGCATCGAGGTGGCCAAGCTCGCGGGGCTGCCGGCGGAGATCCTGGCCCGCGCCCGGGAGATCCTGAAGAACCTGGAGTCGCTGGAGGTGGACGAGGGCGGCCACGCGGCCCTGGCGCGGGGCGGGCGCAGGGAGCGCACGCCGCAGTCCCAGCTCGGCCTCTTCGGCGCGCCCGACCCGCGGATCGAGGAGCTCCGCCGCGACCTGGCGGCGCTCGACGTGGACGCGCTCCGGCCGCTCGACGCGCTGAACCTGCTGGCCGGCTGGAAGAAGCGGCTGGGCGGGGACGGCTAGCGAGCCGCCGGGCCGGCCCCGGAAATGCGAGCGGGGCGAGCCCTTCGGCCCGCCCCGCCCGGGAAGACGGCTGCCCTTCGCTACGCCTTCTTGGCGTGGCAGTTGGTGCAGGCCTTGATCGCCGCCTTGGCCGCGTCCGCCTTGGCGGTCTCGTTGTGGCACTTCTGGCAGGTCTCGTGGCCCTTCTTCATGTCCAGGCCCTCGATCTTCCCGCCTTCGGCCTTGGCATGGCAGGTGTCGCACTTCAGGGCCTTGTGGCCCGGGCCGGCGTGGTCGAAGGTCACCGCGCCCTGCTTCGGGGCGGCCGACTGCTTCAGCGTGATCTTGCCGGCGGGCGGCTCGGCGGCGACGGCCGTGCCCGCGGCGAGAAAGGCGACGGCGACGAGTGCGGCAAACAGGCTCTTCATGTTCTCCCCCTGAGGGTGGTTTGGGTGAGGGTCATCCCCAACCGGGACGGACGCGCACCTTACCCGGGTATTCAGGACCGGCGGCGCGACTCATTGTCGCACCTGTCGCACCCCGTCGGAGGCAGCGGAGCGGCGGCGCGGAGGGCGGGTCGCGTCCGGCCGCCTGGGCGTCCACGGCCCTAGGCCATCTCCAGGAGGGCCGAGACCAGCTTGTCGATCCCCTGAGACACGGGGAACACGCTCGGGCCCAGCATGTAGGCCGGGGTCGAGACCACCTCGAGCCTCTCGTCCACGCAGATCTCGTCGACCTTGCAGGCAACGTGCCGCGCCCCGAGGGCCTCCACGTCCTTTGCGGTCGCGGCGTCGTTCCCGATGGTCAGGCGCACGCCCTCGGGCCCCAGGATCCGGGCGGCGATGACCGGCGCGATGCAGATGAAGCCCATGGGCTTCCCGGCGGCGCGGACCTCGCGGACGATGCGCTCCACCTCCGGGATCACCCGGAGCCGCGGCCCGTCGACGGCGTAGCTGCAGAGGTTCTTGGCCGCGCCGTAGCCGCCGGGGAAGACGAGCGCGTCGAGGTCGGCGGCGCGGGCGGCATCCAGGGGGGAGATCTGGCCGCGGACGATCCGGGCCGACTCGGCCAGGACGCCCCGGGACTCCCCCGGAGCGGGCTCGCCGCGCCGGTGGTCCACGACGTGCATCTGCGCCGCGTCGGGCGCGAAGGCCAGGACCCGCGCCCCGCGGCGGTCCAGGGAGAGCAGGGTGCAGACCGCCTCCTGGATCTCGGCCCCGTCGAGGAACCCGCACCCGGACAGAACCACTCCCACGCGCTTCTCGCTCGCCATGGCCCACCTCCCGTCGTCAACGAGGGGCCGATCCTACCGCCGAAAAATGGACGGCGATATCCTCCCCCGTAGAGTGAGGCGGCATGCTCCGGGTCCTCTGCGCCGCGCTCGTCGCCGCGCTCGCCGCCGCCCCGGTGGCGGGCCTGGCCGCCGCCGCCCGGGAGCGCCCCGCCGCCCGGGCCGGCAAGGCGGCCAAGGGGACGGGGGCGAAGAAGCGCCCGGCGGCCCGCCCCCGGCCATCGCAATCCCGGCTCGAGCGCGCCCGCGCGGAGCTGGCGTCGGTGCGGCGCGACCCCCAGAAGCGCCGCTTCCGCGACCGCTGGGAGAAGGCCATCACCTCGCTGACCAAGGCGGCCCGGGGCAAGGACCGGGCCCCGGCGCTGCTCGCCGCCGCGCGCGGCCGCTACGCGCTCTACCGCTTCTCCCAGGTCGAGTCGGACCGGGACGAGGCGCTCCGGCTCGCCGCCCTGGCCCGCAGGTCGGGCGCCCGGGAGGCCGCCGCCTTCGCGGCCGCGGTCCGGCGGGAGGCGGGGGACGACCGCCCGGCGCGACCGGCCCGGACGGCTCGCAAGGCGGGGAGGCCGGTGCCGAGGGCGGCGCCCCCGCCCGAGGAGAAGGACGAGGACGGCTCGCTGGACGAGGCCCTGGCCAAGGCTCTGGAGGACGGCGACGGGGATGCGGCGCGCCCGCAGCCGCGCCCGTTCGCCCCGGTGCCGGAGGGGCGGGAGGCCGAGGGGCCGGTCCGGGTCTCGGAGGTCCGCTCCTGGTCGCGCGCCGGGTACACCCGGGTGGCGGTCTACCTCTCGCGGCCGGCGACCTTCCACAAGCTCGAGCTCCCGTCCGACGGGGACCACCCGAGGCGGCTCGCCATCGACATCCCGGGGGCGGTGCTCGACGGGCCGGCCCCTTCCTACCGGGTGGGCGACGAGCTGGTGGAGCAGGTGCGGACCGGGCAGACCGACCCGCAGACGGTGCGGGTGGTGCTCGACCTCCACGGCGACGAGGAGCTGGAGGCGGTGGCGCTCGCCGACCCGCCGCGCCTCATCGTCGACGTCGGCGGCGCCTCGGAGCGCGGGGCGGCCCCGGCGGACGGCGGGCGCGGGGCCGGGGAGCTGGCCGTGCGGCGGCCCATCCACCGCATCATCGTGGACGCGGGCCACGGCGGCCACGACAGCGGCGCCATCGGCCCGACCCGGGTCCGCGAGAAGGACGTCACCCTGGCCGTGGCTCGGAGGCTGGCGCGGCGGCTCCGGTCGATGGGGTACGAGGTCCTGCTGACGCGCAACGACGACCGCTACCTGGCCCTGGAGGAGCGGACCGCCTTCGCCAACGCCCACCGGGGCGACCTGTTCGTGTCCATCCACGCCAATGCCCACCCGCGGCGGGACCGCCGCGGGACGGAGACCTTCGTCCTCAACGTGGCCGACGACCGCTACGCCCGCCGGCTGGCGGCCCGCGAGAACGGCGCCCTCGCGGACGACGCGCCCGAGGGGATCGAGGTGCGGCACATCCTGTCCGACCTCGACGCCCGCTGGAGCACCGAGGCCTCGCGCCGGCTCGCCCGCCAGGTGCAGCGCGAGCTGGTCTCCGGCATCCGCCAGGAGGCGGGCGCGGTGCGCGACCTCGGGGTGAAGAGCGCCCTGTTCTACGTTCTGCTGGGAGCCCGCATGCCGGCGGTGCTGGTGGAGACCGCCTTCATCTCCAACCGCGCCGAGGAGAGGCGCCTCAAGGACCCGCGCTTCCAGGAAGCGGTGGCCGAGGCCATCGCCCGGGGCGTCGGCTCCTTCGCCCGGGGCGAGGCCCCGGTGGCGGCGCGCTAGCGGGCCTGCGGCTATACTCCGCCGGCGTATGCTCCGCGTTCCCGACGCCGCCGGCATCGCCAGCCTGCCCGCGCCGCGGCCCTACGAGTACGAGGAGCGGCTCCCCGAGCTGCCGCCGCTCACCGGCGACGCCCGGGCCGACCTGGGGGCCGCCCGGAGCTACCTGGAGGCGCTGCACCGGGGCGGCGCCAGCGGCCACACCGTGGTGCGGCTCCAGAGCGCCGCCACCGATCGCATCGCCACCATGCTCTGGGAGCGGGCGCTGGCCTCGACCCGGCGGCCGGCCGCCCGGGGGCGCCGCGGGGCGCAGGCCGCGGCGCCGGCGCTGGTGGCGCTGGGCGGGTACGGGCGGCGGGAGCTCGCGCCCTACAGCGACCTGGACCTGCTCCTGCTCCACGGCCCCGGCGAGCCGGACGGCTTCACCAAGGAGGCCAGCGAGAAGTTCCTCTACTCCCTGTGGGACCTGGGCCTCGAGGTGGGCTACTCCATCCGCGACCTGGCCGCCTGCGAGGC
Source organism: Anaeromyxobacteraceae bacterium (assembly GCA_035455425.1). Taxonomy (GTDB): domain Bacteria; phylum Myxococcota; class Myxococcia; order Myxococcales; family Anaeromyxobacteraceae; genus JACRMN01. Next base: position 8,582 of record DATIFE010000208.1, on the reverse strand, counting down.
GCTGGCGCAGCAGGACCACACCGCCCGCACCGCGCTCCTGGACCTGCGCTTCCTGGCCGGCGACCAGGCCCTCTACCGCGAGCTGGAGCGCGAGCAGCTCCACGGGCTCTCCCAGGCCCGGGTGGAGGTGTTCCTCGCCGACAAGATCCGGGAGATGCGGGAGCGGCGCGAGAAGTTCGGCGACTCGCTCTACCTCCTCGAGCCCAACGTCAAGCAGTCGGAGGGCGGGCTCCGCGACCTGCAGGCCGGCCTGTGGATCGCCCGGGCCCGCTGGAAGGTGGCGGGCATCACCGAGCTCCTGGCCCGGGCCATCCTGCCGGAGCGGGAGATCCGGGAGCTCCGCCGCGCCCGCGACTTCGTCTGGCGCGTGCGCAACGAGATGCACTACCTGGCGCGGCGCAAGGCCGACCAGCTCACCTTCGACGTGCAGCCGCAGGTGGCGGCCTACCTGGGCTACGCCGACGGGCCCGAGGGGAGCGCCGTGGAGCAGTTCATGCGGCACTACTACCTGGCCGCCAAGACCATCCTGGTGGCCTGCGACGCCATCGTCGACCGGGCGCTGGAGCCGGCCGGCGCCAGCGGGTGGCGCCAGGTGCCGCCGCCGGCGGCCATGACCGGCGCCGAGCGCGGCCGCCCCCCGCCCCAGCAGGACTGGAGGCTCCCCGGCGGCGAGTTCAAGGTCTTCCGCGGCCGCCTCACCGTGGTCGACAAGGACGTGCTGCGGAAGTCGCCCGCCGCCCTGGTGCGGCTCTTCACCGCCGCGGAGCGCGAGGGCCTCGAGCTGTACTCCTACGCCCGCGACCAGGCGACGCAGGCCGCCGCCGAGCTCCCCGCCGGGGCGGGAGACGACCCCGAGGTGAACCAGGAGCTGCTGGCGGCGCTGATGCGGCCCGGCACGCGGGGCCGGTTCCTCTCCCAGATGCACGAGCTGGGGGTGCTGCCCAGGGTGCTGCCGGAGTTCGCCAGGGTCACGGCGCGGCGGCAGATCGACGTCTACCACGTCTACACCGTCGACGTGCACAGCCTGTTCGCCGTGCGCCGGCTCCTGGCGCTGCGCTGCGGCGACGTCCAGGAGGAGGGGCTCGGGCCGCTGATGCAGGGCCTGCAGCGACCCCTGGGCCTCTACCTGGGGACCCTCTTCCACGACATCGGCAAGGGCCTCGGCGACCACTCGGCCCGCGGCGCGGAGATCGCCGCCGGGGCCTGCGTCCGGCTGGGGATCGACCCCTCCGACGCCGCCGACGTGGAGTGGCTGGTGCTGAAGCACCTCAGGATGTCGTCGGTGTCGCAGCGCCGCGACCTCTCCGACCCGGACCTGATCCACGCCTTCGCCGAGGAGTGCGGCACCATCGACCGGCTGGAGAAGCTGTACCTGCTCACCTACGCCGACATCGCCACGGTGGGGCCGCGGACCTGGACCGAATGGAAGTCCCGCCTCCTCCGCGAGCTGTACGCCAAGACCCGGGAGCGGCTGGCCGAGGGGGTGGGGCGCCGGCCCGAGCCGGGCACGGCGGAGGCCGCCGGCCGGGCCCGCGTGGCCGGCGTCCTCGCCGGGCGGGTGCCGGAGAAGATGGCCGAGCGGTTCCTCTCGGCCATGCCGTCCCGCTACTTCGTCACCGAGTCGCCGCAGAAGGCGCCGCGCCACCTCCGGCTCCTGCGTTTCGGCCGGGAGCTCCCCTTCGCCGCCGCCATCCGGCACCGGCCCGGCCTCGGCTGGTCCGAGCTGACCCTGACAGCCCCGGACCGCCCCGGCCTCCTCTCGCTGGTGGCGGGCGTGCTGGCGGCGAACCGCATCGACATCCAGCACGCCGAGGTCTTCTCCACGCCGGAGGAGCCCCGGCTCGGCTGGCTCGCCGGGCGGGCGCTCGACCTCTTCGAGGTGCGCGGCCCGGAGGGCGGGGCGCTGGAGCCGGCCCGCTGGCGGGGGGCGCGCGCCGATCTGCGCCGCGTGCTCTCGGGCGAGGAGTCGCTCGAGTCGCTGGTGGCGCGCAAGCTGCGCGAGTCTCCCATCGGCGTGAAGCCCCTACCCCAGGTGGCCACCAAGGTGGTCATCGACAACGACAGCTCGCGGGACGCCTCGGTGGTGGACGTCTTCACCGCCGACCGGGTGGGCCTGCTCCACGCGCTCTCCCGGACCTTCTACGACCTGGGCCTCACCGTGGACCTGGCCCGGATCACCACCGAGGGCCACCGGGCCGCCGACGCCTTCTACGTGCGGACCGCCGACGGGAAGCGGCTCGAGGGCGAGCGGGCCCGCCGGGTGGTGGAGGCGGTGACGCAGGCGCTGTCGCGGCCCTAGAGGCCGTTCTCCAGGCACCCCGCTCCGGCGGGGACTCGCGCGCGGGCGCGGCCGCGCCGGGGACGAGGCCGGGGAAAGCTGCTAGAAGGGGGCCCATGGCGGCGGCGCCCATCTTGGCCATCGACCCGGTTCACCCGCAGCCGAGGCACCTGGAGCGGGCCGCCACGCTGCTCTCCGAGGGCGGGCTGGTGGCCTTCCCCACCGACACCTACTACGGCATCGGGTGCGACCTCTTCGACAAGCGGGCCATCGAGCGCATTTACCAGCTGAAGCAGCTTCCCCGGAGCCACGAGCTCTCCTTCATCTGCGCCGACCTGGCGGAGGTCTCCCGCTACGCCATCGTGGAGAACGCGGCCTACCGCGTGCTGCGGCGCAAGACCCCCGGGCCCTTCACCTTCATCCTGCCGGCGACGCGCCTGGTCCCCGACCTGGTGCTCCGCCGCCAGAAGACCGTGGGCGTCCGCGTCCCCCAGAGCCCGATCGCGCTGGAGATGGTCCGTCGCCTGGAGCACCCGGTGGTCTCGACCTCGGCGGCCACGCCCCAGGGCGAGGTGCTCATCGACCCCCGGGACATCAAGGAGAAGCTGGGCCACGCGCTCGACCTGATCCTGGACGGCGGCTACAAGCCCAACGAGCCCTCCACCGTCATCGACCTCACGGGACCCGAGCCGCGGGTGGTCCGCCAGGGCAAGGGCGACGCCACCGACATCCTGACTTAGATACGAGGGGGCCCGGCCCCCTCGAGCTCCCCCGCACGCTCCGGGGCAGGCTCGTCCGCCTGCCCCTCCGCTCTTCGAGGCCATCCGGGCCCGGCCCCCTCGAGCTCCCCCGCACGCTCCGGGGCAGGCTCGTCCGCCTGCCCCTCCGCTCCTCGAGGCCATCGGGGCCCGGCCCGGCCCGGAACTGGCACCTCCCCGCCGCGGCGCTATCGTCTCGGCGTGTCCTCCTCCTTCGACGCGGCGCTCGACCTGTTCCTCTCCCACCTCCGGCTCGAGAAGGGCCTCGCCCCGAACAGCGTCGAGGCCTACGGGCGCGACCTGCGCCGCTGGCTCGACGACCTGGCGGGGCAGGGGGTGGCCGAGGTCGGCCAGGTCCGCCGCGAGCACCTCCAGGCCCACCTCTCGCACCTCCTCGCGGCGGGCATCGGCCCGCGTTCCCAGGCCCGGGCGCTGTCGGCCATCCGCTCCTTCCACCGCCTGCTCCTGGCCGAGCGGATCGCGGCCGCCGACCCCACCGAGGACGTCTCCTCGCCGCGCCCGGGCCGGCGCCTCCCCCAGCTCCTCTCGCGGGCGGAGGTGGAGGCGCTGCTGGCGGCGCCCGACCCGCGGAGCGCCGCCGGACGCCGCGACCGGGCCATGCTGGAGCTCCTCTACGCCGCCGGCCTCCGGGCCTCGGAGCTGGTCTCGCTCTCGGTGAACGACGTCCACCTCGAGACCCGCATGGTGCTGGCCCGGGGCAAGGGGTCCAAGGAGCGGATGGTCCCGCTGGGAGCGCCGGCCGCGGAGGCCCTCCGGCTCTACCTCTCCTCGGCGCGGGAGCGGCTCCTCTCGGGCCGCCGCTCCCGGGACCTGTTCGTCACCCGGCGCGGCCGGCGGCTGACGCGGCAGGGGTTCTGGAAGCTCCTGGGCCGACACGCCCGCGCGGCCGGGATCGAGCGGCCCGTCTCCCCGCACCAGCTGCGCCACAGCTTCGCCACCCACCTGCTGGCCGGGGGCGCCGACCTGCGCGCCGTGCAGGCGATGCTGGGCCACGCCGACGTGTCGACGACCCAGATCTACACGCACGTGGAGCGCGAGCAGGTGCGAAGGCTCTACCAGCGGCACCACCCGCGGGCGTGAGGCGGCTGCGCGTCCCGCGGCCGCCACCGGAAGGGCGAGCGAATCCGGCGGGTTCCATCCCGCGTTGACCGGCCATCCCGGCGCTGCTAGAAGCCTTCGTCTTTCATTTCAAGGGGTTCTCGGATTGGGCTCAGACCGGATCGTCCACGTCATCCTGGCGCTCGTCCCGCTGATCCTTTCGCTGACGGTGCACGAGTACTCCCACGCGTGGAGCGCGTGGAAGCTCGGGGACGACACGGCCTCCCGGATGGGACGGATGACGCTGAACCCCATCGCCCACATCGATCCCTTCGGGACGCTGCTGCTCCCGGCCCTGATGCTCTGGAGCGGCGGCTTCGTGTTCGGCTGGGCCAAGCCGGTCCCCATCGATCCGTCCCGCTTCCGGCGCGACGTGTCGCAGGGAGCGGGGATGGCCGTCACCGCGAGCGCGGGCCCCCTCTCGAACCTGGTCCTGGCGGTGCTGGGGACGGTGGGGCTCGGCATCTACTTCCGGTACTCCACCGCCGAGCCGGGGGCCGACGCCGTGGTGGCCCTGCTCTCGCAGATCGTCCTCCTCAACGTGACCCTGGCGCTCTTCAACCTCATCCCCATCCCCCCCCTGGACGGGAGCCGCGTGGCCGCCTGGCTGATGCCGTACCGGCTCCGCAACCAGTGGCACGCCGTGGAGCAGTTCGCTCCCTTCCTCCTCATCGCCATCTTCTTCTTCGGAGGCCGGCTCATCGCCGGGCCCTCCCGCTTCGTCATCGGCCTGCTGGAGTCCCTGCTCCGGGCCATCGCCTAGGAACCCATGGCCACCCCGAAGCTCCCCGTCGTCGTCTCGGGCATGCGCCCCACCGGGCGCCTGCACCTCGGCCACCTGCACGGCGCCCTCGCCAACTGGGTGAGGCTCCAGCAGGACAACCAGTGCTACTACTTCTCGGCCGACTGGCACGCGCTCACCACCAGCTACGACCGGACCGACGAGATCAAGAAGGCCGAGCGCGACATGTTCGTGGACTTCATCGCCGCGGGCATCGACCCGCAGCGGTCCACCCTCTTCGTCCAGAGCCAGGTGAAGGAGCACGCCGAGCTCTACCTGCTCCTGGGGATGATCACGCCGCTCGGGTGGCTGGAGCGCTCCCCCTCCTACAAGGAGGTGCGGGAGAACATCACCGACCGCGAGCTGGCCCTCTACGGCTTCCTCGGCTACCCGGTGCTCATGACCGCCGACGTGGTGCTCTACAAGGCGGCCCAGGTCCCGGTGGGCGCCGATCAGGTGGCGCACCTCGAGCTGTGCCGGGAGATCGTGCGGCGCTTCGCCTTCCACTACGGCCCGGTGTTCCCCGAGCCGAAGCCGCTGCTCACCGAGGCGGCCAAGGTGGTGGGCACCGACGGCCGCAAGATGTCGAAGAGCTACGGCAACTCCATCGAGCTGGGGGAGGGCGCCGAGAGCACCGCCAGGAAGATCATGGGGGCGGTCACCGACCCGGCCCGCAAGCGCCGGCAGGACCCCGGCAATCCCGACGTGTGCGGCATCTTCTACCTGCACAAGATCTACAGCCCGCCCGAGGTCGTGGCCTGGGTGGACCGGGAGTGCCGCACCGCCGGCATCGGCTGCGTCGACTGCAAGAAGAAGCTCCTGGAGTCGCTCCTCCCCGACCAGGAGCGGCTGCGGACGCGGCGCGAGGAGCTCCTGGCGCGGCCTAGAGACCTGGACGACCTGATCCAGCTCGGCATCGGCAAGGCGCGGGCCGTGGCGGCCTCCACCATGGAGGAGGTCCGCGCCGCCATGAAGCTGTAGGCTGGGAGGACCCGGGCTGACCCGGGGCAGCGCGTCGCGAGATGCCCAAGGCCCCTACAGAGGCGGCGCCCGGCGCCGGGGAGATCTCCGCGGCCGCGGCGCGCGCCGCGGTCGAGGCCTTCAAGGTCCGCCTCCCGGCCCTCCGCGAGGGGGAGCCGCCCTTCGAGGGGCCGCTGGACCTGCTGCTGCACCTCGTCCGGGAGCACCGGGTCGACCTCTTCGACATCCCGCTGGCCCGGATCACCGCGTCCTACCTGGCCGCGGTCCAGGCCATGCGCGAGCTGGACATCGACGTCGCCGGCGAGTTCCTCCACATGGCGGCCCAGCTCCTGCTCATGAAGTCGAAGCTGCTCCTGCCCCGGACCGAGGTGGCGGAGGACGACCAGGCCGAGGAGCCGGCGGCCGACCCCCGGGCCGAGCTGGTGCGGCGGCTCCTCGAGTACCAGAAGTACAAGGCCGCGGCCGAGGAGCTGTCGCGGCACGACATCCTGGACCGCGACGTCTTCGCGCGGCGCGCGCGGGCCGAGCGCCCGCCGCTTCCCGAGGGGCCCGAGGGCCTGGCCGACGTGTCGGCCTTCCAGCTGGTGGAGGCGCTCGACCGCGCCCTGGCCCGGGCGCGCCCGGAGCTGGCGCGCGAGGTGGCCGGCGATCGCCTCAGCATCACCGACGCCATCGGGCGGGTGGCGGAGGTGCTCCGCCGCCGGCGCCGGGCCACCTTCGCCGAGCTGCTGGCGGGGGAGGGGGGCGGGCACGGCCGCTCGGACGTCATCGCCACCTTCCTGGCGATCCTGGAGATGGCGCGCCTCCGGCTGCTGCGCGTCTTCCAGGCGGCCCGGGAGGACGGCGGGGCGGGCGGCGAGATCGCCATCGAGGCCACGGCGTCGCTGGGCGAGGGCCCGGTGGAGCGCGGAGGAGAGGACTACCGATGAGCGAGCAAGGCAGGAGCCCCCTGGGGCCGGAGGAGACCGCCCGGGCGCAGGCCGAGGAGGAGCGCAAGGGCGACCCGGCGCTCGACGAGGTCGAGGCGGCCCCCATCGAGCTGCCCGAGGCGGAGCGCGAGGAGCCCTTCGAGAAGCTCGCCGCCCGCGCGCGCAAGCTCTCGCCGGACCGCGTCCGCACCGTGGTCGAGACCCTCCTCTTCCTGGCCGAGCGGCCCCTGGCCGTCGAGGAGGTCCGGGCGGCCACCGGGATCGAGGGCGCCCGCGTGGCCCAGGCCCTGGACCAGCTCGCCGGCCACTACCGCGACGGCGTGTCCGGGATGGTGCTCCAGGAGGTCGCCGGCGGCTGGCAGCTCCGCAGCGCGCCCGACAACGCGGAGTTCGCCCGGCGCTTCCTCCGGGTGAAGCCCCAGCGGCTCACCCGCGCCGCCCTCGAGACCCTGGCCATCGTCGCCTACCGCCAGCCGGTGACCCGCCCCGAGATCGAGGACGTCCGCGGCGTGGACTCGGGCGCCGTGGTGAAGGCGCTCCTGGAGCGGAAGCTCGTCCGGATCCTGGGGCGGAAGGAGGAGCCGGGCCGCCCCATCCTGTACGGCACGACCCGCGAGTTCCTCGAGTTCTTCGCGGTCAAGGACCTGTCCTCGCTCCCGACGCTGCGCGAGTTCCACGAGCTCTCCGAGGAGAGCCGCGACCTGGTGGAGCGCGAGCGGCCCCAGGAGCCGCCGCGGCTCGAGGGGCTGGTGGCCGAGCTCGCCGATCCCGCGCTGCGCGCCGCGCTGTCGGCCCGGCAGGCCGAGGGCGACGCCGCCCTGGCGGAGCTGGAGGCGGCCATGGGGAGGGCCGAGGCGACGGGCCGGAGCGCCGAGGCGGCCCTGAAGCCGGAGACGCCGCCGGAGGGCGCCGCGGAGGAGGCGGACCGGCCGCCGGGCCCGGCCGAGGGGCCGCCCCCGGAACCCAAGGCCTCCTGAGATGGCCGAGCGCCTGCAGAAGTTCCTGGCCTCCGCCGGCGTCGCCTCGCGGCGCAAGGCGGAGGAGCTCATCGCCCAGGGGAGGGTGGTGGTGAACGGCAAGGTGGTGCGGGAGCCCGGCACCCGGGTCGACCCGGCCCGCGACCTGGTCTCGGTGGACGGGAAGCCGGCCCTGGGGCGCGAGGAGCACCGGTACCTCCTGCTCTACAAGCCGCCGGGATGCGTCACCACGCTCTCCGACCCGGAGGGCCGCCCCACCGCCGCCGCCTACCTCCGCGACGTCGGCGACCGGGTCTTCCCGGTGGGCCGGCTCGACTACGACGCCGAGGGAGCGGTCCTGTTCACCACCGACGGCGAGCTGGCGAACCGCCTGGCCCACCCCCGCTACGGCCATCGCCGCGTCTACCTCGTCAAGGTGAAGGGCGGCGACGGGGCCGAGCTGGAGAAGGCGCTGGCCCGCCTCGTCGAGGGGGTCCGGCTCGAGGACGGCCCGGCGCGCGCGCTCGCCGCCCGGGTCCACGAGAAGGCCGACCGCAACGTCTGGATCCGGATCGAGGTGGGGGAGGGTCGCTACCACCTGGTGAAGAGGCTCTGCGAGTCCGTCGGGCTCCCCGTCCTGCGCCTCTTCCGCCCCGAGTTCGGCGGGATTCCCGTGACCGGGCTCAGGCCCGGCCGCTACCGCGCGCTGTCGCCGGAAGAGGTGCGGGGCCTGCGGCGGGCGGTGGGGCTCGCCGGGCAGGCGGCCCGGGAGCCCATCCG
>DATIFE010000207.1:0-85021 GCA_035455425.1 Anaeromyxobacteraceae bacterium | reverse complement strand
GGCGTCATGCCGGCAGGCTTCGAGCGGCTCGCCCCGGACCGTCGCCGCGGGCGCGCCGTCCCGGGGGGACCAGCCATGGACCTGGCCGCGAACACCACCTTCCGCCGTCGGGCGCTCGGCGCGACGAGCGCGGGCGTCGGCGGTGCAGTCTGGATCGCAGCGCCCTGGCTGCCCTCCGGCAGGCCGCCGGCGGTCGCGTCCCTCGACCACCTGTTCCTCTTCATGCCGCTGGTGGCGGCTCCCCTCGCGCTCGCCTTCCTGGCGAGACTGCGGGACGAGGACGGCGGTGCGCCCTCGCGGCTGCTCACGCTGGCGCGATGCCTCCAGCCGGCCGCCGCCGCGCTCCTGCTCCTCTCCTTCCTCCTCCCCGGGGGCACCGCAGCCGGAGCCCTCACCGTGCCATGGCTCGGCCTGGCGCTCACGGTGGCCGCGGCAGGCGCGTCGGACGCCGTGCGGCGTCGACGCGTCCGCATCGCCGACGCGAGCCTGGTCGCCGCGCAGGTGTTCCTTCCCGTCGGAGCCGCGTGGCTCCTCCTCTGGCGCCTCGGCAGCGGTCCGCGGGACTTCTCGCCGGTCGCGGTGTCGCTCGCGGCCCTGCACTTCCATTTCAACGGCTTCTCGTCGCAGGTGCTGGTCGGCGCAACCAGCCGGCGCCTGACGCGGGCATCGGCGTGGCTCCGTCGGCTGCAGCGGCTCGTGACGGTGGCGGCGATTGGCGGCCTGCCGCTCCTTGCCGCGGGAAAGGCCATCTCGGCGCCGGTCGCACGGATCCTGGGCGTGGGCGCGATCGCGTTCGCGCTGATGGGGCTCTCCGCGACCATGACGGCAGTCGCCATGGGGGCGCGATCCGCGCTGGCCCGATCTTTCCTCGTCACCGCCGCGGCGTCCGGAGCCGCGGCGGCGGGGCTGGCGGGAGCCTTTGGCGTCGGAGAGCTCGTGGGCCGGGAGTGGATCGGGATCGGGACGATGGTGGCCGCGCACGGGGTGCTGATGGCGCTCGGATTCACCCTCTGCGGTCTCGTGGGGCACCTGCTCCTGCAGCGCGCGTGAGCGACCCTGTCGGGCCGGGCCGGGTCGCCTTCCCGCCCCGCCCGATCACGGGCGCGAAGGGATCGTCTCGCCGATCGAGCGGTACATCGCCCTGCGCAGCGCGGCCTCCCTCGGATCCTCCAGGTGGGCGCCCATTCGATTGGGGATGTACGCATATCCGACCCTGGCGTGGGGATCGGCGAACCCGAAGGACCCCCCCGTTCCCGGGGCTCCGAAGGAGCTCGGATGCGCGAAGGGGTTCTTCGGGCCGGGCTTCGCGAAGCCCAGCGAGAACTGGATCTCCGCCTTCAGGCATGCGTCGCGGAATCCGCGAGCCGGCGGGACTGCGGGCGCCATGAGCTGCCGGAGGGTTTCCTCGCGTAGCCCGAGCTCCCTTCCCCCTGTCGCGAACACGCTGTAGGCCCGGGCCACGGCGCGTGCCGTCCCGACGCCTCCCCCGGCAGGCACCTCCAGGTTCCGGGCGTAGACGTGCTCGCCCTGCTCCGGCAGCTCCGATCCCAGCAGACACCGGCGAAAGCGCGATCGCGGGTAGATCGCCGCCAGCGCGAGCGAAGGGGGCAGCGCGAGGAGCGCGGCAACCATCTTGAACCGGTAGAGCGGCGCCAGCCTCGAGTCCGGGATCTCCTCCGGCAAGCGGATGTAGAAGTCGAGCTCCAGGGGAGTCGCGATCTCCTCCTGGAAGAACCGGCCCAGGGTCCGGTGCCCGGGATCGACCCGGCGCAGCAGCTCGCTCTCGTAGAACCCCAGGGTGATCCCGTGATAGGCCTGGCGCGTGCCCGGCGGCCAGGCCGGTCTCTGCCGGGCCAGGACGGCGGCCAGCCGGTCGGGATCGGCGACGAGGCTCCTGACCGGTCGCTCGTCCAGGGCGAACAGCCCGGCCTGGTGCGACAACAGCTGCCGGACCGTGATCCTTTCCTTGCCCTGCTGGGCGAACTCCGGCCAGTAGGTGCTCACGCGCTCGTCGTAGTCGAACAGGCCGCGGGAATGGGCAAGCGCCATCGCCAGGCCGGCCATGCCCTTGGTCGTGGAGTGGACCAGGGCCATCGTGTCCTCTTCCCACGGTTCGCCGGTCGCCCTGTTTCTAATGCCGCCCCACAGATCGACGACCTTCTCCCCTCGATGGTAGATACAGCAGGCCGCTCCGAGCTCCTCGCGTCGCTCGAAGTTCTCGATGAACGCTTCCCGGACCGCCTGGAAGCCGGGCCTGGCAAAGCCCGCGACGGCATGACCTCCCCGCTCCGTGCCCTCGCGCCGTCGCACCGTCTCCGTCGCTGGACCAGCCATGGATCCCCCCAGGACCCCGCAGACTTGCACGGAGCCGGGGCGGACGGCGGCGCCACGGGGTCGCAGCCTCCATCAGGTCATCGCCGACGAGGCTTCGCCCCGGCCTTCTTCGCGACGGCCAGGGCCTTCACCTCGCGGTAGCCGGCGACGAGGGCCACCAGCGTGTCGCGCGCGATCTCGACCTGCTGCGCAGCCCTGAGCTCCAGCTCCTGCGCTTCGGGGTCCTCCGTGGCGGCGGGCGATCCGTCCTTGCTCCCGCGCCCACCGGTGGGCACCTGGAGGTACTGCGCCATGGCCTGGAGCCTCCTCAGGTCCTGGGCCTGCGCTCGATACTCCTCCGCCAGGTGGAGGCGGCCCTCCATCGCCGCCTCCAGCGTCTGGAGCTGGCGAGCGCGCTGCAGGTCGCCCTCGAGGTACGCGACGACATCGGCATCGGCCTTCAAGGACCGCAGCTCCGCGGCGAACGCCTGGTAGTCCTGGGCGTGGGCCCCTCCGCCGATGGCGGCGACCGCCAGGGCGACGGGAAGCGACGCCCGCATGGGCTCCCCGCTCCCGGCGCCCCGCCTCAGCGGGAACCGCGGAGGGCGAAGGCGGCGACCAGCGCGGCGAGGACGGTGCCCGCCACCGCGAGAAGCGCCGCGCGCGACATCGGCCGGCGGGGCGCGGTGGCGGACCCGGGCGTCTCCTCGGGAGCCTGCTCCACCTGCCGCTGGACGTGCGCGAGCACGGCCAGCACCCTGCCACAGTCTCGCGGCCGGCCGGAGGGATCCTTCTCCAGCATCCGGGCGACGAGGTCGGCCATCGCGTACGGCGGCACGTCCAGGGCGGGCGCGGGATCGGACGACCGCAGCGCCTTGCCGCCGTCGTCCCCCGGGAAGGGCAGCTTCCCGGAGAGCATCCGGAAGAGCATCACGCCGAGCGCGAAGACGTCGGCGCGCTGGTCCTCGGCGGCGCCCGCCCACTGCTCCGGCGCCCGGTAGGCGTGCGCCCGGGCGTCCGGCAGCCCGGAGGGGTGTACCGGACCGCGCTCCAGCACCTCGACGCCTCCGTCGTCGCGGAGGAAGACCCTCCCGGGCTCGAGGGCGCCGTGGAAGGTGCCCCGGGCGTGGGCCCGGGCCAGGTCCCTGGCCGCCCCCACGCCGATGCGCAGCGCCTCGCGCGGAGGGATGGGACCCTCCTCGAACCGCTCCGCCAGCGTCCTCCCGTCCTCGGCCATGTCGCCTCCCCCGGCGCCTCCGGTGCCCGGAGAGCCTAGCAGCGCACCCGCAGGCCTGCCATCGGGGCCACGGTCAGATCTCCGGTCGACCCCTGTCCATTCCCCAGGAAGGCGCGAGCGAGACCGAGCGCCCCGGACCTGCGAAGGAGCAACGCCATGACGACCACGACCGCCAGCTTCAACCGTCCCCCCCGCTCTCACCTCGCGGAAACCCTCCAGTTCACCATGGTGACCACGCTCATCATCGGGGTCGTCGGCTTCCTCGTCGCCGCCTGGGCGCCCACCGGCCCCTCCAACGTGCGCGCCGAGAAAGCCCCGGCGGCAGCCCAGGCTCGTTCGTAGGCTCGCCCAGGAGAGCAGCGGCCCCGCGGCCGGCGTGCCCCCTCGGGCCCGCGGCCGCGGCTGCGCCATCCCGGCCCACCAAGGGGTCAGCGTCCCCGGACCTGCCGTCGGGCCCCCGTCCGGCGCGAGCGGACCGGCCAGGGGCCGGGCATGGGGAGGGCTCTCCAGCCCGCCGGGAGCGATCCCGAGGAGGCACCCATGAAGACGCTCATCCGCAGCTGCTCGATCCCGGTCCTGCTCGCCCTGGTCGCGCCGGCATTCGCCGCCGAGGAGAAGCCCGGGCAGGGCGACCCCATGGCCGGCTGGCAGCCGCCGAAGGTGCGGGCCGAGCAGAAGGACAAGAAGGAGATCCTCGCCGTGTTCCGGAAGATGGACGCGGCGGGGAAGAAGGCCGATCTCGAGGCCGCGGTCGCCCTGGTGGACTTCCCGGTCCTCATGGTCACGGACGACTCCAAGGGCGAATCGCAGGCCGCCGCCTGGACGAGGGAGCAGTGGACCGAGGTGATGAGGCCCTTCTACGCGAAGCCGATGGACGCCAGGATGACTCACAGGCAGAGCATCTTCATGGTCACCGACTCCCTCGCGGCGGCGACGGACAGCTGGACCATGACCATGGGTGGGAAGACCACGTCCGGGAGGAACGCCACCCTCCTCGTCCGCAAGGGCGGCGAGTGGAGGATCAAGGCGATGATGGAGGGCGGCTGGGGCGACATGCCGATGCCAGCCCAGGAGAAGGCGAGCCCGACCTCCGGAAGCAGATAGCGGTACGTCGTCCCTCTTGGGGAGACTGGCCCAGGCCGGTGTCCCAATTGGCCTCCTGCCGTCGTCTATGGAGAAGGGGCCCGTCGGCCCCCCGAGGCGGCGCACCATGGATACCGTCCAGGGCCTGGACGTCGGGGCCATCCGGAAGCACTTCGTGTTCCCCGCCTGCGGGCGGGTGGTCACCAACAACGCGGCCAGCACCCAGCCCCCGCGGGAGCTGGTGGACCTGTTCCACGAGCTCGTCCCGGACTACGAGAACGTCCACCGCGGCCAGTCGGACGCCTCGAAGGCCACCACCGCCCTGTTCGAGGAGTCCTACGACACCATCGCCGCCTTCCTCAACGCTCCCAGCCGCCGGAACATCGTCGCGTGCAGGAACGCCACCGAGGCGCACAACGCCGTGATGCACATGCTGATGACCGAGTTCCGGGACGGCGACAACCTGGTCACCACCATGATGGAGCACAACTCGAACTACGTTCCGTGGCACGGGCTGTGCCGCGAGATCCTCCCCAGGTTCGGCGTCCGCGTCGAGTGCCGCCTGGCCCGGTTCGACCGCAGGACGGGCGCCCTGGACCTGGACCACATGGCGTCGCTCATCGACGGCCGGACCAAGATCGTCTGCTGTACCGGCGCCTCCAACTTCTTCGGGACCAAGAACCCCCTGCACACCGTCAGGGCCATGAGCCTGGAGAGCGGCTATCTCCAGCCGGACGGAAGCCGCGGCTCGTACCTGCTGGTCGACGGCGCCCAGCTGGTGCCCTCGACGCACGTGGACGTCCGGGATCTCGACGTGGACTTCCTCTCCTTCTCCTTCCACAAGGTCCTCGCCCCCTTCGGCGTCGGCGTCCTGTACGCCAAGGAGCACCTCCTCCAGTCCGCCCGCCCCTTCCTCTACGGGGGCGACATGATCGCCGAGGGGCAGGTGACGCCCGAGGGAGTGGCCTACAACGCGCTGCCCTGGAAGTACGCGGCCGGGACCCCCAACATCCTCGGGACGATCGTCTCGGCCCAGGCTCTCCGCCTCCTCCTCGACCTCGCCCTCCACCCCGACCGCCATCGCTTCTTCCGGCGGAAGACGGCCATCGCGCAGGCCGACGTGCGGGAGGCGATGGGCCGCATCTCGGCCCACACGCGCCGGCTCACGCAGCGCGCCCTGGACGCCCTCTCCGGCATCCCGGGCCTCGAGATCTACGGCCCGCGGGACGTGAGGCGGAGGACGGCGCTGGTGGCCTTCAACATCGCGAACCGGAATCCCATGGACGTCGCCGAGGCGTTGAACGCGCTCGGCGTCGAGTCGCGCGCCGGGTGCCACTGCGCCACGCTGGCCCATCGCCAGCTGGGGCTCGATCCCCCGGCGAGCTGCCGGCTGAGCTTCTACCTCTACAACACGCCCGCCGAGGTGGACTACGCCACGGCCGCGGTGGAGCAGGTTGCCCGGGCCCCCCGCGCCGCCGGCGCCAGGCGGGAGGTCCGAGCCTAGAGCGCTACCCCTGCAGCGCCGCCTTCACCGACATCGCGATCTTGAGCGCCGAGGAGATGGGGCAGCCGTTCTTGGCGTCCTCGGCGGCCTTGGCGAAGGCCGCCTGGTCGATTCCCGGGACCCAGCCCTTCACCTCGAGCGCGCTGGACTTCACCTCGAACCCGCCCCCGCGCTTGGGGCCGAACTCCACCACGCAGCTGGTCTCGAGCCGCGTGGCGGGGTGCCCGCCCTGCGCCAGGCCGTGCGAGAGCGCCATCGAGAAGCAGCTGGCGTGCGAGGCGGCCAGGAGCTCCTCCGGGGTGGTCTTGCCGGCGGTACCCTCCGTGCGCGCCTTCCAGGTCAGCTCGGCATCGCGGAAGGTGCCGCTGTCGGCGCTGGTCCGACCGTTGCCCGACAGCAGATCCCCTGCCCACTGCGCGGTCGCGCGGCTTTGCATGGCTCTTTCCTCCGTGAGCAGGGATTTGGCACGCCCGGGACGGGGCCGCAACCGGGATTCTGGGCTCGCCCGCCGGAGGCCGCATAGGATGGGCCTCGATGTCCGGCCTCCCCGCCATCGCGCGCCAGCAGGCGAACTGGACGCGCTACCAGCCCGGCCAGAAGGCGGGGCACTACGAGAGCTTCTTCCAGCGAGCCAACCACCCCAGCCGCCCCCTGGCCTTCTGGATTCGCTACACCATCTTCAGCCCGGACGGCAGGCCGGAGGAGGCCCTGGGTGAGCTCTGGGCCGTCTACTTCGACGGGGAGAGCGGGCAGCACGTGGCCGTCAAGAGGGAGGTCCCCTTCGGCCAGTGCGGCTTCGGCAGGTCCGACTTCTCCGTGCGGGTGGCCGACGCCTCGCTGGGGCCTGAAGCGCTGAAGGGAGCTGCGGCCTCGGGAGCGTCCGCCATCTCCTGGGACCTCCGGTATTCCGGACGATCGAGCCCGCTCTTCCTCCTGCCTCCCTACGCCTACAGGGTCGGGTTCCCCAGGGCGAAGACGCTGGTGGGGCTGCCCATGGCCGTCTACGCCGGTTCGCTGGTGGTGAACGGCCGCGAGATCCCGATCGCCGGCTGGGTGGGCAGCCAGAACCACAACTGGGGGAGCAGGCACACCGACCACTACGCCTGGGGCCAGGTGGCCGGCTTCGACAGCCACCCGGACAGCTTCCTGGAGGTGGCCACCGCGCGGATACGGATCGGCCCGCTCTGGACGCCGCCGATGACCCTCCTCGTGCTCCGCCACCAGGGCGAGGAGATCGCCCTCAACGGCCTGGTGCAGTCGGTGAGGGCGAGAGGGACCTTCCGCTACTTCACCTGGGAGTTCCGGTCGCAGGCGGGCCCGGTGGCCGTGGAGGGGACGATCCGAGCCGCCCCGGAAGCCTTCGTGGGGCTGAGCTACGGCAACCCGCCGGGCGGGACCAAGCACTGCCTCAACACCAAGCTCGCTTCCTGCGAGCTCGAGCTCCGGCGCAGGGGGGCGCGTCGCGCTGCCGCCGCGGAGGTCCTTCTCGCGAGGCACCGTGCCGCCTTCGAGATCCTGACCGACGACCGGAGCCACGGCGTGCCGATCCGGGCCTGAGAGGCGCCCCCGCCGCCTCAGGCCGCCGCGTCCGGCCCGATCTTCCAGCGCGGCCTCGCGACCATCACCAGGTCGCCGGCGACGTCGCGCAGCTCGACGCGGCCCTCCAGCTGGCGCGCCTGGCTCCAGTCGAGCGGGCCGACCTCGCACTGCGCCGTGACGGTGCCCCGGGCCTTCTTGAGGAACTCCGTGTCGAAGCCGGTGACGATCCAGCGGGCGCCCTTCGCCGGCTGCCGGCTCATCATGGCCAGGTTGGCGGTCAGCTCGGCCAGGTTGGCCAGCGCCATGGCGTGGAGCGAGCGCAGGTGGTTGCGCAGGGCGCGGCGGTCGGCGATGGAGACGCGAGCCTGGCCCGGCGCGAGGCCGAGCACGCGGGCGCCGATGCTGCCCGAATAGGGAACGACGAAACCGATCAGCCGGCTGAAGAGCCAGCGGCCGAGGGGAAGCCGCGACAGGCGGCTCCACTGCTGCAGGACGACGGGGTCGTTTGGGCTCATGTCGGAACGCGATGCTAGCGCAGTCGCCGGTGGAACCATGCATCCGCCGTCGGGTAAGACTTGGCGAAGGCCGGCGACGGATCCGATCGCCGAGGAGGCTCGAGATGAGCGAGCGCTGGGCAAGACGCCCGGAGGGATCGAACTGGGGCGACTTCGGCGAGGACGACGAGCTCGGGCGCCTGAACCTCCTCACCCCCGAGCGACGGCTCGTCGCCACCCGCGAGGTGCGGACCGGGGAAGTCTTCTGCCTGAGCCTGCCGCTCGACCTCCCCGGAGGCAGCGCGCTCAATCCCGTCCGCCAGCCCCCGAGGCGTCAGGTCGCCACGCGCAAGGGTCACGCGCTCGTTGATTTCCCGGTGCGGCTCGAGGACGCGCGATACGTCGACTGCTCCTGCGACGACGCGGTGACGCTGTTCACGCAGTACTCGACGCAGTGGGACGCGCTGGCGCACGTCGGGCAGTTCTTCGACGCGGACGGCGACGGCGTGCCCGAGCCCGTCTACTACAACGGGTTCCGCGGAGGCCGCGACATCGTCGGGCCGGGCGCCGACGGCGGCGGCGCCTGCGCCCGGCGCCTGGGGATCGAGCGGATGGCGGAGACCTGCGTCCAGGGGAGAGGGGTGCTCGTCGACCTGCACGCGCACCACGGGGACCAGCGCGTCCTCGTCGGGTACGACGACCTCATGCGCGTGATCGAGGCGGACCGCGTCGAGATCGCACCCGGCGACATGCTGTGCCTGCACACCGGGTTCGCCGAGCTCGTCCTGGCGATGGCCGGAAACCCCGATCGCGCGGTGCTGCGCCACGCTTCCCCGGCCCTGAACGGCAGGGACGCGCGACTCCTCCGATGGATCGACGAGAGCGGGATCGCCGTGCTCGCCGCGGACAACTACGCGGTGGAGGCGTTCCCGAACGAGCCCGGCGCGCCCGGCGCGTGCGAGGGCCTCCCGCTCCACCAGGCCTGCCTCTTCCGTCTCGGCATCCACCTCGGCGAGCTCTGGCACCTCACGCCGCTGGCGCGCTGGCTGCGGCAACACGGGCGGCACCACTTCCTCCTCACCTGCCCTCCCCTGCGCCTGCCGGGCTCCTTCGGATCACCCGTGACGCCGGTGGCGACGGTGTGAGGGCGGCGGCGCCCTCGAGGCCTGCGCGGGCGCGCTTCACGGAACGCGGTCGTTGCGGAAGACCGCCCCATCCTTCATGACGAAGAGCACCTTCTCCATCGCCGTGATGTCCCGGGTGGGATCGCCCGGCACTGCCACCACGTCGGCGAGCTTCCCGGCCTCCAGCGATCCGACGTCGGGAACGGCGAGGAGCCCGGCATTCACGCTGGTGGCCGCTCGCAGCGCGTCGACGGGGCGCATCCCCCCCTCGACCATGTAGCGGAACTCGCGCGCATTCTGGCCGTGCGGCGTCACCCCGGAGTCCGTGCCGAAGGCGATCCGCACGCCCTTCTCCACCGCCCGCCGGAAGGTCCGGTGGACGGCCGCCCTCGCCTGCCGGGCCTTCTCCACGACCTTGGGCGGGGCCCTGAGCGCCTCGAGCCTGTCGGCGACCTCGAGGGCCATCAGCGTGGGGACCAGCGCCGTGCCGTGCTTCTTCATGAGGTCGAGCGCCTCCTCGTCGAGGAAGGAGCCGTGCTCGATGGAGTCGATGCCGGCCCGCACCGCGCGCTTGGCCGCGGTGGCCCCGTGGCAGTGGGCCGCGGCCCGGCGCCGGAGCGCATGGGCCTCGTCCACCAGGGCCCCGAGCTCGGCCTCGGTGAGCTGGGGGGCGTCCACGTCGTCCGTCTCCGAGAGGACCCCGCCCGAGGCGCAGACCTTGATGACGTCGGCGCCCAGCTTCACCATCTGTCGGACCTTGGCGCGGATGGCGTCCGGGCCGTCGGCCACGCCCAGGGCCGACTCATGGGCCAGGGCGCCGGGGCGGTAGCCGTGCACGTCGCAGTGGCCGGCGGTGGCGCCGATGGCCGCCACCGACGCCAGGATGCGCGGGCCCGGGACGAGCCCCTCCCGGATGGAGTCGCGGAGGCCGACGTCGAGCTGGTCGTCGCTCCCCAGGTCGCGGATGGTGGTGAAGCCGGCGAGGAGCGTCCGCCGGGCGAAGACCGTGGAGTGGATGGCGAGCTCGGCGAGCGGCTTCTTGAGGAGGTCGAGCTCGTCCTGGCGCCAGTCGTCCGAGATCTGGGAGGTGACGTGGGTATGGGCGTCGATCAGGCCGGGGAGCAGGGTCGCGTCGCCGAGGTCGATCACCCGGGCCCCGGAAGGAATGGCCGCGGATGGCCCGGCGGCCAGGATGCGGTTCCCCTGGACCACGACGACGCCCGGGGAGACGAGGCGGTCCGAACGCCCGTCGAAGAGGCGGGCAGCGCGCACGACCACCGCGGCCGGGGGTGCGGGCGGGGCATCGGCCAGGGCGAGAGCGGCGACCAGCAGTGAACAGGGCGCGAGCATGCGGTCCTCGGGGGGAGTTCACCGGGAGGATGCAGTCCGTGCGGGAGGTGCGCAAGCCCGCCGCCGGCGCCCATCGGGGGGCCCCGGGGCAGGGACCGGACGGACGGCGCCCTGCATCCGCTATCCTCGATGGCCCATGTCCTCCGGACCCTCGCACTCCTCGCGGCGCAGGGAGTTCCTGACCGGCTGTCGCGACGAGCTCCCCATCCTCCTCGGGGTGGTTCCCTTCGGCATGATCTACGGCGTCCTGGCGCTCGGCGCCGGCTTCTCGCGCCTCGCGGCCCAGTCGATGTCCTCGGTGGTCTTCGCCGGCTCGGCCCAGCTCATCACCGCCCAGCTCTGGCGCGAGGCGGCCCCGGGCGCCGTGATCGTCCTCACCGTCTTCGTCGTGAACCTGCGCCACGCCCTCTACAGCGCCTCGGTGGCCCCCTACCTCCGGCACCTGGGCCCGCCGTGGAAGGGGATCCTCGCCTACCTCCTCACCGACGAGGCGTACGCGGTCGCGGTGACGCGCTACATCCGCGACGGGGACCGGGCCGACGTTTCGCCCTTCCGCCACTGGTACTTCCTCGGCGCGGGGCTCACCCTCTGGGCATCCTGGCAGCTGAGCACCGCCGCGGGCGTGTTCCTGGGGGGCGTCGTGCCCCGGAGCTGGTCGCTCGACTTCACCCTCCCGCTCACCTTCATCGCCCTGGTCTTCCCCGGCCTCAGGGACCGAGGCGGCATCGCGGCCGCCCTCTCGGCGGGGATCCTGGCGGTGCTGGTGGTGGGCCTTCCCTTCAAGCTCGGCCTCGTCGCGGCGGCCTTCGCGGGCATCGCCATCGGCCTCGCCGTCGAGGCGAACGCATGAGCTGGCCGTGGGTCTTCGCGCTCGCCGGGCTCGCCACCTTCGCGACCCGGCTCTCCTTCATCGCCCTGCTGGGCCGCGTGGAGACGCCCCGGCTCCTCCAGCGGGCGTTGCGGCTCGTGCCGCCGGCCGTGCTCACGGCCATCATCGTGCCCGAGCTCGTCGTCCGCGACGACGCCGCCGATCTCTCCCCCGGGAACCTCCGGCTCCTCGCCGGGCTGGTGGCGATGGCGGTGGCGCTCAGGTGGCGGAACGTGCTCCTCACCATCGCCGCGGGGATGGCGGCGCTGTGGATCCTCCAGGCGGTCGCAGGCTAGCGACGTCGCGCCCGCCTCCGACCCGGATGTCCGCCCCACCCTGTACATTCGTTCCGTGCCGATCCTGGGGTGGCCGCGATGCGGGTCCTCTTCGTCTCCGACACGCACCTGGGCATCGACCTTCCGGCCCGGCCGCGGGTGCAGCGCCGGCGGCGCGGCGAGGACTTCTTCAGGAGCTTCGAGCGAGCCCTGGCGCCGGCCTTCGCCGGGGAAGTGGACGTGGTCCTCCACGGCGGAGACCTGCTCTACCGGAGCCGGGTACCCCCCTGGCTCGCCGAGGCCGCCCTGGCCCCGCTCCGGAGGGTGGCGTCCTCGGGGATCCCGGTGCTCGTGGTCCCGGGGAACCACGAGCGCGCCCGCATTCCCTACCCGCTCCTGGCGCTCCACCCGAACCTCCACGTCTTCGACCGGCCCTGCACCTTCACGCTCGAGGCCCGGGGCCTCCGGGTGGCCTTCGTCGGCCTTCCCTACGCCAGCCAGGTGCGGTCGAGGTTCGTCTCCCTGCTCGCCGACGCGCGCCGCGGCGAGCGCGCGGCGGACGCGCGGGTCCTGTGCCTCCACCAGTGCATCGAGGGGGCCACCTGCGGCCCGCGCGACTTCACCTTCCGCACCGGGGAGGACGTGATCCGCCAGGTCGACCTGCCGCGTGACCTCGCCGTGGTGCTGAGCGGCCACGTCCACCGGCACCAGGTGCTGCGCTCCCGCGCCGGTCCCAGCGTGGTGTACGCGGGCTCGGTGGAGCGGACCTCGTTCGCCGAGGCCGGCGAGACCAAGGGGGTGGTGGTTCTCGAGCTGTCGGCCGCCGGCCTCGCGGCCATGGACTTCCGCCCCCTCCCGGGGCGGCCCATGCTGATTCGCCCCATCTCCGTCGCGGGCCTGGGGGCGGCCCAGGTCCGCTCGCACCTGGCACGGGTGCTCGAGGGAACCCCGCCCGACGCCGTGGTCCAGCTGCGCATCGAGGGCACGCCGGCACCGGGTGTCGGGGCGGCGCTCGGCGCCGCCGCGATCCGCGACCTGGCCGGCCATCGCAACGGCGAGCTGGCGTGGACGGATTCCGTCCCCACGCCGTGGGGCACCCAAGCGGCACGCAAACAGGTGCGCAACCCTGCTCGGCCGGCGCGGGTTCTCGTGCTTACCCCTACACCAGGGGCGGAAACCGAGGAGGGACCATGAGCGGTTCGCGAGCGAGGGCGATGCGCCTTTCCAGGCTGACGGCGGCGGCCGCGGGCCTGGCGATGGTCGCGGCGTGCGGGACTTCGCAGGATCAGGGCACCGCCGCCCGGGCGGCGCGCGTGGTCACGGACCACCAGAGCCGACTCCTCGGATTCAGGGCCGAGGCGCCCTTCTCGCAGCACCAGGGGGACAGCGTCAGCCTCTGTCCCCTCGTCCCGCCCGGGCTCCCCGCCGGCCTGAGCTACTCGGTCGACGTCGCGGGCACGGCCAGCCTGCGCATGGCGATGAACACGGACCTGGCCTTCTCGTACGACAGGGACGCGATCGCTCCCGGCGCCACCCTGCCCGTGAGCATCACCTACTCCCCCGGGCCCGGCGGCTCCCCCAACGCGAGCATCCACATCCCCGTCACCTTCACCGTCAAGGGATGCGTGAAGGACTGCCTCCTGCCGGACCTCTGCGACACCATCACCCTCGGCTGCTCCTTCGACGCCGGGCCGACGGACTTCGTCGCGCCCCTCGACGGCGACGCCCCCATCACCGTCCCGGTGTCGAGCTGCACCGTGAGCCTCAACGTCGCCGGCGTGGTGAACGTCGGCAGCGCGCACGTCGAGGGGGCCATCACCCTCGCGCCGGTGCCGGTGAGCGGCCCCGGCATCGGCGGGGCCGCGGCGGCGTTCGGGGTCAGCGGGCCGGCCAGCCCTCCGCCCATCCCCCTCCTGCAGTGGAACAGCGCCGGTCAGGCCCAGACCGCCAACCTGAAGCTGGCCGACCCGCTCCCCGGGGCCGCCGACGTCGAGCTGAAGCTCTCCCCCGTCTTCCACTGGCTCGCGACCTCCGGCGACCTGAAGCTGGTGATCAACCTGAGCGGCGTCTTCCACGACGTGGGGATCAGCGACCCGTCGCCCATCACCATCTTCTCCGGCAACCTCGGCCCCATCTACAGCGGCATGGGCCTCGACACCCAGGTCTCCAACGCGGTCAAGGACGCGATCGGGGTCGATCCCGGGTTCGGGCCGGCCATCGCGGCGGGCAAGGTCCCGGTCCCGCTCACCGACCCCGAGCTCCAGCAGATCGGCCCGTCCGCCCCGCCGACCTTCGGGAGCATCGCGCTGTCGATCTCCACCGACGTCACCCCTCCCACGACCACGGCCGCCGTCGTCCCGGCTCCCACGCCCTTCGGCTGGAACAACACGCCGGTGGACGTGACCCTCACGGCCGTCGATCCGGGCGGCACCGGCGTCGCCAGCATCACCTACGCCGCCAGCGGAGCGCAGACGATCGCCACCACCACCGTCCCCGGCAGCTCGACCACCTTCGGGGTGAGCGCTCCCGGGATCACCACCGTCACGTTCCACGCCACCGACCTCGCCGGCAACGTCGAGCCGGACCGGACGGTGGTGGTCCGGATCGACGAGCAGCCGCCGACCATCGCCATCGCCCAGCCCGCGGCGACGACCTACCCGCACTCCACGACGCTGACGCTCGACTACGCCGTCTCCGACACCGGCGGCTCGGGCCTGGACGTCGTCACGGTGCTGCTCGACGGCGCTCCCACCCTCGCCGGCCACGGGCTGGCCAGCGGCCAGGCCATCGACCTGCTCACCGAGCTGCCCCTGGGGACGCACGTCTTCTCGATCTCGGCCACGGACCAGGCGGGCAACGCCTCCACGCAGTCGGTGACCTTCGAGATCGTGGTCACGCCCGAGAGCATCAAGGACGACGTGGCCCAGTTCCTGGCCGCGGGGAAGATCAAGAACCCGGGGCTGGCGAACTCGCTCCTCGCCAAGCTGAACGCGGCCGCCGACGCCCGGGCGCGGGGGCAGTGCGGCACGGCAGCCAACGTCTACCGGGCCTTCGTCCACGAGCTCCAGGCGCAGGGCGGGAAGGGGGTCGACGCCACCGCCGCCGCCATCATGATCGCCGATGCGGAGTACCTGATCGCCCACTGCCCGTGACGAGGGGGGCCCGGGCCGGCGCCCGCGTCAGCTCGCCGCCCGGTGCAGCGGGCCGTCGAGCGTGCGCCCGTCGACCTCCACGTACAGATGGTCGTCGACGAGCGTCACCACGACCTCGACCCGGCGCTCGTCGACCGCGGCGAGCTCCGCCAGGAGCGGGCCGTCGATCGCCGCGAGATCGACGGCGCTGGCCCGGGCCAGGCCGCGCTCCCGCGCCTCGGCGAGGAAGGCCGCCAGGCGGCGGGCGCCGTCGAAGAGCACCGCCACCTCCGCGCCGGGGTTCTGGTTCACGTCGCGCTCGACCCGCGCCGGCTCGGGCCTGCCCACGCGCACGACGAGCGAGGCGCGCCCGCCCGGAGCCGCCGCGAGGAGGTCGGGCGCATCCGGCTCGCACAGGCCGGGGCCGAAGGAGATCCCCTCGCGCCACTTCCATGCGTACGCGAGCACCCGCAGCCACACCCGCTCCATGGTCTCCGACGGGTGGCGCGCGATCTTGAGCGCCGCCTCGCCCTCGACGCCGTGGTCGGTCCGGGAGAAGCGGAGGTCGAAGTGGTGGAGCGTGGACGGGAGCGCCATCGGCGGAGTCATGCCCGAGAACGCAGGCGGATGCCAGCCTCGAGGCGCGCGGCCGGGCGCAGATCCTTTCCCGGCCTGGCGCGTTCACCGGGGAAGGAGAACGACCATGCGCCTCGCACCCGCCCTCGCCCTCGCCGCCCTCGCCTGTGCCTCGAGCCCTGCCCGCGCCCGGGAGGCGCCCTCCCGGAGCGGGCCCTACAGCCTGGAGATCCTCGACGAGTCGGGCCGTACCCTTCCCACCTTCGAGCACCGGGGCCGGACCTGGGTGCTGGGTCGGCTCGGAGAACGCTACCTCCTGCGGGTGAGGAACGGCTCGGGGCGGCGCATCGAGGTCGTCGCCTCGGTCGACGGCCGCGACGTGGTCGACGGGCGCCCGGCCTCCACCGGCAAGCGCGGCTACATCGTCGAGCCGCGTGGCGAGGTCACCATCGACGGCTTCCGGCTCTCCACCGAGTCGGTGGCCGCCTTCCGCTTCTCCAGCGTCCCCGACTCCTACGCCGCCCGCATGGGCGACGCCCGGGACGTCGGCGTCGTCGGCGCCGCCATCTTCCCCGAGCGGTGGCGGCGCCCCATGCCGCCGCCCATCGGGCTCCGGGAGCGCTCGGAGCCCGACGTCCGGGACGGGGCCGGGCGCGCCGAGGGAGCACCGGCACCGGGCGCCTCGGCCGAGGCCCGCAAGTCCGCTCCGCAGCGCCCCGGCCTCGGCACCGCCTTCGGCGAGGAGCACGGCTCCCGGGTCCAGCAGGTGTCCTTCGAGCGGGAGAGCGAGTCGCCGGCGGCGGTCCTCACCCTGCGCTACGACGACGCGCGCGGCCTCGTCGCCCAGGGAATCGACCTCGACGGCGCCCTGAGCCGGGACGAGGCCTGGCGGCGCCGCAACGCCCACCCCTTCCCGGCGGGCTACGCCGAGCCGCCGCCGGGGTGGAGGCGGTGACCGGCAGGCCGGGGCCCGCTAGGATCCGTCCGGGGGTGATGGAGATGGCCGTGCGCATCGTCCGCCTCGGCTCGCCGCGCGCTCCGGGCGAAGGGCTTCGCATCGGCACCGTGCGCCACCCGCCCCGCGGCGTCCCGAAGTCGAGGCACGCCTCGGGGAACTGGTACGACGTCTGGTACCCCGAGCTGGCGCCGAGCGCCGCCGCCGTGCAGCGCGGGAGGCGGGCCTCGGGGGACCGCGAGTGGAGCGCCTTCGCCCGCGCCTACCGCCGCGAGATGGGCGCGCCGGCCGCGAGCCGGGCCCTCGACCTCCTGGCTGCGCTCTCGCGAACGGCCGACTTCTCGGTCGGGTGCTACTGCGCCGACGAGGGGCGCTGTCACCGCTCGATCCTGCGAGAACTGCTCGCCGCGCGCGGGGCGCTGGTGCTCCGGGACCGGCCGGGCACGTACGCGTCGAGCTCGACGCCCATGCGGGCCGTCGCCGCTCACGCGCGGCTCGCACGCCGCCCGCGGCGAACCAGCAGGTAGGCCGGGATGCTGCACCCCAGCAGCGCCAGCGCCCAGGCCGTCTGCGCCGGGCTCCCGACCACCAGGCCGACGCCCAGCGCCAGATCCACCGCCAGCAGGGCGAGCGGCGTCCAGGGGTACCCCCAGGCGCGATACGGCCGCGCCCTCCCCGGCTCGCGCCGCCGGAGCAGGAGCACCGCCAGCACCAGCAGCATGTCGTTCGCCACCGACACCGAGGCGAACACGGAGAGCAGCTCGTCGTAGGTGCCGGAGACGATGAAGGCCAGGATCGCGCCGGCGGTGATCCACAGGGCCACGCCGGGAGTCCCGCCGCGGTTGACCGCCGCAGCCCGGCGCGCGAAGAGGCCGTCGCGGGCCATGGCGAAGAGCGTCCGCGGCGTGGAGAGGATGTTGGCGTTCAGCCCTCCCAGGAGGGCGACGACGGTCAGGATCACCAGCGCGGCGGCGGTCCACTCGCCGGCCAGGACACGCGTCGCGGTCACCAGCGGCAGCGTCGAGGACCGCAGTGGCTCGACGGGCAGCACCCGGAGGAGCGCGGCGTTCACCAGCAGGTAGAGCGCCATCATCAGGGCCACGCCGCCGAACATGGCGCGGGGGAGGTGCCTGCGGGCGTCGCGGTGCTCCTCCGCGAAGTAGAGGGGGGCGTTCCACCCGCCGTACGCGTAGAGGACGAAGCGCTGGGCCACCAGGAAGGCGGTCAGCGTGCCCAGGTGCCCTCCGCCGGCGAGCGCCGGCGCCGCGGGTCCGCCGGGAACCGGCCCGCTCCAGGCCCAGGCGGCCACGACGAAGGCCAGCAGGACCAGGGCCCACAGGGCGCTCATGGCCTTCTGGACGCCGTCCCCCACCCGGATCCCGATCCAGTTGAGGGCCGCGAAGACGATCACCGAGCCGGCGGCGATGGAGCCGCTGGCCCGGCCGACGGCGGGCCAGATCTCGGCCAGGCTCTGGCCGATGAGCAGGGTGAAGGCCGCCACCGCCGCGCTGTTGGCGATCCAGTCCGCCCACCCGACGATGAAGCCCCCGTACTCGCCGTATGCGTGGCGGGCGTAGGCGTAGGGGCCGCCCTCCAGCGGGAGCATGGCCCCGAGCTCGGCCTGGGCGTTGGCGCCCAGGAAGGCGTAGAGGCCTCCCACCGCCCAGGCGAGGAGGATGAGCGTCCCGTCGCTGAGGACCTGCGCCACCTGGGCCGAGGTGTTGAAGGTGGCGCTGACGGCATTGCCGATGACGATGGCGATCCCGAACCCGAGGCCCAGGACCCGGTGCAGGGCCCCCGGCGCCGGGCCGGAGGCCACCGCCACGTCCGCCTTGCCCGCCTCCGTCACCAGGTGACGCCGCAGCCTGACGAGCCCATGCGGCCAGTCTACCCGACCCCGGTGGCGGCGCTCGTCTACGGCCGGGGCGCCTTCGCCGGCGGGCGGCGGGCAGGGCCGAACCGGAGCGCGGTGCCGGGAGGAAGCCGCTCCACGCTCTCGACGCGAAGCGACGGCTTCTCCCAGTCCATGGCGAAGCGGAGCGCGATCGGGTCGCCGACGGCCAGTCCCCGCAGCGAGACGGCCGGATCCACCCGGAAGGGCATCACCATCGAGTCCATCCCGACGACCTGCCCCGTGCCATCGACGAAGTCGTCGATGGCCTCGTGCCGCACCATCAGGTCGGAGCCGGGGCGGTCGGCCGCGGGCAGCTGCACGATCTCCCCGCGCACCGTGTAGCGGCGCGGCTCCCCACCCCCCGCAGGCGCCCCGCCGCGACAGGACAGCAGCAGGGCCGCCACGACCATCGCCTTCCTCATGGGCGGCCTCCCTTCCCGGGCCCTGGTTCTACACCGGCCGGACCCGGGGCGGGGCCGCTTGAAGGACCGCGAGGGCGGGGGGTAGGGTCCGCCGGGAGGCCGACTCCAGTGCGCAGGCCGATTCGCAGCGCGAAGGGGATCGCCGCCGCGCTCCTCCTCGGCGGCGGCACCCCGGCGCTCGCCGACGACCTCGTCGTCCTGGCGGCCGGAGCCACCGAGTCCACCGTGCGGGACGTGGTCGGGACCTTCGAGAGGGAGACCGGGCACACCGTGGCCCTGTCCTTCGGCGCCGTCGGCAAGCTCCGCGACCGGGTCCAGTCCGGAGAGCGGGCCGACGTCGTCATCGTCACCCCGGTCATCGTCGAGCAGCTCGCGGCCCGGGGCCTGGTGCGGGCTGGCTCGCGGGTCGACCTGGGCCAGGTGGGCGGGGGAATCGCCGTCCGCGCCGGCGCGCCGCGGCCTGCGGTGGGCACGCCCGAGGATCTGAGGCGGGCGCTCCTGCGGGCGGCGGAGGTGTACTACGCCGACCCCGCCACTGCGACCGCCGGGGCCCACCTCTTGAAAGTCGCGGATCGCCTCGGCGTCGGGGACGAGGTGCGGCGCAAGGGGCACGTCGCTCCGGGGGGCCGCGAGGCCATGGTGGCGATGGCGCGGTCCAAGGCCGAGGCCATCGGCCTCACCCAGGTGAGCGAGATCCTCTCCGTCCCGCAGGTCGTGCTGATCGGACCGTACCCCGGGGATCTCCAGGCCTCGACCACCTATTCCGGCGTCCTGCCCACGGCCGGCCGGCATCCGGAGGCCGCCGCGGCCTTCCTGCGCTTCCTCACCGGCCCGCTCGCTCGGGCCCGCTTCGCCCGGGCCGGGTTCGAGGCGCCGCCGTGAGGATCCGGCGACGAGGTCGAAGCCCGAGGGCGCAGGAGACGCAGCCGTGGGGGACGTCCCGCCCGGCGCGGGCGCGGGACGTCCCCGGACGACCGGCACGGAGCCCGGAAGCTACGGCACGTTCGCCAGGTAGTCGGCGTAGTTCTGGGCGGTCGTGCCCGGCGCCAGGGTGGTCCCCAGGCCCACCATGTTGTTGACCGTCGTCAGCCACTGGGAGGCGCTGCGCCCGGTCACCGTGAAGCCGCCCGACTTGAAGACGGTGGTGTTCGAGGTGAGCCCGTGGCAGCTGGTGCAGGACGAGACCACCATCGAGAAGGTGACCGGGTTCGTCACGGGCGGCGTGCAGGTCTGCGACAGGACCGGGGTCCCGGTGCAGCCGGCCGGCGACGCCGACAGGACGGTGCGCGTCTGCGTCCCGCTCATGGAGCAGGCGCTCCAGGCCGAGTAGGTGTAGGTGCAGGCCGGCGGGACGTAGGTGCAGGCCTGCGTCAGCATCGGCGAGCCGCCGGTGCAGCCGGCCGGCGACGAGGTGAGGACGGTGCGGGTCTGCGTCCCGTCCGGCTGGCAGGCGCCCCAGGCCGAGTAGGTGAACGAGGTGCAGGTGCCTGCCGGCGGCGGGACGTAGGTGCAGGCCTGCGTCAGCACCGGCGAGCCGCCGGTGCAGCCGGCCGGGGACGAGGTGAGGACGGTGCGGGTCTGCGTGCCGTCGGCCTGGCAGGCGCTCCACTCG
This sequence comes from Anaeromyxobacteraceae bacterium, assembly GCA_035455425.1. GTDB lineage: Bacteria > Myxococcota > Myxococcia > Myxococcales > Anaeromyxobacteraceae > JACRMN01. The sequence continues at coordinate 64,644 of DATIFE010000207.1, read as the reverse complement.
GAGTAGGTGAACGCGGTGCAGGTGGCAGGAGCCACCGGCCCGGACGGCATGTTCTCGGGGTAGAACGTCCCGGAGGCGAGGTTGGCCAGGGAGCCGGTGAAGATGACGGCGCCGGTGGCCCGGTTGGTCACGGTCACGGTCCCGTTGGAGATGGTGATCCTGACGTCCTTGAGGAGCGCGCTGATGCCGCTGGTCTTGCGGCTGGCGTCGTCGCTGATGGGATTGGCGACCCCGTACAGGTCGAAGAGCGGGGCCAGCACGGTCTGGAGCTGCCGCATCACGTCCATGAAGCTGGTCGCCGTCTGCCGGCCGTCCTTGCCGCCGTAGGAGGCGTACACGTCGTCGGCGTTGCCCGATGGGCTCGCCGCCGCCATCGCCGCGTCGGTGAGGGGGTTCACGTTGGCCGTCCCGGCCTCGGTGGCCATGGAGTAGAGGCGGTCGCTCCCGGTCGCGCCCTTCCACTGGGCCCTGACGAGGAACGGAGCGGTGAGGCCGGTCACGTCGGCCGCGAAGGCTCCCTCGGCATCGGCCATGGTCGTCACGACCTGGGCCGGGGTCGAGGCATCCTTCACCGTGATCGTCACGCCCGTCGCGTCCGTCGAGGCCACGCCAGACACCGTCGTCGGGGACTCGTGCGCCGAGCCGCAGGCGCCGAGGGCGAGGCCCGCCGCGACTGCGCCGAGGAGCATCGTGAGGCTGGTGCGCTGCGTCATGCTGTCTTCCTCCACGTTGAGTTCGCTGCACCGCGCCGCAGGGCGAGAGGCCCGGCGACGCTCCCTTTACCCCTCGATCGTGGGTCACACGATCGTGGGGTAGGCAGCCAAAGACCATTGGTTCCGGGTACTCCCGCAAGTACCGCTGTGCGCGTTCCGCCCACGCGACGCAGCGCAGCATGGCGGGATGGCCTGGGGGATCCCCGGCCGCAGAGGCCAACCCGTGGATTCCCGGCAAGGCGGTTCCGGTGGTTTGAATCCCCACACGGCTGGCCAACATGATGCCGCCCATCATGAAAAGCCTGTACCTGTGGCCCGACAGTCCGGCGCTCTCGCTGCTCGCCCTCTGGCTCGTCACCCAGCTGCTCCTCTACGCCGCGCGCGTCCCCATGCACCGCCTGCTGCGCAAGCTGGGCAGCGCCGTGGGCGGAGGCCTGCGCATCGCGGCGCGCTCGGCGGCGAGCGCCTCCGAGGATCTCCGGTCGCGCAACCGCGAGGTCCTGCTCGAGGCCGGCCGGCTCGAGGCCGAGGCCAAGCTGCAGCGCGAGTTCACCCGGCTGGCCACCACCTTCACCACGGACCTCAAGCAGTACCCCGAGCTCCACCGCCGGCTCGACGAGTGCGTGAAGCGGGTCGAGGAGGACCTCGCGGCCTCGAGCCTGGTGCCGCCCGAGGCCCCCGGGTGGCCCGAGGCGGTGCAGGCCGTGGCCGGCATGCCCAGGGCCGGGGACCGCACCGTGCAGAAGGTTCTGGAGGAGATCCACCGCTCGGCCCAGGCCGCCGACAAGAAGGCCCTGGCCGACTACCGGGAGGCCACCGCCCGGCGCCACCGGATCCTGGCCCAGGGCGCCGCCACCTGGAAGGTCATCCGGGGGCTGCTGGGCGAGGTGCACCGGGTGGCGACCGGGGTCCTCGACGCCTCGAGCCGCATCGACGGCTACATGGAGCGGTACGAGAAGATCCGCGCCGGCGAGGCCGCGGTCGAGCGCGTGCTGGGCGCGAGCGCTCTCAACCTCTTCGTCATCTCCCTCTTCGTGGTCTCGGTCGCCGGCTTCGGCGGCCTGGTCAACTTCCAGCTCATCGCCCGGCCCATGTCGGAGCTGGTCCCCGGCGGCGCCTACGTGCTGGGCATGCCCATCTCCACCATCGCCGCCCTGGTGATCGTGCTCATGGAGGTCGCGGCCGGGATCTTCGTCATGGAGACCCTGGGCATCACCCACCTCTTCCCCCGCCTCGCCGGGATCGCGCCCTCGCGCCGCCGCATCGTCTTCGGGGTGGCGCTGACCGGGCTCGCCCTGCTGGCCTGCATCGAGGCCTCGCTGGCCGTGCTGCGCGAGCAGCTCCTGGATGCCGACAAGGCCCTGGCCCTGGCCCTGGCCGGGGAGGCGATCCGGGGCAAGGAGACCGTGGCCGCCCCGCTCCTCTCCCGCATCCCCATGATCGGCCAGGCGGTGCTGGGCTTCATCCTGCCGTGGATCCTGGCGATGATCGCGGTGCCGCTGGAGATGCTGGTGGAGAGCGGCCGGCACGTGCTGGGCCGGGCGCTGGCGCTCGCCGTCCGCGGCGCCGGGGTGCTCCTCCGGCTGCTGGGCCACGGGGCGCGGACCCTCGCCGGCGCCCTGACCCACGTCTACGACATCTACATCATCGTCCCGCTGCAGCTCGAGCGCCTGGTCCGGGCGCGCGGACCCGAGGGCTTCCACCCCCTGGGAGCCGCGGCCATCCGCAACCCGGCCGATCGCACCGGCCCGGTCAAGGTGAACCGATGACGTCGCCGCGCGCCCTGGCCGCCTCGGCCCTGCTCCTCGCCTGCGCCTGCAGCGACGGCCGGGCGCATGCCCGCGCCACCTGCGTGCTCATCGACGTCTCCGGCACCTACGCCGACCAGCGGACGGAGGCGGTGCGCATCGTCGAGCGCGGGCTCCTGCCCCGGCTCCGGCCCGGCGACAGCCTGTTCGTCATCCGCATCGAGGAGCGGAGCTACGACCGGGCCAGCGTGGAGGCGAGCGTCGAGCTCGACTCCCAGCCGAGCCGGGCCAACGCCCAGAAGCTCGCCCTGGCGGCCAAGCTCGACCGCTTCGCCCAGGCGCGGTCCCACGCCCGGTACACCGACATCAGCGGCGCCCTGCTCCTGGCCTCCGAGTACCTGCGGGAGACCCGGGCCGGCCGCAAGAGCATCGTGGTCTTCAGCGACATGAAGGAGGAGCTGCCGCGCGGCTCCCGCCGCAGCCTGGACCCCGGCGAGCTGGCCGGCATCGACGTCACGGCCATCAACGTGAAGCGGCTGGCCGCCGACAACCTCGATCCGGCCGGGTACCGCAGCCGCCTCGGCGAGTGGGGGACGCGTCTCGGCAAGGCCGGCGCCGCCAGCTGGAAGGTGGTCCTCGACCCCGAGGAGCTGGCCCAGCAGTTCGCCCGCGAGTAGCGGTCCTGCGCGAACCGGGGTGGCCCGGGACTCGCGACATCCTGCCCCGGGGGAGCCGCCGAACCGGCGCTCCCCCTGGGGATGAGGCCGGGCCGGTGGCGCCGCGGCCTGGCCGCCCCCTTGCAGCCACTCCCCCCGGGCAGCGCGCAGGAAACCCCCAGCGACGGTGAGCCCATGGGCGTGGCAATCGCACAGGTGGTGGGCACGGTCCGCAGCCCCGAGGGCCAGGTCGCCGGCGCCATCGCCGGCCTGGTCGTCCGGGAGCACGGCCTGCTCGTGGTCATCGACAGGCTCGAGGCCTCCCGGCTCGCCGGCGACGGCCTGCTGGCGACGGTGATCCCGGGGACGTCGTGTCCGACCCTGGTCCAGGCCGTGGAGGTCGCGGGAGGCGACCGGGAGCTCCGGACGGAAGGATCTGGGGAGAACCACCTCCTCCTGCTGCCGATCTGGGACCGCCGGCACGCCTGGTGGGTGAACCCGCTCAGGCCGGGGCGCCCGCACCTGGGCGGACCGGGCGGCGCGCTCTGACGCCCGGCTCCCCGCCGTCGCGGAGCCGGCCCCGCCGTTGTAGCCTGCCCTCCCGTGCCCCGCCCCGGGAATCGCTGGCGGCTTCCGCTCTTCTTCGGCCTGGCCTACCTCTTCACCTGGTCGGTCTGGATTCCGATGGCGGCCGCCGGCGTCCGCGTGCGGCCGGGCGCGGGGAGCGCCTACCTCGCCGGCCACCTCGGCCCCATGCTCTCTGCCTTCGCGGTCGCGGCCCTGCTCGACGGTCGCCCCGGCGTCGGCAGCCTGCTGCGCTCGATGTTCCGCTGGCGCGTCGGCTGGCGCGCTGCCGCGGTGGCGCTCGGCACTCCCCTCACCTTCGGCGCGGCGGGGGTGGCGGCGTCCGCCGTGGTGGAGGGCCGGGCCCCGGATCTCGCCGGGTTCGCGCTCTACCCGGGCGCTCCCTCGTGGGGGCTCCCGCCGGCGATCTGCCTGGCCGCGGTCTTCAACGGCTTCGGCGAGGAGGCCGGCTGGCGGGGCTTCGCCCTCCCCGCCCTGGAGCGGCGTCTCTCCCCGCTCGCCGCCAGCCTGGTCCTGGCGCCGCTGTGGGCGCTCTGGCACTGGCCGGCCTTCCTCCTCAGCGATTCGTACCGGGCCTTCTCGCCCCTCCTGCTCCTGGGCTTCCTGGTCGGCCTGGCCGCGGGCTCGGTCGTCCTGGCGCACGTCTACCACCGCTGCAGGGACAGCGTGCTCCTCGCCGTGGGGTGGCACGTCGTCTTCAACTTCTTCTCGGCCACGGCCGCGGCGCGCGGTCTCGTCGCGGCGGCGACCTCGGCCCTGGTCATCGCCTGGGCCGTGAGCCTGGTCCGGAGGGAGGTCGTCGCGCAGCGGCGCGGCGGATCGGTGCTGCGCCCGGCGCAGCCCCCCACGGGTCAGGAGCGCCAGTAGAGCAGGAGCCCCAGGGCGACGAGGATCGCCACGACGACGAGCACTCCCAGGCCGCGCCGGCGGCGGGGGAAGACGTGCCGCTCGACCGGGGAGCTCACCAGCCAGCCCCCGCGCGTCCGATCGACGTAGCGCCGGCCCGTCTCCGACACGTCTGGCAGCCGCTTCTTGTCCACGCGGCCGCATTGTAGACGCTACCGCGGCCAGAAGAGCCCGAGGCCGCACTGGAGCACCGGATCTCCGGTTCGCCGCGAGCTCGCCAGGGCGCACTCGGGGGTGAGGAGCCAGGAGGCCGGGCCGGTGCCCAGGGCGAGGACCAGCCCCAGCGAGGCTCCGGCCATGGCGTCGGTCCCGACCGCCCTGTCGTTCACCACGGCCACCCGCGGCGACAGGACCAGCTGGCTGCCGCCGCCGAGGTTCCAGCCCACCGGGAGCGCCAGGGACACGGTCATCCCGGTGACCACGCCCTCGCGGTCGCCGGGGAAGAAGCCGGTCCAGCCGACGCTGGGATCGATCAGGACGTCGACGCCCGAGTCCTCGGTGGCCGAGCGAATGACCTGGATCCGCGGCCCGACCGAACCCCCACCCGTTCCAGCCCGGATCGAGAGATCGACGGATTCCCCGAGCCCGAAGCGCACGCCGGCCTCGGCGAACGGGATCCACTCGACGCTGCGGTCGACCGGCTCCGGGGGGGTGCCCGACACCAGCGTGGCCCGGTAGGCCCCCGCGGAGACGAACTCTTGCGCCTTCCCGGGGGGGACGGTGCGCGCCGGGCCCATGGTGAGGAGCGAGGGGCAGCCGGCAAGGAGGAGGAGGGAGAGGCGCAACACCGGCAGTCCTCGCGGCGGCGGCTCCCGCATCGGCATTCCCCCCGGCGCGGACGACCTGGCCGCGCCTCCCGCGGCAGCACAGCATGCTCCGAGGAGCGGAGGCAATGTCGCCGGCGGCCCCCGCCGGCGGGGCGGCTACCTCCCCCGCCGGGCGTCGAGGCTCCACGGCCCGGCGCCGGCGGCCGAGAAGTAGAGCCAGAGGAAGCAGAAGAGCGCCGCCGGCTCGCCGCCGTTCAGGACCGGCCAGAAGCCCCGGGGAGCGTGGAACTGGAAGTAGGCCACGGCCATCTCGCCGGAGAGGAGGAAGGCGGCCGGGCGGGTGAACAGGCCGAGGAGCAGCAGGCCCCCGCCGACCACCTCGAGGCCGCCGGCCAGGCCGGCCTGGGACAGGAGCGGGACGGTGCCCCCGCGCGGGGGGACGCCGGCCGGGAAGGCGAACAGCTTCATGGTTCCGGCCAGCATGAACATGAACGCGGAAACGATGCGGAGCACGCTCCGGATCCGCGGGGCCCAGGTGGGCCACCTGGAGACGACGTTCGGTGCGCTCATGCCTTCCTCCTATCCCCGCGTCGAGCGAGGGTCAGCGAGATCGACAGGGCCGCGGAGCGTGCGGCCCGGGCCCCGGGTCCCGGTTAGGAACCCCGGGTGCGCCTCGCCGAGATCGTCGCCGTTTCCCGCGACGTCGCCGCCACCCCGGCCCGGCTGGAGAAGATCGCCCTGCTCGCGTCCGCGCTCTCGGCCGCGGCCGCCGAGGAGCGGCCCGTCGCGGCGAGCTGGCTGGCGGGCGACCTGCCGCAGGGGCGGATCGGGATCGGGTATGCCTCGGCCCGCGCCGCGCTCGAGGCGGCCCCTCCCCCGCCCGCCGCGCCCTCGCTGGCCGTCGCCGAGGTGCATGCGGCCTTCTCGGCCATCGCCGCCCTCCGCGGCGCCGCACGCACCCGCGCCCTGGCCGACCTGCTCGGCGCGGCCACCGCGGACGAGCGCGGCTTCCTCGTCCGGCTGGTCCTGGGCGAGCTCCGGCAGGGCGCGCTCGAGGGCGTGCTGGTCGAGGCCGTCTCCCGCGCCGCCGGGCTGCCCGCCGAGGACGTCCGCAGGGCGGTGATGCTCGCCGGGGCGCTCCCGCCGGTAGCCGCCGCCGCCCTGGCCGAGGGCGCCGCCGGCCTCGCCCGGTTCCGGCTGCGCGTGGGCGAGCCGGTCCAGCCCATGCTGGCGCAGCCCGCCGCCGACGTGGGCGAGGCGCTCGGCACCCTGGGCCAGGCCGCGCTCGAGTGGAAGCTCGACGGGGCCCGGGTGCAGGTCCACAGGGACGGCGAGGTGGTGAAGGTCTTCTCCCGCTCGCTCCGCGAGGTCACCGCGGCCGTCCCCGAGGTGGCCGCCCTCGCCCGGGCGGCGCCGGCTCGCACCCTGGTGCTCGACGGCGAGGCGATCGCGCTCCGCGCGGACGGCTCGCCCGAGCCGTTCCAGGTCACGATGCAGCGGTTCGGCCGCAAGCTGGACGTCGAGCGGCTGGTGGCCGAGCTCCCGCTCTCGGCCTTCTTCTTCGACGTGCTCCACGCCGACGGGGAGGACCTTCTCGATCTGCCCGCCCGCCGGCGCTGGGAGGTCCTGGCGCGGCTCGTCCCCCCCGCCCATCTCGTCCCGCGCCTCGTCACCGGGGACCGGGCCGCGGCCGAGGGCTTCTTCGAGGATGCCCTCCACCGGGGCCACGAGGGCGTGGTCGCCAAGGCGCTCGACGCGCCGTACGAGGCCGGCCGGCGCGGCGCCGCCTGGCTCAAGGTGAAGAGGGCGAACACGCTCGACCTGGTCGTGCTGGCGGCGGAGTGGGGCAGCGGCCGGCGCCGCGGGCTCCTCTCCAACCTCTGGCTCGGTGCCCGCGACCCGGAGGCCGGCGGCTTCGCCATGCTGGGGAAGACCTTCAAGGGGATGACCGACGCCATGCTGGGATGGCAGACCGAGCAGCTGCGGGCGCTCGGCACACGCCACGAGGGCCATGTCGTCCACGTCCGGCCCGAGCTGGTGGTGGAGGTGGCCTTCGACGGGATCCAGGCGAGCCCGACCTACCCGGCCGGCCTCGCCCTCCGGTTCGCCCGCGTGAAGCGCTACCGCGAGGACAAGCGGGCCGAGGACGCCGACACCATCGCCGCTGTGCGGGCCCTGTACCAGCGGCAGGGCGGTCCCGGGCGCCCGCCGCGGTGATCCCCGATGGGGTGATCTCCACACGGGTCGACGATCCGGGCCGCGTTCGGTCGTCTACTCCACGAGCAGAGCACCCTTGCAGGAGGCCAGCCCGATGCCCACCGCCCGGAAGAAGCCCGCATCCCGAAGCCGGCGCCCGGCCGCGCCGGCGAGGGCGGGGAAGCGCGGGGGGCGGGTGCTGGTCCTGGTTGCGACGCGGAAGGGCGCCTGGCTCTATCGGGGCGACTCCGCGCGGAGGAGCTGGCGCGCCGACGGGCCGCACTTCCTCGGCAACGTCATCAACCACCTGGTCCTCGACCCGCGCGACGGGCGGACCCTGCTGGCGGCGGCCAAGACCGGCCACCTCGGCCCGACCGTGTTCCGCTCCACGGATCTCGGCAGGACCTGGAAGGAGGCGGCGCGGCCGCCCGCCTTTCCCAAGGCGCCGGAGGGCGAGAGGGGCCGCGTCGTCGACCACACCTTCTGGCTCACCCCCGGCCACGCCAGCGAGCCGGGCGCCTGGTACGCCGGCACCTCGCCGCAGGGGCTCTTCCGCTCCGACGACGGCGGCGACACCTGGTACGCCATCTCCGGCCTGAACGATCACCCCGGGTACCTGGAGTGGATGAGCGACCCGCAGGCCGGCACGCCGGACGGGCCCAAGCTCCACTCGATCATCGTCGACCCGCGCGACGCCGCCCACCTCTACGTAGGCATGTCGAGCGGCGGGGTGCACGAGTCGCTCGACCGCGGCAGGACCTGGACGCCGCTCGTGAAGGGCCTCGAGGTGGTCGAGGGGTTCGACGCGGCCAAGCTGAACTTCCACGATCCGCACTGCATCCGCCTCTGCCCCAGCGACCCGGACCGCCTCTACCAGCAGAACCACTGCGGCAACTACCGGCTCGACCGCCCGTCGGACGAATGGGTGCGCATCGGCCGGAACATGCCCGGGAAGGTCGGCGACATCGGCTTCCCGATGGTGGTGCATCCCCGCGATCGCGACACCGCCTGGATGTTCCCGATGGACGGCACCAGCGTCTGGCCGCGCACCAGCCCCGGCGGCAAGGCGGCCGCCTACGTGACGCGCAACGGCGGGAAGACCTGGCGGCGGCTCGACGCCGGCCTGCCCCGGAGCCAGGCGTGGTGGACGGTCAAGCGCCAGGCCATGGCGGCCGACGCGCACGACCCGGTCGGCCTGTACTTCGGCACCACCAGCGGCGAGCTGTGGGCGAGCCGCGACGAGGGCGCGCGCTGGACGTGCGTGGCGCGGCACCTCCCGGAGATCTACGCTGTGGAGACCGCCGCGCAGTAGGCGGTGCGGCCCGCCCTCCCCGCGAGGCCCGGCGCATGAAGGTCCTGATCCCCACCCCGCTGCGCTCCTACACCGGCGAGCGCGAGGTCGAGGCCAGCGGCCCGACACTGGCGGCGGTGCTCTCGGACCTCGACCGCCGGTACCCGGGCATCCGCTTCCGGATGGTCGACGAGCAGGACCGGATGCGTCCCCACATCCGCTTCTTCGTGAACGGCGAGCAGGTGTTCGACCTGTCGCTGGCGCTGCGCCCCGCCGACGAGGTGCAGATCGTCCAGGCGCTCAGCGGCGGCAGCGAGTGAGGCCCGTGCCCGGCATCGACCAGACCCCCTGGGCGTACGACGCCATGATGGCGCTCTCGGAGCTCCGGGGGCTCGGGCGCTGGCGGCGGTGGCTCGCGGGCGGCGCGCGCGGGCTGACCCTGGAGGTCGGCTGCGGCACCGGCCGCAACCTGGCCCTCTACCCGGCCGGAGCCCGCCTGGTGGCCGTCGACCCCGCGCGGCAGAACCTCTCCCGCGCCCGGCGCCGCGGGGCGCGGGTGCCCCTGGTGCAGGCCAGCGCCGAGGCACTCCCGTTCCGGAGCGGCACCTTCGACACGGTCGTGTCGAGCCTCGTCTTCTGCTCGGTGCCCGATCCGGCCCGGGGGCTCGCCGAGGTGAGGCGCGTGCTGGAGCCCGGCGGCGCGCTGCGCATGATGGAGCACGTGCGCTCGCGGCACCGCCTCTGGGCCCGGGTGCAGGACCGGATCCAGCCCGCCTGGACGTGGCTGGCCGGGGGCTGCCACCCGAACCGCGACACCGAGCGGACGGTGGAGGCGGCCGGCTTCCGCATCGAGGAGGAGGGCCGGCGCGCCCGCGGGAACATGCGCCGGTTCCAGGCCCGCCTGCCGCGCCCTTGACGGGCGGCCTCCCGGCGGGAAGCCGGCGGCGGCCCTCACCGGGCCGGGATGGTCCAGAGGTACAGGCGGTGCCCGGAGACCACGGTCGTCTCCTGCGGCTGCCAGTCGCCCATGTCGTGGGTGTGCGACACCACCCGGGTTCCGGGGCGCAGCTCGGAGAGCAGCTTCGGGCGCAGGCGCAGGTTCACCTCGGGCCACAGGTAGAGCATCACCACCGTCGCGGGGCGCAGGTCGGCCTCGAAGAGGTCGCCCAGCCGGAGGTCCACCCGCCCCTCCACGCCCGCCACCCGGGCGTTGGCCCGCGCCTCCCGGATCCGCTGCGGGTCCAGGTCCACGCCCACGCCGCGGGCGCCGAGCCGGGCCGCCTCGATCACGATGCGCCCGTCGCCGCACCCGAGGTCGTAGACCACGTCGTCGGCCCGGACGCGGGCCAGGCGGAGCATCGCCTGGACGATCTCGGGAGAGGTGGGCTCGTAGGGGACGTCGAGGGCCCGGGCCGGAGCGGCGGGGGCCGCGGCCTGGCAGGCGGCGAGGGCTGCCGCCCACCCGGCGAGGAGCAGGACCCGCGCCCGCGGGAGCATGCGCGGGATGTTAGCAGGCGGGAGCCCTCCGCCGCAGCGCTCGCTACCCGGCGGCGGAGCCGCGCCGTATCCTGGGGACCGGGCGCCGCGAGGGGGGCCGCCGATGCTGGAGATCGACGGGGCGCGCGGAGAGGGCGGAGGGCAGGTCCTGCGCTCGGCGCTCTCCCTCTCCCTGGTCACGGGGGTCCCGTTCCGGATCGTGGCCATCCGCGCCGGCCGCCGCCGCCCGGGCCTCATGCGCCAGCACCTCACCGCCGTCCAGGCGGCAGCGGAGGTGGGCGCCGCACGGGTCTCCGGCGCGGACCTCGGCTCGCGCGAGCTCACCTTCCGGCCCGGGGCCGTCCGCTCCGGGGAGCACCACTTCTCGGTGGGAACGGCCGGGAGCGCCACGCTGGTCTTCCAGACCATCTTCCCGGCGCTGGCCCTCGCCAGGGGCCGCTCGACGGTCGCGATCGAGGGCGGCACCCACAACCCGGCCGCGCCGACGTTCGACTTCCTCGCGGACGTCTTCCTGCCCCTGGTCGGGCGCATGGGGCCGCGGTGCAGGGCCGTCCTCGAGCGCCCGGGCTTCGCCCCGGCCGGCGGCGGAAGGCTGCGCGTCGACATCCAGCCCGTGCCCGAGCTGGGCCGCCTGGAGCTTCCCGAGCGCGGCGCCATCCGCGCCCTGCGAGCCACGGCGCTCGTGGCACGGCTGCCGCGCACCATCGCCGAGCGCGAGCTGAAGGAGATCCGGGACCGCCTGGGCTGGGAGCCGGGGTGGCTGGCCGTCGAGCCGGTCCAGGGCTCCATCGGGCCCGGGAACGTCGTCTCGGCGCGGGTCGAGAGCGAGCACGTGACCGAGCTGTTCACCGCGTTCGGCCGGAAGGGCGTTCCCGCCGAGCAGGTCGGCGCGGCCGTCGCGGAGGAGACGGCCGAGTACCTCCGCGCCGGGGTCCCGGTGGGGCGCCACCTCGCCGACCAGCTCGTCCTCCCCATGGCACTCGGGGCCGGCGGCGTGTTCCGGACGCTGGAGCCCTCGGGCCACACCCGGACGCACGCCGAGCTGCTCGAGGCGTTCCTCGGCACGGCCATCGAGGTCCGGCACGCGGGCGAGGAGGCCTGGGACGTCCGGGTGCCCGCCCGGCGCTGACCCCGGGCGCCGGCTCCGGGGCGTAAGCGGACGGTTCGTCCGCGACCGCATCACCCGGAGGGGACGGCGCGCCGCTCCGGGCAGGCCCGGTCGGGTCGGCACCGCAGGGGCTGACGCTGCGCGGCGGCCCCGGGTGTCGTGCGCACGCGAGGTGATGCGGCGCACCGCAGCGGCACCGCGGCGCGGCCGCGCCTCCCGGGCCCGAGCGACCCGCAAAGGAGAAATGCCATGGCGTCCATCCGCAACCCCGTCGCATCCGTCGCCGCCGCGCTCCTGGCCGCGGCCTGCTCGGCCGGCGCTGGGCCGTCCTCCGCCTCCCTGACCTCGCGCTCCGCCTCCTCCGGCGGCTCCGGGCACGGCCGCGGCCAGGGCCACTACGTGCAGCGCAACCTGGTCTCCGACGGCTTCGTCCCCGCCGAGCACACCGACCCGAACCTGGTGAACGCCTGGGGCATGGCGCGCCTGGCCACCAGCCCCTGGTGGATCGCGGACAACGGCGCGGGCGTCACCACCCTCTACGACGGGGAGGGCGTGGCGCAGTTCGGCACGCCGCCGCTGGTGGTTGGCATCACCGGAGCCGGCGGCGGACCGGGCGCCCCCGACGGCGCGGTGGCCAACCCCACCTCGAGCTTCGTGGTCTCGGCAGGAGGCGGGAGCGGCCCGGCGCGCTTCCTGTTCGCCAGCGAGGACGGGACCATCAGCGGCTGGAACCCGGGCGTGCCGCCGCCGACGCCGCCCGCCACCCGCTCCACCGAGACCATCGTGGCCGTCGACCAGTCCTCCGCCGACCCGCTCGGCGGCTCCGTGTACAAGGGCCTGGCGATCGCCTCGACGCCCGACGGGGACCGGCTGTACGCCACCGACTTCCGCCAGGGCCGCGTCGACGTCTTCGACGGCGCCTTCGCGCCGGTGGCGAAGGCCGGGGCCTTCGTCGATCCGGGGATCCCGGACGGCTTCGCGCCCTTCGGGATCCAGGTGGTGGGGGACACCGTGTACGTCACCTACGCCATGCAGGATGCGACGAGGCACGACGACGTGGCCGGCAAGCACCTCGGTTTCGTCAGCGCCTTCACCACCGACGGCACCTGGGTCCGCCGGGTGGCGTCGGGAGGGAAGCTCGACTCGCCCTGGGGCGTGGCGCTGGCCCCCGCCAGCGGCTTCGGGCGCTTCAGCGGGAAGCTCCTGGTCGGGAACTTCGGCGACGGCCATGTCATCGTCTACCGGCTCGACCGCGGCGACGACGACGGAGACGGGGATGGCGACGGCGAGGCCGACGACAGGGGCGAGGGCGACGACGACGGAGCCGGAGGCCAGTACCTCACCGGCCCGGGCGGCCGGATCACCATCGAGGGGCTGTGGGGCATCGGCTTCGGGAACGACTCGGCCGCCGGGCCCGCGAACGCCCTCTTCTTCGCGGCCGGGCCGGGCGACGAGAGCCACGGGCTGTTCGGCCGGATCGACTTCGTGCCCGATCCGGAGTGAGGGACGTCCGCCCCCCGCCGGACGGGCGTCCACCGGACCCACCCCGAGGAGGGACCGCCGCCCGCCCCACCGCAACCAGCACGCTCCAGCCGTGTTTCCGGGACAACGGGCCAGAACAGGACGACCCGGGAGGACTCCATGGGCGTTGCTTGGCTTCCGGCGAGGGCGACCTTGAGAAAACCAGTGAAGAAGAGCGCATCGAAGCCCCAGGCGTTCGAGGTCTCGGGCCATCAGGTGCTGCTGACCGAAGAGAACGGCGTCTGGCACGTCGCCGTGGACCAGACCTTGGACCCGCACCGCTACGAGTCGGCAGCCGACGCCTGGTCGGCCGGCGTGGGCGAGGCGGATCGGCTCGAACGCGCCGCCCAGGGTCAGGCCCGGGGCTGACGCGGCGTGTTGGGCCGAAGGGGCGCCCCGCTCGCGACGGCGAGAGGGCGCCCCCCGGTGGAGCTCCAGGCGCGTGACGCGCCGCGGCTAGGGACCTGCCGCCCCGACGGCCGCGTCCGCCTGGATCAGTCCGGCGCCGACCGCGTCGCAGGCGACACCGTTGCAGTCGGTGTCCCAGGTGATGTCGGTGAAATGGTCGAAGTCGAAGATGTGCCGGCTGCCGGTCGAGGGAATGTCGAGCGCGGTCGAGGTGAGGATCGACTCCACCTGGCCCTGGGTCAGGGCCGGGTTCTTCTGCAGCATGCGCGCCGCGACCGACGCCACGTGCGGCGTCGCCATCGAGGTGCCGCCCACGTAGAAGAAGTTGGTCTTCCCCGAATGCAGGTCGCCCACCCCGCGGGAGTACCAGGGCATCCGCGAGTAGCCGTCGCCTCCCGGGAACGGCCCGCGCACCCAAGAGCCGGGGGCCAGGACGTCGAGCTGCTGGCCAGGCAGGGCGCGGCTCGAGAAGTCGGTCACGTAGACGTCGCCGGCGACCGTCGGATCGGCCACGTTTCCGCTCCCGGGCAGCATCGGCGCGGCGTCGTACTTGAGCCACCACATGCGGTAGCGCGGACCCGAGCCGGGGAAGAGCCACTCCCCGGTCCAGCCGGCGGCCCCGGCCGAGATGACCGGCGCGTAGGCGCCCGGATAGCCCATGCCCTCCTCGCCCTCGTTCCCGGCGGCGGCGACCACGATGACGCCGTTGGCGATGGCCCGGTCGATGGCCGCCTGCTCCACGGCGCTGAGCTCCGGCCCGCCCAGGCTCATGTTGATGACCATGGGCTTGTAGCCGGCGATGGCCAGGTCCGTCGCGTAGTCGATCCCTGCGGCGACCATCTCGTTCGTGCCGAAGACCACCCCCTGCGCCGGGGTGGGGCCCGGGTCGGTGCACTTGGGCATCGCGGGGACCTGGTAGTCGGCGAGCACCTTCACCGGGATGATGGTGACGCCGGGCGCGATGCCCTTCACGTAGATGGGCGGGAGGAGGAAGCCGGCGACGGCGTCGAAGTTGCTGTAGTAGTTGTAGCCGATGATGGTGCTGGTCACGTGGGTGCCGTGGGTCGAGCCGGTGGAGCCGACCCAGGTCGTCTGCCGGAGCGGGCCCACCGAGACGTCGAACTCGCAGGGGTTGGCCTTGGTCTTGAAGGTCACCGACTGGTCGAACCCGGTGCCGAGCTGCACGGCGACGCGCGCCTGCGGGAAGTAGTCGCGCCAGTAGGGGACGAGCCCGGTGTCGAGAACCGCGACGTATACCCCGGCGCCGGTCTGCGAGACGCTCTCGCTGTTGATCATGTCGGCGTCCCAGGTCGAGTAGACCGGGAGCGACTGGCCCAGGCCGGTCGCGGCCCAGGCGCCCAGGAGGATTCCTGCTGCAAGGCGGAGCTTCATGGCGGTTCTCCTTCCTCAGGTGGCGGCGGCTCGCAGCGAAGGAACCCGCTCGCGCGGAGCGCCCTCTTTGGGTGCCTTCGCAGACCGACGAGTCGGCGAACGGTAGCCCTGTCGGTGCGGAACGCACAAGACGTGGGCCCACGGGACGCCTGCCGGGCGCGACCCCGGTTGGCCCGGCGCAGGCCGCGAGGGATGATGCCCGGATGGCGCACTGGGAGCACCGACCCGAGACCAGGTGGAAGGAGTTCCGCTTCAACCAGCCCTACGCCAGGGGCCTGCGGCGGCTGCGCGAGGAGGTGCTCGCGCAGACCGACTTCGATCCCGCCACGCTCTGGCAATGGGGAACGATGCAGGCGATGGCGCTGATCCAGGTCCTCGAGGACTCGGAGGCGGCGTTCGGCGAGGCGGGGCAGAAGGTGGTCCTCGAGTCGCTCCGGAAGATCGGCCTCGACGTCGGGCGCCAGATCCTGGCCGGCACCACCCTCCCCGAGGGCATGACGCCGGCGGAGTTCGCGTCGTTCTACGCGACCGTGCTCAACCGCATCGCCTACGCCTCGCTGGAGGAGCCGCGCATCGACGCCGAGGACAAGGTCACCTTCGACATCGTGTGGTGCCCGCACCAGGACCACTACCGCCCCTTCGACTGCCGCGTGCAGCGGTACTTCGTGCAGGGCATGCTCGAGGCGGCCCGTGAGTTCTCGCGGCTCTGGGGCTTCGAGGTGCGCTTCGACACCACCATCCCCTCGGGCGCGCAGACCTGCCACTTCACCCTCTGGAAGGCGAAGGAGGGCGAGAAGGCGGAATGGGAGCGTTACACCCGCCTCCTCGAGCGGAAGGCGCTCGAGCGCGCCCGCGGGGAGAAGCCGGAGTAGCCGGAGGGCACCGCGTGTTCAGCCGGGGGGAGCTCGCATCCCCGACCCGGCACCGCGATCCGGTGTCGTGGCACCCGGGGTCATGATGCGCGCCGCCTGGACGGATAGAGGATGGCGAGACCCAGCTCCCGGGAGCGGCGACCATGATCGACAGCAAGGATTCCGCGCCGGGGGGCCGGGGCGCGCGCGGGGGCACCCTGGCCCTGGCGGCGGCCGCCCTGGTGCTGGCCGGCGCGTGCGCGGACCACAAGGCCCGGGCTCCGGCCGGCGGCCAGGGCCAGGGGACGTGCGGCAACGGCGCCGTCGACGCGGGGGAGCAGTGCGACGGCGCCAACCTGGCCGGCCAGACCTGCACGTCCCTGGGGCTTCCGGGCAACGCCCTCGCCTGCGCGGTCAACTGCACCTTCAACACGTCCGCCTGCGTCGCCCCGGGCTCGGTCTTCCCGCTCGCGATCTCCCCGAGCAAGAACGCCCTGGTGGACGCGAGCGGCCGGCCCTTCCTGATGCAGGGCGACGCCGCCTGGTCGGCGATCGCCGAGCTGTCCGAGGCGGACGCGCAGCTCTACCTCGACGACCGGAAGAGCCGGGGCTTCAACACCATCCTGGTGAACCTGGTGGAGCACCAGTTCACCGACCACACGCCCTACCCCGCCAACGCGGCCGGCGACCTGCCCTTCACGGGCCTCGCCACCTGCACGCCGGCCCAGCCGTCCGACCATCCCTGCTACGACATGTCGACGACCAACGACGCCTACTTCGCCCACGTCGACTGGTTCCTGGGCCAGGCCCTGTCCCGGGGCATCCTGGTGCTGCTGGCCCCCGCCTACATGGGCTGGGGGGGGACGCAGGACGGATGGATCAACGAGATGAAGGCCACCGGCACCGCCAAGCTCGGGACCTACGGCCAGTACCTCGGGGCGCGGTACAAGAACCAGCCGAACGTCATCTGGGTGGACGGCGGCGACTACACGCCGGCGAACGCCGGCGAGATGGCCCTGGTGACCGCCATCATCGACGGCATCCAGGCGGCCGGGGACGCGCACCTGCACACGGCGCACTGGGGCGGCTACTCGACCTACCCGGGAGAGGGCTACACGCCGCACCCTCCCTGGATCGACGTCGACACCATCTACTACACCAGCCCGCCCAACATCTCGATGTACGCGGTCCCCGGGTACCTGCAGGACGGCGGCGTGCGCCCCGTCTTCTTCATCGAGGGGAACTACGAGAACGAGCACGGCACCACGCCGCTCCAGCTTCGCTCCCAGATGTACCAGCCGCTCCTCGCCGGAGAGGCCGGCTTCGTCATGGGCGTGGGCACCGTGTGGAACTTCTGGTCCCCGGGGACCGGCGGGTCCAACGGCAACGCCTACTCGAACGACGGCAAGTACCCGGGCGGCTGGAAGACGGCCCTCGGCAGCCCGGGCGCCGCCAGCGCCCAGCGCGCCGGCCAGCTGTTCTCCGGCCTCCCCTGGCAGAGCCTGGTCCCGGACCTGGGCGGCACCCCCCTGATCACGGCCGGCTCGGTGCAGTCGGGAGGGGACGCCATGGGGACCCGCTCCGCGGATGGCGGCACGGCGCTGGTCTACACCATCTCCCTGGCGAGCTTCACGGTGGACATGACCCGGATGAAGGGGTCGACCACCGCCAGCTGGTTCGACCCCTCGAACGGCGCCACCAGCGCCGTCCCGGGCAGCCCGTTCCTGAACTCGGGCTCGCGGCAGTTCACACCGCCCGGGAACACGGCCGACGGATCGACGGACTGGGTGCTGGTGCTCCAGTCGCCGTGACGGGCCCGCGCCCGGGCGAGCCGCATCCCTAGCCCGCCCGCCCGCCGGGGTCCGGGGCGCGCGCCCCGTCCCGCAGCCCGAAGTACTCGAGCAGGCGGGCCTGGTGCGCCGTGAGCCCCCGGATGCGGACCCTGGCGGCGCCCGCGCTCCCCAGGAGCTCGGCGAGCGGGGCGATGGCGGCCGGGTCGAACTCCCGGACGGCGCCGAAGTCCAGCGTCACGAGGGCCACCGGCGCGAGCGACCGCAGGCTCTCGGCGAGGCGCCTCACCTCGGGGGCGGCGAAGCGCCCTCCGAGCCGGACGACGACGGCCTTGCCCCTTGCCTCGATGACCATGGGGTCCTCGCGGCGGGCGCTCAGGCGCCCCCGGCGCGCACGGGAGCCGCCGGGGCCACGGGGCGGCGCTCCGCCCTCCGGGCCCGAAGGACGGAGGCGACCGCGCCGCCCGCCAGGATGGTCACGATCACCCCCAGCGACACGGCGGGGTGGACCTCGACCACGTCCACCAGCGCCATCTTGGCTCCGACGAACACCAGCACCAGCGCCAGCGACGGCTTCAGGTAGGTGAACCGCTCGACCAGGCCCGCCACCAGGAAGTAGAGCGACCGCAGGCCGAGGATGGCGAAGATGTTGGAGGTGAAGACGATGAACGGATCGCGTGTCACCGCGAAGATGGCGGGGATCGAGTCCACCGCGAAGACCACGTCGGTGAGCTCGACCATCGCGAGCGCGAAGAAGAGCGGCGTCGCCAGCCGCTTCCCGTTCTCGACCACGAAGAAGCGGTTCCCCTCCAGGCGGGGCGTCGCCGGCACGAGCCGCCGGAGCGCCCGGAACACGGCGCTCCGCTCGGGATGGGAGGCGTCGCCGCGGACGAGCAGGAGCTTCACGCCCGTGAGCACCAGGAACCCGCCCAGGACGTAGACCACCGCGTGGAAGCGGGTGAGCAGCGCCGCGCCGCCGGCGATCATGGCGCCGCGCAGGACCAGCGCCGAGGCGATGCCCCAGAACAGCACCCGGTGCTGGTACAGGGGCGGGATCCCCAGGGCGCCGAAGATCACCGCGAACACGAAGATGTTGTCGATGGAGAGCGACTTCTCGATGACGTAGCCCGTCAGGTACTCGAGGGCCGGCGCGCTCCCGTGGCGGGCCCATACCAGCCCCCCGAACGCCAGGGCCAGCGCGACCCAGACCGCCGACCAGCCGAGGGCCTCGCGCGGGCGCACGACGTGGTCCTTCCGGTTGAAGACGCCCAGGTCCAGCGCCAGCATCGCCAGCACGAACCCGAGGAAGGCCGCCCATTCCCAGATGCCGATTTCCATGGTGGGTTGTCTAGGGCGCGGGCCTCCGGTCCGAAATGAGATAGTTTTGCAGAGTATCTAAGGTATTCTGAAGGAATGGACTGGCTCAACTACCACCACCTCTTCTACTTCTGGACGGCGGCCCGGGCGGGCAGCATCGCCAAGGCGAGCCGCGAGCTGCGCCTGTCGCAGCCCACCATCTCCAACCAGATCAAGACGCTGGAGGCCGCGCTGGATCAGAAGCTGTTCGAGCGACAGGGGCGCAGCCTGGTGCTCACCGACGTCGGCCGCACCGTGCTCCGGTACGCGGACGACATCTTCCACACCGGGCGCGAGCTCATGCAGGCGCTGAAGGGCGTCCAGACGCGGGAGCGGATCCCGCTGGTGGTGGGCGTCACCGACGTCGTCCCCAAGATGGTGGCCGAGCGCCTGCTCCAGTCGGCCGTCTCCGCCGTCGAGAACCTGCGCCTGGTCTGCCAGGAGGGCCCCCTGCCGCAGCTCATGGCCTCGCTGGCGCTGCACGAGCTCGACGTGGTGCTGGCGGACGGCCCCCCGCCCGAGTCCGTCAAGGTCAAGGCCTTCAGCCACCTGCTGGGGGAGTGCGGCGTGACCTTCCTGGCGTCCCCGCGGATGGCAGGCCTCCGCAAGGGGTTCCCGGCGTCACTCGGGGGCGCGCCGGTGCTCCTGCCCGCGCCCGGCACCGCGCTGCGGCGCGCCCTGGAGGAGTGGTTCGAGGCGCGGGGCGCGCAGCCCGCCGTGGCGGGCGAGTTCGACGACGACGCGCTCCTCCAGGCCTTCGGCGCCCGCGGGCTCGGGTTCTTCGCGGCCCCGGCCATGATCGAGAAGGAGATCTGCGCCCAGCTCGACGTGGTCGTCGTCGGGCGCGCCGAGGAGATCCGCGAGCGCTTCTACGCCATCTCGGTGGAGCGGCGCCTGCGCCACCCGGCGGTGGTCGCCATCGCCGAGAGCGCCCGCGGCGACCGGTGAGCGCCGGGCCGGCGGCCGGACCCCGGGCGGAGGTCAGCCGCGGGCCCTGAGGGGGAGCGCCACCAGCCCCTTGCCGGGCACGCAGTTCACCCCGCCCTGGTTCTTGATCCACAGCTCCAGCTCGACGAGCCCCTTGCCGTCGCCCAGGTACTTCCTGGCGACGCGGCCGCCGACGTCCAGGACGTCCCCGGCGAGCATGAAGTTGCGGAACTGGAAGGACATCTTCCGGACCTGCCCCGCCTCGCCCGCGAACTCGCTCAGGAGCTGGGCGTAGTAGTCGCCCCCCATGTTCCCGGGGGCGACCACGTCGGGGAGGCCGCGCCGCCGGGTGGCGAAGGGGTGATCGAAGTGGATGCGGTCCAGGAGCCACACCGCGGCCACGTACATGAGGATGTGGATGGTGGACACGTCCTTCCGCAGGGACGGGATCTCCTGGCCCTCGCTCACGTCCTCGAAGAAGACCTGGCTACCCATCGCGCGACTCCTTCCTCGGCGTCCCGATCATCGTGAGGCGGTGCGTGGCCAGCCGCTCGCCGTCCTGGTTCGTGTAGACGAACTCGGAGGTGACCAGGATGAGCTTGCCGCTCTTCCCCTCCTTCTCCTTCATGTCGACGATCTTGCCCCGCACCGTCACGCGGTCGTTCACGCGGACGCGCCCGAAGAACTCCAGCTCCTCCCCGCCGCGCACCCACCCCAGGTCCCACACGTTGGGGATCTCGGGGACGCCCACGAACGTGGCCAGGCCGTCCTCCCCCAGCTCCCGGGCGCTCTTCTCCGCGCCGGGCACGCCGACGGCCCAGGTCACGTAGAAGAGGGGGGCGACGATGCCCCCGTGCCGGGATCGCCCGGCGGCGGCCGGATCCCGGTAGGCGGGATCCGGGTCGTCGATGGCCAGCGCGTACCGCCGGATGTCCCGGGCCAGCACCGGCTCGCCCGTGTACGTCCCGGTCTCCTTGCCGATGTACTTCGTCCAGCCGAGCTCCTCCAGGAGCGATCCGCTCACGGCGCCTCCCTGCTCTCGCCCTGCGGGCGTTCGTCGTCGATGGACTTCCCGTCCTGCGCCATGGGTGCGCCCTGGCCGTCCGCCATCGGTCAGCGCTCCCCGCCGTGTCCCGCCATCCCGGCGCGCTTCTGCCGGAGCCGCTCCCGCAGCCGGGCGGCGATCCCCTCCGCCAGCGCCTCCACGCCGGCGCCGGCGGCGAGCCCGTCCAGGAGGGCGCCGACGCCCACCTGCACCTCGTCGTTCGGGCCGGGCAGCGCCACCACCAGGGTGCCGGCGATCTTCCCGACCGCGATCCGCACGCTGTCCTTGTGCCGGTGGCGGCCCACGCCCAGCTCGTACCGGACGACGGGGGGCGTGGCGGCGGCGGGGGCCGCCCGGAGCACCGCCTCGATGGTGCGGTCCTTGTCCTCCGCTCCCACCCCGCCGGTGGTGAGGACCAGCCCGTACCCGTCGTCGGCGGCCTGGCCCAGCCGGGCGGCGATCAGGATCTCGTCGTCCCCCAGGGTGCCGCCGAGCCTCACCGCGTACCCGGCGGCCTGCAGCCGCTCGCGGAGGAGCGGCGAGTTGGTGTCCATCACCTGGCCGCCCGCCACCTCGCCGCCGGTCGAGAACACCAGGGCGGTCTTCTCCAGCCGGCGCCGGATCTCCTGCGCCATCTCCTCCGAGCGCCGGAGGATCTCCTCGCCCTCGGCGGACCCGAGCGCGATCCAGCTCAGCATCCCCCGGGAGAAGAACTCGGTCTCGTCGGTGCAGGCGACGCCGGGGATCCGGCCCAGCCTCCGCTGCAGCTCCTCCCTCTTCCCCACCAGGGCGTGCGGATCGACGCCGCGCCGCAGGACGTCGATGACCACCTGGTCCCCGAGGACGTCGGTGACCAGCACGTCGCCGCGCTCCAGCCCCAGGGTCTCCGCCACCGCGTCGGCCACCTGCGCCAGGTCGGCGTTGTGCAGGGCGATCCGGCGGATCGTCAGCTCGGTCTTGTTCATCAGGTCGTAGTCGGCCACGTCCATGCCCTTCATGCCCGGCGCTCCTCGACGATCTCCAGGCGCATGTCGAGCAGGGGCGCGTCCACGATCTGCCGCCCGATGTCGAGGATGTCGAGGTCGAGCCCGCGGAGCGCGTCCAGGTCCTCGAGGGCCACCCCCCCGCCGAACGCCACCAGCACCCGGGCCCGCAGCCCCCGCCGGACCAGCTCCGCGGTGGCGCGCGAGACGTCCTCGGCCCGGCCGGTGTCGACGAAGACCACGTCCGCACCGTGCTCGGCCGCCTGGCAGGCCTCGGTGGCCACGTCGGCGTAGCGCCCCTTCACCTGCACCACCTTGGCCAGGTCCTCGAGGTGCGCCACCGCCGCCAGGCTCTGGCGGATGCCGCCCAGGAGCTCGACGTAGTTCTTGTCCAGGTAGGCGAACGGCCCCGGCACCATGCGCGGCTCTCCCCCGCCCGCGGACACGGCGCTCCGGATCATCTCCTTCAGGGCTCCCGGCATCTTCTTCCAGCCGCCCGAGACCACCCGGGGCCGGCCGTTGGTCCGCGCCACGAAGGCGCGCGCCCGGGTGGCGATCCCGGACGGCTTGGCCAGTGCTCCGATGAGAACGTCCTCGGCCATCACGATCTGCCTCGGCGTCCCGGCCAGCCGGGCGATCTCGTCGCCCGCCTCGACCGCGCTGCCCTCGCCGACGATCTCCACGCGCGAGAGGCCGAGCTGCGCCGCCTCCCGCGTCGCCGAGGGAACGCCGGCGATGACGCCGGCCTGGTCGGCCACGATGGCGGCGGCGACGCGGGGGGCGCGGACCGACCGCAGAATCTCCTCCCGGACGTCGATGGCCGGCCGGGGCCAGGCCCTGCGAGCGGGGCGGGTCACGTCGCCACCTCCGCCGCGGCGGCCGGGTCGATGCCCCGCTGCCGCAGCCACTTGGGCATGAGCTCCTGGTCCACGCGCCGGCTCACCTCGGGCGCGCGCGCGGTCAGGTGTTCCGCCAGGGAGGGGCTCACGGTCATCTTCCCGAAGCTGCCGTCGAAGACCATGACGTGATCGGTCCGGGCGATGGCGCGGGCGAACTTCATCGCGGTTTCCAGATTTTCCGCGGTGACGCAGTGGCGCATGAAGTCGTGGTTCATGGGATCGTCCCGGAGCAGCGCCGCCATGTCCTGCCCCACGGCGAAGGTCGGGATGTGCGTGGCGAGCTCGAGCTGCGGGACGCCGAGCCACATGTGGTTGATGACCAGCGCCCGCAGGGCCGGGTTGACCGACTTCGCCTTGGGCTGGCTCGGGGGGCGCTCGTAGATCCCGAACCCGAGGCTCACCGGCATGACCTCGAGGTCGAAGAGGTCGAGCTCGGCCTCGGTGGCGTTCCCGAAGGTCATCCCGCCGCCGACCATGTAGCGCGGCTCGCCGGTCGCATCGAGGACCGCGATGCACTCCTTGATCTCGGCGAACAGCTCCCGGATCTTCCCGTAGGACTGGAAGCCGATCCGCATGAGCCGCCGATCCAGCGCGTCGAGGTCGCTCCCGGCGGCGACGCCGGTGATGCCCTGGGGCGAGGTGAGGAGGAAGCAGCCGAAGGTGAACTTGCTCTGCACGAAGGGGGAATCGAAGATCACCTTGGCGATGAAGTTGGAGCTGCGGGGCCCGAAGTTCATGTGGGCCACCGCGCGCGTCTCCATCCGGGCGTAGGACATGGCGAACGGCTTGTGCGCTCGGTTGATCATCCGGTGCATGTCCAGCTCGCGCAGCTCCCCGTGGTGCGCGTGGATGATCCAGTCGGCGTCGTAGACCTTGGCGACGCCGTACAGGGTCCCGATGTCCGTCTGGATGGCGACCCCCTTGTCGATGGGGCGCACCGCCGAGGCGGCATGGGGGAAGTACCGGTCGAGCTCGTAGTGCTGGATGATCTCGTCGGGCTCGCGGATCCGGAACCCGGTGCACACCCGCAGGCGGATCCTCCTGCAGCCGGTCCGCTCCGCGACCACGTCCTTGATGGTCTTCAGCATCTCGGCGTAGGCGTAGCCGCCCATCAGCGTGAAGCCGTACTGGGAGGCGAGGATGTTGACCGAGTCCCCCTCCCGGATCATGTCCATCCGCACGTCCCGCAGGGCGTTCCGCGTGGCCTCGCGGACGGCGGACAAGTCCCCGCCCTCGACGTAGAGGGCCTCGGGGACGTCGGGGAAGAGGCTCCGGATCTCGAGGCCGACGAGGCCGGGGAGCGACGCGGCGCGCTGCTTCGGCTCGGGGCCGTAGATCGACCTGCGCACGAACGACGGGGTGGGCTGGCTCGGCATGGCGCTCTCCTTCGCCTGGGGGCGTCCTCAGAACTTCCGGAAGACCTGGAGGTCCTCCTCGAGGAAGTGGCCCGGATACTTCTTCCGCACCTCCTCGGGGACGTCCCAGCAGGTCTGCGAGGTGTCGTACCAGCGGTAGCCTTCCGGCTGGACCACCTTCACCCCGTGGGCCTTGAGCAGCCGAAGCGTCGGCTGGAGGCAGTAGACGGTGCAGCCCGACCGCGTCCCGGTCATGAGGGCGACCGTCTCGGGAGAGGTGGCGCCCTGGAGGACGGCGGCGGCGCCCTCCCGCACCCGCGTGCCGGTGCAGAGGCAGAGCCACTGCTGCGGGTGGAGGTTGGCCCTGCGGCACAGGTCCAGGAGCCGGGCCTCGTCCACCTGGCTCGCGTCCACGCCCAGGAGGAGCGGCTTCTCGCGGAGCACCAGGTCGATGGCGTCTACCGGGCAGACGCCGGCGCAGTTGGGACAGCCGACGCACTTCTCGTCCACGACCACCGCCTTGGCGCCCTTGGCGGGGAGCGTGATGGCCGCGGTGGGGCAGACGTTCTCGCACATGGGACAGCTGACGCACTTCTCCTCGTCCACCCGTGCCCGGAACCGGATCTCGACCATGGTCCTCTCTCCTTACCGGGCCCCGGAGCCGCGGCCGCACCCGGGTGAGGCAGGTGCGGTCGCGGCCCGGTCGCCCGCGCGAGCCGCTCGCGGCCTGGCCGGCCCCTTACTTCCTCGGGATCCGGTAGGTCGTGGTCGGCATCCAGTCGCTCACCGGCTCGACGTACCCCTTCTTCACCACCACCCAGTACCGGACCTGCTTCTGCCCGATGTGGTCGTCCTTGGCGTAGGTGATGGGCTGCGTCAGCCCCATCCCGGTGAAACCGCTGACCTGGTCCAGCCCGTGCTTGATGGCCGCGCCGGTGAGCTTGCCGGGGGGGACGGCGTCGAGCGCATGGCGGATGCCCTCGGCGATCACCATCCCGGAGAGGACGCCGTTGACGTACATGTCGTTGGGCGCCTCCTTGCCGTGGTTCTTGGCCCAGAGCTCGCGGGCCAGCTTGAGCCCCGGCGAGCCGCCCAGGGCCGGGTCCTTCGACATGGGCTCGAAGAAGTACTCGCCCTGGTATCCCTCGGCCAGCTCCGGCCCCCCGAGGGCGATGACGTCGCCCAGGGTGGCGGCCGCGCACTGGGTCATGGGGATCTTGAGCCCCAGCGCCTTGGCGGACTTCAGCACCACCACGGCGCCGGTGGCGGAGGCGATGACGTAGATCTGCTTCACCCCGGCGTCCTTGAGCCGCAGGAGCTGCGGGCCGGCGTCGGTGGTCCCCTTGGGGAAGGTCTCCTTCACCAGCTTGACCCCCTGCTGCTGGGCGAAGGCGTCGATGTCCCACAGGGCCAGGGGCACGAAGGGCTCGTCGCTGGTGACGGTGCCGAGGACCAGCGTCCCGCCCGGCTTGCCCGCCTTCTCCCACACCGCCTTCTCCCACACGATCCAGGTGCGGATCATGTTGGCGATGCCCGAGTGGTAGTTCCCGTAGGCCCAGTCGGAGTAGAGGCTGGCGATCCCGTGGGACCCCGTCACCAGCGGCACCTGGGCGGCCTCGTAGTCCGGGATGAGCGCGTCGGAGTGGGCCGAGGCGCACTGGGTCCAGACCGCCATCTTCTGCTCGAGCAGCCGCGAGAAGCCGTCCTTGGCCTTGGTCGCCACGTACTGGGAGTCATAGGCGAGGTACTTGACCTTCACCTTGCCGTCCTTGCCGGCGATGCCGCCCTGCTGGTTCAGGTACTCGAGGTACTCGCGGGAGCCGGACTGGCACATCATGTGCGTCCCGCTGGTGGGTCCGGTCATGGCGCTGATGTTGCCCACCACGACCTCCCCGGCCTGGGCCGCCGCGGCGGCCGGCAGCGACACCATCGCCGCCAGCGCCAGCACGGCGGATCGAGACGTTCCCTTCCTCATCGCAGCCTCCTTGGACTCCATGGGTTCCACGGCGACGTTCGACGACACCGGCTTCGACTCGACGCGACGGCGATTCCCTGCACTGCCCGCACCTAGTAGCCGAACGGCCACAGCCGGTAGAACGCCTTGATGAGGCTCCAGCGATGGGCCATGCCGCGCGGCTCGAGGACTCCGAAGAAGATGGCGATGCTGCCGATGATCACCAGCAGGAGCCCGCTGGCCGCTCCCATCGGCAGGAAGGAGAGCTTGCCCTGGGCCATGGGGCCGACCACCAGGACCAGCTCCTTGAGGACGGTGATGAAGAGGACCCCGAAGACCGTCCCCTCGATGCTGCCCAGCCCCCCCACGATGATCATGGCCAGGTACCAGACGGAGTCCTGGAGGGTGAAGGACTCGAGCTGGGCCCACATCATGTAGTGGACCAGCAGCGCACCGGCGACCCCGGCGTAGAAGGTGCAGATGGCGAAGGCCAGCAGCTTGTACTTGAAGATGTCGATGCCCATGCCCTCCGCCGCCCGGTCGTTGTCCCGGATGGCGATGAAGGCCCGCCCCAGCCTCGAGCGCATCAGGTTCCGGGCGACGAAGGTCATCACCACCGTGAAGCCCATGGCCAGGTAGTAGAACTTCTGCGGCGTGTTGAAGACCACCGGGCCGAGCCGCACCGGGCTCACCGAGAAGCCGGCGGCGGTGACGGTGATGCCGTAGAGGGCGACCCAGGTGAGGATGATCTGCGCGCCCAGCGTGGTGAGGGCCAGGTACAGGCCCTTGAGCCGCACCGAGGGGATGCCGAAGAGGACCCCGACTGCCGCGGCGGCCAGGCCGCCCGGGACCACCGAGGCCCAGAACGACCAACCGTGGAAGGCGGTCAGCATGCCGGAGGCGAACGCGCCCACCATCACGAACGCCGACTGGCCCACGTTGAGCTGGCCGCAGTAGCCGGTGAGGATGTTGAGGCCCAGGCAGGCGATCACCGTGATGCCGGCCCCGATGATCAGGCGGAGGTAGTAGCTGCCGTTGAGCCCGGGGATGAGCGGCAGGGCGAACAGCAGCACCAGCCCGGCGACCGTCAGGAACCGCTGGGTGCCGGTCTTGAGGATCCGCATGTCCTTCGCGTAGCTGTCCGCGTAGACGCCGCTGGGCGGATAGAACGGTACCCTCGCCATGGCGCTACACCCGCTCGATCCGCTCCAGGCCGAAGAACCCGTAGGGCCTGAAGAGCATGGTGGCGATGAGGATGACGAACGCCGCCGGGACCCCGGCGGCGTTGCCGACGTAGCCCGAGACGATGCTCTCGCTCAGGCCGATGAGGAGGCCGCCCAGGACGGCGCCCTCGGGCGACTCCAGGCCGCCGATGAAGGCGGCGGGGATGGCCAGCAGCCCGATCTGGCTCAGGCCGAGCTGGAACCCGAGCGTGCCCCCCATGAGGATCCCGCCGATGCTGGCGGCGATCCCGGCCAGCCCCCAGGAGAGGCTGAGGATCCTGCGGACGCTGATCCCCATGCTCTGCACGATCTGGTGGCCCTCGGCCACGCCGCGCATCGCCAGCCCCATCCGCGTGAAGCGGAAGAAGGCGATGAGCGCGCCCGCGACCGACAGCGCCAGCCCGAAGGCCAGCAGGCTCTGGGTGGTGAGGACCAGGCGGCCGAGCCGGATGGTGCTGTCGTGGAACACGGTCACGTGCTGGAGCGGGTAGGTGCCCCAGATCATCGAGACCAGCCCCTCCAGCACCAGCGAGAGGAAGATGGTCACCGTGATCATCGAGATCAGGGGCTGCCCGATGAGCCGGCGCAGTGTGAGGCGCTCGATGAGGATCCCGACCAGGAACCCGGCCCCGACCGAGAGGAGCAGGGCGGCGACGAGCGGGAGGCCCAGCGTGACCCTGGAGAACCAGAAGAGGTAGGCGCCGAGGAGCAGCATGTAGCCCTGGGCGAAGTTGAGGACCGCCGAGGCCTTGTAGACGAGGACGAACCCCAGCGCGACGAGGCCGTAGATGGCCCCGTTCATCGCGCCGGAGATCACCAGCATTCCGAAGAGCTCCACCTCAGCCTCCCGTCACAGCCATCTCTTCCTCCGCTTGTACGTCTTCACCGCCCGGTAGCTCTTCTTCTCGCCGAGCTTCCCGAGGCCCAGGTAGAACTCGCGGATGTCCTCGTTGTCGGCCAGGGCCGCGGCCGGGCCGTCGAGGACCACGCGGCCGTTCTCCAGCACGTAGGCGAGCTCGCTGGTGGCGAGGGCGGCCTTGGCGTTCTGCTCGACGAGGAGGATGGTGGTCCTCTCCTCGGCGCTAAGCCGCCGCACGATCTCGTAGATCTCCCGGACGATCAGCGGCGCCAGCCCCATCGACGGCTCGTCGAGCAGCATGAGCCTCGGCCGGGCCATCATGGCGCGCCCGATGAGCATCATCTGCTGCTCCCCGCCGGAGAGGTACCCGCTCACCGCGTTGCGGCGGCTCCGCAGCCGGGGGAAGTACCCGTAGACCCGCTCCAGGTCCCGGCGGACCTCGCCGTTGGGCCGGATGTAGCCGCCGAGCCGCAGGTTCTCCTCGACGGTCAGGTGCTTCAGCACCTTCCGCCCCTCCATCACCTGGATGATCCCCATCTTGGCGATCTGCTCGGGGTCGAGCCTGTCGATGCGGCGGCCCTGGTACTCGATGGCGCCCGCGGTCACCTCGCCCAGCTCGGTGCGCAGCAGCCCGGAGATGGCCTTGAGGGTGGTGGTCTTGCCGGCGCCGTTGCTGCCCAGCAGCGACACGATCTTCCCCTCCGGGACCTGGAGGGACACGCCGCGGAGGACCAGGATGACCCCGGCGTACTTGACCTCGACGTTGCTCAGGGTCAGCACGCTAGGCCCTCGCCTCGCGGGCCGGAGCCAGCTCGCGCAGCTCGCCCCGCGCCGGGGACACCGACCGCACCTTGAGGCTCGTCGTGACCTTTCCCCTCCGGCCGTCCCGGTACCGCACCTCGGTCACCATGGGGACCTCGGGCCTTCCCTGGTAGATGGCGTCGATGAGCTCGCGGTACCGGTCCTGCAGGAACTTCCGCTTGAGCTTGCGCGTCCGGGTCAGCTCCCCCTCGTCGGCGTCGAACTCCTTGGGCAGCAGCACGAAGCGCTGGACCCGCGCCGGCGCGGGGAGCACCTGGTTCACGCGGTCCAGGTCGCCCCGGATGAGCTCGCCCACCTCCTCCTTCTGCGAGAGGTCGGCGAAGGTGGTGTAGGAGAGGCGGCGGGCCTCGGCCCACTTGCCGATGCTGTCGAAGTCGATGTTGATGATGACCGACAGGAAGTCCCGGTCCTTGCCGCCGACGGCCATCACGTCCTGGATGTACCGGCTGAACTTCAGCTTCCCCTCGATGTACGCCGGGGCGTAGCGGTGCCCGCCGCGGAGCTCGTCGAGGTTGTCGATCCGGTCCTGGTAGTAGAGGTGCCCGCGCTCGCCCACGTGGCCCGAGTCGCCGGTGTGGAACCAGCCGTCGCGGATGACCTGCCCGGTCTTCTCCGGATCCTTGTGGTACCCGGAGAAGACGCTGGGCCCGCGCACCAGGATCTCCTGGGCCTCGGAGATCCGCACCTCGGCACCGCGGCAGATCCGGCCCACGCTGTGGTTGTCGATCTCGTCCTCGCGGTGCATGCTCACCACGCCCGCCTCGGTGCTCCCGTAGATCTGGCGCAGGTTGATGCCGACCGCCTGGAAGAACCGGAAGAAGTCCGGGCTCAGGAACGCACTGCCGGTGAACGGATACCGCGTCCGGGTGACGCCGAGCTTGTCGCGGAGCGGGGCGAAGACGATCCGGTCTGCGAGCGCGTGGAGCAGCCGCCACCCGAGGGGAACGGCCCGGCCCTGGGAGCGCCAGTCCGCCACCCGGTAGCCGACGGGCAGGAAGAGCCGGTAGGCGGAGCGCTTCAGGAGGCCGGCGTCGCCGATCCGCGTCTGCGTCATCGAGGAGAGGCTTTCCCACTGGCGCGGGGTGATGAGCAGGAACCGCGGCGAGATCTCGCGGAAGTCCTGCATCAGGGTCTCGGGCTCCTCCGGGAAGTTGATGACCACCCGGCTCATGTAGTTGTAGCCCGCGAACCAGGAGTGGAAGACCGAGGCGGTGGCCAGGGTGGTGATGACGTCCTCGCCCGGCGCGAGGGGGCAGGTCTCCTGCATCCGCCGGGCGGAGGCCAGGATGGCGTCGTGGGTGAGGACCGCCCCCTTGGGGAGGCTGGTGGTCCCGGAGGTGTACGAGATCTGCGCCACGTCCGAGCCGCGGGTCCGCGCCACCAGGTCCTCGAAGGCGCCGGGGTGGGCCTCGCCGTGGCTCCTCCCCAGGCTCCGCAGCGCGTCGAAGCCGAGCAGGATGGGGTCGTCGTACCGCCGCATCCCCTTGCGGTCCCAGAAGATCACCTTCTGCACCCCGGAGACGGAATCCTTGATCTCCAGGAGCTTGTCGACCTGCTCCTGGTCCTCGGCGATGACGAATCGCGCGTCGGAGTGCTGGAGGACGTAGGCGATCTCGGATGGGATCGAGTCGCTCCACATCGCCACCACCGCCGCCCCCGCCGACTGGATGGCGGCCTCGGCCCAGAAGCCCTCCGGCTCGTCGTCGCCGATGAGGCCGACCTTGTCGCCGGGCCGGAGGCCCAGCGCCACCAGTCCCAGGCAGAGCAGGCGCACCTGCTCGCAGGAGTCGCTCCAGGTGTAGCTCTTCCAGATCCCCCGGTCCTTGCGGCGCAGGGCCACCCGGTCGCCCGACGTCTGGCGGTTCCGGATCAGGAGCTTGGGGTAGGTGTCGAGGTCGGCCATGGTCGGCGCTCGAGGAGCAGGCGTCACCCCGTTCCCAGGTAGGCCTGGATGACCCGGTCGTGGGTCTTGATCTGGGCGGGGGTCCCCTCCGCGATCTTCGTGCCGAAGTCGAACACGATGACCCGGTCGGAGATGTCCATCACGATGTCCATGTCGTGCTCCACCAGCACGATGGTGGTCCCCTTCTCCTCGCTGACGTCGAGGATGAAGCGGACCATGTCCTCCTTCTCCTCCAGGTTCATCCCCACCGTGGGCTCGTCGAGCAGGATGAGCTCCGGCTCCAGGGCCAGCGCCCGCCCGAGCTCCACCCGCTTCCGCTGCCCATAGGGGAGCGTCCCCACCTCCTGCTTGCGGATGGCCTCCATCTCGAGCAGGTCGATGATGTCCTCGACGACCTGCCGGGCCTCGATGTCCTCCCGCTCGGCCAGCCCGTAGTAGAGCGCGCAGGAGAGGATGTTGGACTTGAGGTACATGTGCCGGGCCGCGAGCAGGTTCTCCAGGACCGTCAGCCCGGCGAAGAGCTCGGTGTTCTGGAAGGTCCGGGCGATCCCGGCCCGGCTCACCTTGTGCGGCGGCAGGCGGGTGATGTCCCGCCCCTTGAAGTGGATGCGCCCCTGCGTGGGCCGGTAGAAGCCGGTGATGGTGTTGATGACGCTGGTCTTCCCGGCGCCGTTCGGGCCGATGATGCTGACGAACTCCCCGCGGGCCACCTCGAAGGTCATGTCGGAGAGGGCCTGGACGCTCCCGAAGGAGAGGCCGACGCCGTCGCACCGGAGGATCGGACCTTCGCTCGCGCCCGCGCTCATCGGTCTCGGTCTCCCATCCCGTTCCTAGGCGACGACGGACGAGGGGCTCTCCGCGAGCTCGCGGAACGTCTTCAGGAACCGGGCCGCCGCCGCCCCGTCGACGACCCGGTGGTCGTAGCTCAGCGTCACCTTCATCACCGGCCGCACGACCACCTGCCGGTCGACGGCGACCGGCACGTCCCGGATCGCGCCGACCGCCAGGATGGCGCTCTCGGGCGGGTTGAGGATGGCGGTGAACTGCTCGACGCCGAACATCCCCAGCGACGAGACGGTGATGGTGCTCCCCTTGATCTCGTCGGGAGTGAGCTCGCCGGCCCGCCCGCGCTCCACCAGCCGCGCCCGGGCCCCGGCCACCTGGGCGAGCGTCTTCCGCCCGATGTCCCGGATCACCGGGACCACCAGGCCGTCCGGGACGGACAGGGCCACCCCCATGTGGATGGCGTCGAGGTACAGGATGCCCTCCGGCGTCCAGCGGGAGTTCAGGTCGGGGTGCGACGAAACCGCGGCCGCGGTCACCGCCAGCACCAGGTCGGTGACGGTGAGGGGGGCGCCGGCCTCCCGCTCCACCCCGGCGCCGAGCGCCTCCCGGGCCTCCAGCAGCCGGGTGGCGTCGATCGAGACGGTCATCTCGGCCTGGGCCGCCTCGCGCCGGGAGGCCGACATCCGCTCGGCGATCACCCGGCGCATGCCGGACGGCACCACCAGCCTGCCCCCGGCCGGCGCGGGCACTCCGGATGCCGCCGCCGCGGGCGGCGCGGCGGGTGCGTCGGCCCGGCCCGTCCACTCGATCTTCTCCCCCTCGCGCTCCGCCAGCAGGCCGACCACCGCGCCCACCGGCACGGTCTCGTCCTCCTCGACGACGATGCGGGCCAGGAAGCCCGCCCCCGGCGACTCGACGTCGAAGGTGGTCTTCTCGGTCTCGAAGACGAAGACCACCTCGCCCTTCTCCACGCGCTGGCCGACCTGCTTGCGCCACTCGACGACCTTGCCCTCGGTCATCGTGAGGCCGATCTTGGGCATCTGGAGCTCGATGGCCACGAGCCCTCCCTCAGGAGACCATCACGCGCTTCACGGCCTGGACCACGTCGGCGGCGGCGGGCAGGTACTGCTTCTCCTGGGCGAACGGCACCGGAACGAACGGCGCACCCACCCGCGCGGGCCGGCGCACGCGGCCGCCCAGCTCCTCGCAGACCATGGCCACGATCTCGGCGCCGAAGCCGAAGGCCTTCACCGCCTCGTGGGCCACGACCAGCCGCGAGGTCTTCTCGACGGACCGGAGGATCGCCTCCCGATCGAGCGGGCTGATGGTGCGCAGGTCGATCACCTCGGCCTCGATCCCCTCGCCGGCGAGCGCCGCGGCCGCCTCGAGGCAGTGGTGGACCATGCGGGAGGCCGTCACGATGGTCACGTCCTTCCCGGCCCGCTTCACGTCCGCCTTGCCGATGGGGACCAGGTACTCCTCCTCCGGGACGTCTCCCTTCGAGGCGTACAGGGCCTTGTGCTCGAGGAAGAGGACCGGGTTGTCGTCGCGGATGGCCGCCTTGAGGAGGCCCTTCGCGTCGTAGGGCGTGGCCGGCATCACCACCTTGAGCCCGGGCACGTGGGCGAACCAGGCCTCGAGGGACTGCGAGTGCTGCGGCCCGGCGTTGAGGCCGCCGCCGGTGGCGGCCCGGATCACCACCGGCATCCGGTACATCCCGCCGAACATGTAGCGGACCTTGGCCAGCTGGTTGACGACCTGGTCCATCGAGAGCGTCAGGAAGTCGGCGAACATGATCTCCGCCACCGGCCGCAAGCCCTGCATGGCGGCGCCGGTGGCGATCCCGACGATGGCCGCCTCGCTGATGGGGGTGTCGCGGACGCGCCGCTCGCCGAAGCGCTGCAGGAGATCGCGCGTGGCGCTGAACGCACCGCCGGCGCCGCCCACGTCCTCGCCCACGACGAAGACGTTCTCGTCCCGGGCCATCTCCTCGAACAGCGCCTCGTTGACGGCCTTGACGTAGCGCGTTTCCCTCATCGGGGTTCTCCGGGCTGTGGTCGCTCGTGCCGGGCCCGCGGCCGCGGGCCCGCGCTCAGGCATAGACGTCGGTGAGGAGCTCCTCGGGATCGGCGGCCGGGCTCTCGACCGCGAAGGCGACGGCGGCGTCGATCTCCGCCCGGATCCGCGCCTCGATGGCCTCCAGCCCGTCCCAGCCGAGGGCCTTCGACTCCACCAGCGCGCTCGCGAACCGCTGGATGGGATCGAGCGTCCGGGCCGTCTTCACCTCGTCCGCCGAGCGGTACTTCTGAGCGTCGCCGACGTAGTGGCCGAACCACCGGCCGACCTCGCACTCCAGCAGCGTCGGGCCCTCGCCCCGCCGCGCCCAGGCCACCGCCTCCTGCGCGGCCCGGCGCACCTGCAGCACGTCGTTGCCGTCCACGGTCACGCCCACCATCCCGTACGACTCCGCCCGCGCGGCGACGTGCTCCACCTTCATGTAGCGGCTCTGCGGCGTGAACTGCGCCCACCGGTTGTTCTCGCAGCAGAAGACCACCGGCAGGCTCCACAGCGCGGCGATGTTCAGGGCCTCGTGGAAGGTGCCCTGGTTGGAGGCGCCGTCGCCGAAGAAGCAGACGGTGACCGCCTTCCCGCCGCGGTACTGCGCGGCGAAGGCGGTCCCGAGCGCGATGGGCAGGCCGCCGCCGACGATGCCGTTCGCCCCGGCGACCCCGATCTCCCGGTCGGCCACGTGCATCGAGCCGGACTTGCCCTTGCAGAAGCCGTTGCGGCGTCCGAAGATCTCGGCCATGAAGCGCTTCAGGTCGATGCCCTTGGCCACCGCGTGACCGTGGCCGCGGTGGGTGGTGAGGATCGAGTCCTCCCGCTCCAGGGCCGAGCAGACGCCCGCCGCGACCGCCTCCTGGCCGATGCTGGTGTGGATGAAGCCGGGGATCTTCCCCTGGCTGAAGAGCTCGGTGAGGCGCTCCTCGACCCGGCGTATCCGCACCATCGACGCGAGGATGTCGAGCAGCTCCCGGCTGGAATCCGTCATGCGCCCTCCGCCCTCCGGCGGCCGCCCGCCCCGAAGTAATGGGCCGTTCCTCGGAGGAAGATGTTCACGCACATCTCGGTGAGCTCATCGAGCTTGATGGGCCCCTCGGGGTCGTGCCAGTGCATGACCGAGTTGCACATCCCGAAGAGGATGTAGGCGATGGCCTTGAGGTGGACCGGCGGCATCCTCCTGCCGAAGTACTCGGACAGCGCGTCGACGAGGATGCCCGCGTACCGCTTCTGCTTGCCGGCGACGATCCGGAAGTCCTTCTTGGGAAGGTTGGTGGCGTCCACCAGGAGGGCCTTCGCCTCCGGGACCCGGTTGTTGTAGAGCGACAGGTGGCGCCGGGTGATGTACTCGACCCGCGCCACGCCGGGCGGCAGGCCCCGCAGCTCGTCCTCCAGCCCGTGGAGGAGGCTGTCCATGTAGGTGTCGAGGATGAAGAACAGGATCTCGTGCTTGCTGGAGAAGTAGTAGTAGATGGCGCCCTTGCTGGCGCCCGCCTCGGCCGAGATGTCCTTGAGGCTGGTCTCCAGGTAGCCCTTCTCGTCGAAGAGCTTGGCGGCCGCGCGGCCGATGGCTTCCTTCCGGAGGAGCTCCTTCTCGCTCATCGCGTTCAAGGTCGCCTCCCGGGGGAGCCGAGAAAAACCGGCCAGCCGGTTTAATTGCTAGCAGGCCGGCGGGACCTGCGTCAAGTCGCCTCGGGTCACCCGGCGGCGCCTCCGGGGGCGTCCAGCGCCCGGCGCATGCCCTCCGCCGCCCGCTCCATCGCCTCGGCCCCGCGCTCGAGGCGGAAGGGGCCGAGGCGCGGCAACCCCTCGAGCGCCACCGCCCGGAGCGAGGGGCGAACCGGCACGCGCAGGGCCGGGCTCCCCCGGCGCCGCCACGGCGAGATTGACGTCAGGTGGTGGTAGAGCACGCGCTCCTCCGCGCCCAGCGCCCCGAGGCCGTGGCGATCGCGCACGCCGCCGTCCGCGTAGAGCCGGCGGCCGATGCGCACCGGGTGGAACAGCAGCGGGGCGGCGCAGGACGCCTGGATGGCCGGCGCCAGCGGGCCGCTCGCCAGCACGGCGGTGCGCCACCCGAGCACGTCGAACGCCGAGAGCGCCACCGGCCGCGGGCACTCCTCGAAGGTCCGCACCGGCAGCAGCGCCTCGAGCCGCGCCCGGAACAGCTCGCCGCGCAGGAGCCCGAGGCCGGGACCCGGGTCCCAGAAGTGCTCGCGGCGCAGGGAGAGCAGCTCCTCGCGGATCCGCCGGGCCGGCAGGCCAGCGCCCCAGAGCCCGCCGACGAGGGCGCCGGCGCTCGAGCCGCAGATGCGCTCCGGCAGCAGCCCCTCCTCCTCCAGCACCGAGACCACGCCGGCGTGGGCGAAGAACCCGAAGAACCCCGACGAGAGGCCGAGCGCGAACGGGGCCTCCGCCAGCCAGTCGCGGAGCGAGGGCAAGGCGGCTACTCGGGGACGACCGCGGTGGCCTCGATCTCCAGCCGGGCGCCGGGCTCGACGAAGCCCGCGACCTGGATCGCGGTCATCGCCGGGAAGCTCCTCCCCATGACCTCCCGGTAGGCGGCCCCCAGGTCGGCGAGGCGCGAGAGGTACTCGTCCCGGTCGGCCAGGTACCAGGTCATCCGGCAGACGTGCTCCGGCCCGGCCCCGGCCTCGGCCAGGACGGCGAGCACGTTCCGCAGGGCCTGCCTCGCCTGCCCGACGAGGTCGCCGCTCTCGAACTTCTGCTGCGCGTTGCAGCCCACCTGCCCGGCGACGAAGACCAGGCGCCCGCGGGCGACGATTCCGTTCGAGTAGCCCCGGGGCCTGGGCCATCCGGGCGGCTGGAGGACGTCCATGAAGGGACATCCTAGCGGATGAACAGCCCCGGCTGCGCCACCTGGGTGGACCAGCGGAAGCCGTCGAGCAGCGCCACCGAGTCGTTGACGCCGTCGGAGGTGTCCCAGAGCCCGATGCGCAGGGTGATGATCTCGCCCCCGACGACGTTGCCCCGGACCGCGAGCCAGCCGGTGCCGCCGCCGACCAGGCTGCCCGCATCGCAGTTGCCCGGATCGGAGCCGTCGAGACCGGTGCCCGCGAGCGAGGCGACCTCGGTGCAGGTGCTCGCCGTCCCCGGGGTCGCGCCCGCGGTACAGCCGAGGTTGCCGTTCACGCAGGCGGTGAACAGCCCGGTGTTCCCGGTGGCCAGGTTGACGTCGAGCGGGTAGCCGAGGCCGCCGGGCGTCCGGTAGACCGCCAGGTTCTTGTCGCCGGGGTTGGCGGGAGATCCGGTCCAGCTCGAGTCGAGCAGCACGACGGCACGGTCGTCGTAGGGGCTGCAGGCCCACTCCGGGTAGTCGCTGGTGAGGTACTTGACGGGGAGCTCGAAGGAGCGGGCATTCGTGGGCACGCGGACCCGCAGGACGAGCATCACCGGGTCGACGACGGTGGTGCCGCTCGGGGCGGGGCAGCCCGGGGCAGCCGGCATCGCGCCGCCGTTCGCGGCGAGCCAGTCGGCCGGGGCCGACGAGGACGTTCCCACGGCGAGCCCGGGCTGGAAGGCGATGAAGGAGGGATTGGCCTGCCCGGTCGCCGCCGCGTGCCCCGTCGAGAGGACGACCAGGGAGCTCCCCGAGAGGCTCGCCGTCCCGCCGAAGGCCGGCCGGATCGAGGCCTGCGCCGCGTCGGGAGCGCCGGTGCCGTCCGCCAGGACCAGGCCCGCGGAGAGGACCCCCCAGCGGACCCCGGGCCCGGTCGAGGTCTGGCAGAGGTCGATGGCGGCGGCGTAGTCGGCCGCGCTCGACGAGTTGGAGGCCAGCCCCACGTCGCAGGTCGCCGGGGCGTCGTCGGCCGCGCCGCTGCAGTCGTCGTCCACGCCGTTCCCGGGCACGTCGAAGGCGCCCGGGTTGACGCTCGCCGGGTCGGGGCAGCCAGGGCCGGCCACGTCACAGCAGTCTCCACCACAGGTCGTGAACCCATCGCCGTCCAGATCCTGGCATCCGGTCGCCGGGCCTCCCGTGCCCTTTCCCCCGCCACCGCAACCCGCCAGGGCGAGGCCGAGGAGGGCGGCCAGGAGGGGGGCGGTGCGGGGGGCCGCGTCGGCAGGCATGGGCTCCCGTACCAAGCGCACGTCGCCTCGCGCCCGCAAGGCCCCGGGGAGGCCCCCGGCATCCACTCGGGGTGCGCCGGCGGAAACCGTGGCGGCGGCGGCCCTGCCGGGGAAGGAGACGTGGCAGCGCGCCGACGGGGAGAAGACGCCCATGGCCTGCACGCACCTCCGGGAAGCCAGGGACCCGCCGCCGAAAACGCCCAGGGGCTGCGAGGAGTGCCTGGCGACGGGGGGCCGCTGGGTGCACCTCCGGCTGTGCCGGGCCTGCGGCCACGTCGGCTGCTGCGACTCCTCGCCCGGCAAGCACGCCACGAGGCACTTCCGCGACACCGGGCACCCGCTCATCCGGTCGTTCCAGCCGGACGAGGGCTGGACCTGGTGCTACGCCGACGAGGAGATGGTCGGCTAGGCGGGACGTTCCCGGCCACCCGGGGCACCCTCCCCTACGCCTCGTCGCGGAAGCGCCCGAGCGCCGACCGCACGAAGCGCGAGCGCACCTGCTCCGAGGCCAGCAGCCGCGACGCCGGCGGGAGCCGGCCGATGGCCCGCACCGCGTGGTGGAGGAAGCGGCTGCCCAGCCCGGCACCCTCGTCGAAGAGGAGGTCGGCCAGGCGGCCGCGCTCGAGCGCCATGCGCACCACGCGCTCCACCGCGGTCGCCGGCACCGGCCGCGGCGAGCCGCCGGGGTGCATCCGCATCGCGCCCTTGTGGCAGGCGGTGGCGCAGGCGCCGCAGCCGATGCAGCGAGTCTCGTCGACCGAGGGCGCGAGGCCGCTCTTCTGCCTGCCGGGGTGCCGCTCCGGGACCATCTCGATGGCCGCCAGCGGGCAGGCGCGGGCGCAGCGCGAGCAGCCGCTGCACACCGCCGCATCGCGCCGCGGCGCGAAGCCGCTCGGGTTCACCGCGGCCAGCCCCCACCGGCTCGCGCCCTGGAGCTGCTCGCAGCAGCAGCCGCAGCAGTTGCACACGAAGGTGGGCCGGTTGCGGACGTTGTCGGCGATCTGCACCAGGCCCGCCGCACGCGACCTCTCCAGGACCTCGAGCGCCTCGCTCCGCTCGATGGCCCGGCCGAAGCGCCGGCGGACCACGAAGTCGGCCCCGCCGTTCAGCGAGAGGCAGATCTCCTGCGGGGCGCCGCAGGCCTGTCCCAGGTGCTCGGCCTTGTGCCGGCAGTAGCACAGCGAGACCGCCCAGGAACGCGCCTCCCCGACGACCGCGGTGGCGCGCTGCCAGTCGAGGACGTCGGGCAGCGGGTCGTCGGCCAGCGCCGTCTCGTGCACCAGCGCCCGGCCGATGGTGGTGTCGCCCCCGAAGGCCTCGCGGGCGAAGGTCTCGTCGCCGTGGGTGTAGGCGTGGAGCGCCTCGGCCATCCGCTTCTTGGGAACGGAGTCGTGCGCCCTCATGAGCGAGTACTCGAAGAAGCCGACCACGGGCGGCGAGAGCAGGTAGGCGGCCCGCCCGGTGCGCGGGTTCACCAGGTCCATCACCAGGCCCTTGTCGCACATGCCGTCGAGCCGGGGCTGGAGCTCGGCCGCCGGGATCCCGAGCCGCTCCGCCAGGCGGTCGAGCGACATGGGCCGCACCGGCAGGCGGGCCGCCAGGGCGGCGTCCTCCGGCGTGTAGAGGATCTCGAGGATCTCCCGCCAGCCCTGCCAGGCCCCGGGATCCGGCGGCTCCGGGAAGGCCACGGGCCCGGCCTGGAGCCGGTCCGCGAGGTCGCGGTACTGCTCCTTGAGCCGGCCGAGATGTCCCATGGCCTCACGCGTAGCATGGGCGGGGAGGCCACGCCTGCCCATTCGAGCAGGGCGTCCGGGCCGGCGCAGCCGGCGGGACCCTCACCGGACCGAGCCCGGATCGAGCCGCCGCAGGCCCAGGCGGCGCGCCGCGCCGGCCGCGGCCGCCAGCTCCGCGCCGGTGGGCCGCCGTGCCAGGGCGGGGTGCTCCGGCGCCTGGAAGCAGGGCCGGTACTGGCCCATGAGGTTCAGCCAGGTGTCGGGCGAGATCTCCTCGGCGATGAACCGGAGCGCCTCTTCCGTGCCCGAGAGGCCGCCCGGCAGGACGAGGTGCCGCACCAGGAGCCCCCGCCGCGCGATCCCGTCTCCGTCGACGACCAGGTCGCCCACCTGGCGGTGCATCTCCCGCACGGCGGCGCGGTTCACGGCGACGTAGTCCCGCACGTGGGAGTAGCGGCGGGCCACCTCGGAGTCGCCGTACTTCACGTCGGGCATGTAGACGTCGACCACGCCGTCGAGGAGCGCCAGGCCCTCGGGGCTGTCGTAGCCGCCGGTGTTGTACACCAGGGGGAGCCGCAGCCCCCGGCGCGCGGCGACGGCCACGGCAGCCAGGACCTGCGCCACCACGTGGCTCGGGGAGACGAGGTTCACGTTGTGGCAACCGGCGCGCTGCAGGGCCAGCATCATCGCGGCCAGGTCGTCGGGGCCCACCTCGCGTCCCGCGCCGCACCAGGAGATCTCCCAGTTCTGGCAGTAGACGCACCGGAGGTTGCACCAGGAGAAGAAGATGGTCCCCGAGCCGGCCCACCCGGTGAGGCAGGCCTCCTCGCCGAAGTGGGCGAAGGCGGCGTGGACCCGGGCGCGCTCGCCGGTCCGGCACACGGCGCCGCGGATCGACTGCTTCCGGTTCACGCCGCAGCGGCGGCCGCACAGGTCGCAGCGCTCCAGGTGGCGCCCGGCGATCCGCGCGCGCTCGTCCAGCTCGCCCGGGCCCAGCAGGAGGTAGGCGGGCTGGAAGGCCGCGGCCGGGCCCGGCGCCGGCGACACCGCGGGCCCCTACCGGCGCCGTGGCTTGCGGCGCAGCGCGACCCCGGGGTCCGGCAGGCGGCCGGCCTGCTGGGCGACCCACCGCACGACGTCCGCGCTGGTCACGATTCCGGCGACCCTGCCGTCGCCCGAGATCACCGGAACGCGGTGCATCCCGCGGGTCGCCAGGAGCACCGCGGCCTCGGCCACCGGCGCGTCCTCGGACAGGCTCATCGCGGCGTGCGTCATGGCATCGGCCACCGTGGTCCGCGGCAGGGACTCGGCGTGGAAGCCGGGCCCGACCTCGACGCGGAAGTGGCCGCGGCTCGCCTGGAGGCCCGGGCCCAGGGCCTCCTCGGTGTCGCCCGCGAGCAGGCGCTCGCCGATGACGTCGGTCTTGGAGACGACGCCCACGGGGCGCCCCTCCTCGTCGACGACCGGTGCGCCGCCGATGCCGCGCTCGAGGAGGAGCTCGGCGAACGCCTCGAGGCTGACGTCGGGCCGCACCGCCAGCACGTCCACCGTCATGATCTCCGAGAGCCGCGCCCGGCCCGCCTCCTCCCCCGTCCCCGCGCGGCGCCTGCCCCTCGCCCGCCCCCGCGGCGCGCCCCGCGCGCTCGCCACGCGCCGGCAGGCGACCCGCTCGACGCCCGCGGCCCGGTCCTCGGCCAGCCCGCCGTGGTCGGCGCAGGCCATGCACTCGCCGAGCTCCACCGTCCGGCCGTCGCCGGGACAGCGGACGCTGCGGCGGTCCACCCTCCGCCCGTCTCCGAAGGCGATGTGCAGGGTGCGAACCTCGGGCAACGTTCCGGCACGGCTCTGCTTCCTCATGGCTTCCTCCGGGGCGCCCTCGCGCCGTCACTACATGGGCAGCGCCCTTCGATAGCAGGGGTCCCACATCCGGGATCGCACTGCCTCCGGGATGGCGTCGTCCGGGATCGGCGCTCCCACCCCGTCCTCGCGCGCCGCTTTCACCACCGCCTCGGCGATCGCGACCTGGACGCGGCGGAGATCCGACGGGGGCGGGAAGAGGCTGCCCGCCGCCAGGTCCGCGTCCCGGATCTCCGCCGCCAGGCGGTCGGCGGCGGCCGCGAACATCCCGTCGGTCACCTCACGGGCCCCGGAGACCAGGATTCCGAGGCCCGTCCCCGGGAAGACGAAGGCGTTGTTGCTCTGGCCGATCCGGATGGTGCGCTCCCCGAACGAGACCGGCTCGAAGGGGCTGCCGGTGGCGACGAGCGCGCGACCCTCGGTCCACCGGATGACGTCGGCGGGCACGGCCTCCGCCCGGCTCGTCGGGTTCGACATGGCCAGCACCACCGGCCTCGGCGCGCCCTCGGCCAGGCCGCGCACGACGGCCTCGGTGAACAGGCCCGGCTGGCCGGAGACGCCGACGAGCACCGTGGGCCTCAGGGCCCGCACCACCGACTCCAGGTCCCGCGGCCTTCCCCTGCCGAGGCCGTGCCGCTCGGCCAGGGCGGCCGGCCAGACGAAGTCCCGCTTGTGCGGCTCGGCGATCTCCCGGTCGTCCACGAGAAGGCCCCCGCTGTCCAGGACGGCGATGGCCGCGGTGAGCGCCTCGCCCGCGAGGCCTGCCCGCCTCAGGGCCGAGCGGAGGAGCCGCGAGATGCCGATCCC
This sequence comes from Anaeromyxobacteraceae bacterium, assembly GCA_035455425.1. GTDB lineage: Bacteria > Myxococcota > Myxococcia > Myxococcales > Anaeromyxobacteraceae > JACRMN01. Next base: position 22,559 of record DATIFE010000207.1, on the reverse strand, counting down.
CGCCGCGCCCGCGCCCAGGACCACGGTGCGCTGATCCCGGAGGGCGATCCCGGTGGCGCGCCCGCTGGCCAGGATCCCGGCAACGGCCACCGCGGCGCTGCCCTGGATGTCGTCGTTGAAGGAGGTGAGGACCTTCCGGTACCTGTCGAGGAGCAGGAACGCGTTGCCCTTCTTGAAGTCCTCCCACTGGAGGAGGGCCCCGGGGAACCGGTAGCGCACCGCGGCCACGAACTCGTCCACCAGCGCGTCGTACTCCTCGCCCCGCAGGCGCCGGTGGCGCCAGCCGAGGTACAGGTCGTCGTCGAGCAGGGCCTGGTTGTCCGTGCCCACGTCCAGGCTCACGGGCAGGCACTGGGCCGGGTGGATTCCAGCGGCGGCGGTGTACAGGGCGAGCTTGCCGATGGGGATCCCCATCCCGCCCGCGCCCTGATCTCCCAGGCCCAGGATCCGCTCGTTGTCGGTGACGACGATCAGCCGGACGTCGTCGAAGGGCGCGTTCCCGAGCACCTCCCGGATGCGCCCGCGGAAGCGAGGCGTGATCCACAGACCCCGGGGGCGGCGGAAGACGTGGCTGTACTCCTGGCAGGCCTGGCCCACCGTCGGCGTGTACACGAGTGGCATCAGCTCCGCGATGTGATCCACGAGAAGCCGGTAGAAGAGGATCTCGTCGCGGTCCTGGAGGTCGGCGAGGGCGATGTAGCGCCCCAGCGGGTCCGCGGCCCGCATGACGTTCCGGTAGGCGCGCGCCTGCTCCTGGTCGAGGGTGCTCACCGCGTCGGGCAGGAGCCCTTCGATGCCCAGGTCGGCCCGCTCCTCGTGCGTGAAGGCGGCGCCCTTGTTGAACATCGGGTGGCGGAGCGAGCCCGGGCCCCGGTGGGGGACCTCGACGCCGGGCCGGCCCTCCGCATCCGTCGTGAGGCGGTACCTCTCCATGTCGCCACCTCCGGCCTGCGCGGCGGGTCACGCGCGCGGTGGACGGGGGTGCTCTCACGGTAGCCCCCCGCGGCGCCGAAGATGGGGCCGCGCCCGCGCAGCGACAACGTGCCGCGGGCGCGGCGTACCCGCCGGCCCCGGCGCCTAGCGCCGGCAGTAGACGGGAAGGCGGCCGGCGGCCGGGGCGAGGGCGCTGCCTGCGGGCAGCGACTCGTGCGCCCCGACGACCAGGAACCCTCCGGGCTCGAGCCGGACCGCGATGCCCTCGAGGACGCGCCGCTGCAGGGGGCCGTCGAAGTAGGTGAAGGCCAGGTTGCGGCAGAGCACCAGGTGGAAGGGGCCCTCCGGCATGGCGCGGCGGAGGTCCTCGCGTCGAAGCTCCACCGGCTCGCGGAACTCCGGGCGCAGGCAGAGCTCCCCATCGCGCGTCTCGAAGGCGCGCGCGAGCCACTCCGCCGGAAGCGAGCGGGCCGCGCGCGGCGGGTAGCAGGCGCGGCGCGCGCGCTCGAGGATCGCCTCGTCCGCGTCGGTCGCCACCAGGCGGAGGCGCAGCCCCGGGAAGGCCGGCGCCACCGCCAGCCGGAAGAGCAGCGCGATCCCGTAGGGCTCCTCGCCCGAGGCGCACCCGGCGCTCCAGCAGCGGAGCTCCGGCCCTCCGCGGAGCGTGGCGAGGCGAGCCACCTCGGGCAGCACCCTCTCCTGCAGATGCTTCCACACCGCGCGATCGCGCAGGAATCGCGAGATGGTGACGCGGCACATCCCATCGAACACCTCCCATTCCCCTGCGTCCGACCCGAGGCGGTCGCGATAGCCCGAGGCGCTCCCGATCGCGAGCGACTGCATCCGCCGCGCGATCCGCTTGCAGACCTGGCGGCGCACCTTGCGGAACCCTTCCCAGCGCAGCCCCAGCCGGGGAAGCGCCCATTGCAGCAGGGCAACGCATTCCACATCGCGCATGCCGGGACATGGAGCGCACCGCCACGGGCGCGCGGCCGCGGCACGTTGTCGCAGTCGCGTTTCGGGTGCGACCGCCTCCGGTGCCTCCCCCAGAATCGCTCCCCACGGAGGTTCAGCCGTGCTCGAAGCCATCTCCTACAAGGGCCGGAACGGGGTCCGCGCCCTGCGTTGCTGGGCGATCCCCTACATCAACTCCCGCATCCGCGCGGACGAGTTCCGGCCGGTGCTCTGCTACCTGTTCACCGAGTGGCAGTGCAACATCGACTGCCACTACTGCTTCCAGTTCGACAACCGCCGGCCGGGCATGGACCTCCCCACGGCCAAGGCCGCCATCGACTGGCTGAAGTCGGTGGGGTGCCGGGTGCTGGCCATCATGGGGGGCGAGCCTCTCCTGCGAAAGGACCTGATCCTGGAGATCGTGCGCTACGGCGCGCGCCACGGCTTCTTCGTCTACCTGCCGACCAACGGGTACCTCCTCGACGAGGCCTTCATCGACGAGGTCGGCCGCGCCGGGGTGGCGGCCATCAACCTGGCGGTGGACTGCGTCGCGCCCCGCCGCGGCCTGCCCAAGGCGCTGCTCGCCGTCGAGCCGCAGTTCCGCCATCTCGTCGAGCGGCAGTCGAGGTACGGGTACCTGGTCTTCTTCAACATCAACATCTGCCGCACCAACATCCGGGACGTGAAGCTGCTGACCGAGATCGCACACCAGCACCGGATCGCGACCGACTACCACCTCAACGAGCCCCCCCAGGGGTTCGTGGGCCTGGACCACTACGGCCACCGGAAGGACGGGGTGCACATCACCCCCGACCAGCACGACGAGGTGGACGCGCTGCTGGACTGGCTCATCGCCCGGCAGCGGGCGGGCTGGCCCATGGTCAACTCCATCAAGCACCTCGAGGCCTTCAAGGACCGGATGCGGGGACGGATGCAGCCGTGGGACTGCCGCGCCGGCCACAACGGCGCCCTCATCCGGCCCGACGGCACGCTGTCGCCCTGCTTCGACCTCATCACCTACGACGGCGACTGGGGCCGCATCGGGGAGCCGCGCTTCGACGGCGAGCGGCTGCGCGCGGTCAAGGAGAGGTGCCTCCCCCAGTGCTCGTCCACCTGCTTCTACACCATGGGCCACTACTACGACGGGCGCGCCTTCTCGCAGTGGATCCGCAAGCACGTCCGGGTGGGCTAGGCGGCCGGCGGCCGATTGCCGCAGGCATCCCGGGCCCGACGGGCAGATGCTCGAGGGCGAGACGGGAGGTGCGCCATGCGCGCCAGCGAGCTCGAGGCCCTCAAGCTGCGTCTCCTGGGCCGCCGCCAGGCCATCCTGATCGCGGGCCGCCGGACCGCGGCCGGGATCGACCAGCTGCGGAGGGCGGAGCGCGACGCGGAGATCGAGGAGGCGTCCCAGAGCGAGCAGCTGCAGTACGACCTCTCGCGGCTGGGCGAGGTGGAGCGGAGCGAGGTCGCCCAGATCGACGCCGCCCTGCGGCGGCTCGAGGCCGGCGAGTACGGCGTCTGCCGGGACTGCGGCGAGGAGATCGAGCCTGGCCGCCTCGAGGCGCTCCCCTTCGCGCTCGAGTGCGCCGATTGCGCCGGCCGCCGCGAGGAGGCGCAGGCGCTCCAGCGCGAGCTCGCCGGGAAGCGCCGCACCATGACCCCGCGGTAGCCGGCGCGCTGGGCCCGGCCGCCGGGCCGTCAGAGCGACCGCAGGAAGGCCACCAGGTCCGCCTTGTCCTGGTCGGTGAGGCCGAGCCCGAACCGCACGTCGTAGAAGCCCACCACCGTCTCGAGGTCGGGCGCGGAGCCGTTGTGGAAGTACGGGGCCCGGCCGGCCAGGCCGCGGAGGACGGGTCCCTTGAAGCGCCCGACGTCCTTCCATTTGCCGGTGATGAGGGCGCGCCCGGGGTCGGTCGTGACCTGGACCTCGCCGGTCGCCTTGTTGCGCAGCGTGTAGACCGGCATCCCCGAGGTGTCGAGGCCTCCCCCCGGAGCCGGCAGGTCGACGCCGATGCGCAGCGGCGCCGGGACCGAGTGATCGCCGGCGTGGGGCGTGTCGTGACAGGTGGTGCAGGTGCCCTGGATCGAGGCCACGCCGAGGTCGTCGTTCAGCCCCGAGACGCCGGTGATGGACAGGGGCCGGTTGTTGAAGATGTCCTGGCCCCGCGCCACCGAGGCCCGCCCGCTCCGGGGCGAGCCGCTCCAGGCCGCGAACTCGGTCATCACCACCGGGTCGAACGGGCCGCCGTCGAGCGGGTCGTTCATCCCGAAGGCGAACGGCTGCCCCGAGAGGAAGCGCGGCCCGCCGGTGGCGCCGCCCTCGTCCAGGTCGCCGGCGGCGTCGTCTTCCACCTGCGCCGTGAAGAGCTGCATCTCGAAGTCGACGATGGCCTGCCGCTGGGCGTCGGTCAGCGCCACGGCGCCCTGCGCGTGGCCCAGGGTGGCGGCGTTCGCCTGGTCGGCCAGGTCGAAGCCCAGCGGCGCGAAGCCGGTCGGCTGGCCCGCGTCCTTGAACGTCTCCCGTCCATCCCACATCACGGTGGAGAGGAACCGGAGGTTCGAGGAGGGCAGGGGTCGGCGGAAGAGCGACAGCTCGGCGGCGCTGGCGTAGCCGTACGGGTCCTGGACCCCGACCAGCTCGAACTCGGCGCCGTCGGGGATCCCGATGCCGACGCGGATGAGCCCCTTGGTGAGCAGCATGCTGTAGGCGGCCCGCCTGGCGATGACCGTCGAGACGTCGGCCAGCGGGGAGTTCGACCCGTCCACGGTGCGGAAGATGGGATCCCTCCCGCCGGTGGCGGCGAAGCGCGCCTGGACGCGCCGCGGCGTGATGGTCATGTTGTCGCGCGCGTCGTGGCAGGTGGCGCAGGACCGGCCGTTGGTTCCGAGCGACTGGAAGAACGGGTTGCCCGGGTCGACCACCGGCCCGCCGGAGGCGTTGATGGTCTCGGCGGCGCCGGAGTCGTTCGAGGCCCTGAAGACGCTGCTGGATCGGGCTGCCTCGACGGCGGACGAGGCGGCCGGGGCGACGGGCGTCGTCGGATCGCAGGCGACGGCCATCAGTGCGGCGGCGGCGGTGAGCGCGACCCTGCTCGTGGCACCTGGCATGTCTTCCCTCGGGTTCTGTGCGGGCGGTAGTGCCCGGCCCTCTTCCCCTCCCATCGGAGACCGGGATCCGAACCCGACAGGTGTGATGCGGTCCGCTTGGGGGGCGGTCCCCGCGGACCGGGAACCCGGCCGGGTACGTGGCGCACGCCCGCGGCCGCTCCCCTGCACCCGCCGTCACGGGCGGCTATACCGGCGAGGAGCCAGCGCCGGGGAGGCCTGCTCCATGGGCAGCGGCGAGCCCGGGCCCCACGCGGGCGCCGGGGCCAGGATCGGCGGCCTGATCCGCGAGGCGGAGCGGCTCCAGGGGAGCGCCCCGGCGGAGCTCTTCGCCACGCTCTACGCGGAGCTCCACCGCCTGGCGCAGGCCCAGCTCCGTTCGAGCGGCGTCACCCTGGGTGCCACCACCCTGCTCCACGAGGCCTACCTGGGCCTGGCCTCGGGGGACGCCACCTTTCCCGACCGGGCGCGCTTCTTCGCCTACGCCGCCCGCGCCATGCGGGGCCTGATCCTCGACCACGTGCGGGCGCGCCGGGCCCTGAAGCGCGGCGGCGCCTTCCACCTCACCGCCCTCGACACCGAGGCAGCCGGGGAGCGCCCGGCGGAGGACCTGTCGGGACTGAGCGACGCGCTCGACGCGCTGGCGGCGAGCGAGCCCCGGCTGGCAGAGCTCGTCGACCTCAAGTTCTTCTGCGGCTTCTCGCTGGGCGAGATCGCGGCCATGCGCGGCGTCTCGGAGCGGACCGCGCAGCGCGACTGGAACAAGGCGCGGCTGTACCTCCACCGGTTCCTGGTGGGCTGAGGGACGACGTCAGGGGCCCGCCAGCTCCCGCGCCGCCCGGGTGTCGGGGTGCTCCTCGCCGAGCATGTCGGACAGGTGCTCCAGGGCGCTCCGCGCGGCCGCCCTGGCGCCCTCGGCGTCGCCGCGGTCGAGCCGCAGCCTCGCCAGCAGCAGCCAGCTCTGGCCGGTGTACAGGGAGTGCGGCTTCCCTCCCTGGAGCTGCTCGGAGATCGCCAGGGCCTCGCGGGCGTCGCGCTCGGCGGAATCCCGGTCCCCCAGCTTCTCCTGGATCCCCGCCCGGGCGCGCAGGAGCCTCCCCAGCGTCGCGTTGCGCAGCCCGCGGCGCTCCAGCAGCGCGGCGGTGGGCTGGAGCGCGGCCAGGGCGCGCCGGGGCTGGCCGCGGAGCAGGGCGACCTGCGCCCGCCGGTAGGCGACGGCAGCGGCGGCGAAGCCCTCCGGGGGAAGGCCGGCGCCCAGGGGCGCCGCCTCCTCGAGCGCGCGCTCGGCAGCGTCCAGCCGGCCGAGCTCGGCCAGCGCCCCCGCCCGGGTGGTGAGGGCGGCGACGACGAAGGGCGTCTCGCGCGCCTCCCGGGCCACGCGGACGGCCCGATCCGCCTCCTCCAGCGCCTCCCGGCTCCGCCCCAGCACCAGCAGCGCCGACGCGTGGTTGTTCACCGCGTAGGGCGGAGGCGTGGTCCCTCGCCGGGCGGCGAGCCGCAGGTCCTCCTCCACCAGCTGCAGCGCCCGCTTGACGTCGCCGGCCCCGAAGCTGGCGAGGCCCCAGTTGTTCAGGACCGCGATGGCCCCCGGGGCGTCCTCCCGGCCCTGCTCGCGGAACTGCCGCAGCGACTCCCCGTACTCCCGATCGGCCTCGTCGTTCCGCCCGGCGAGGTAGTAGGCGTAGCCGAGCTCCGCGTGGACTCCCGCCTCGAGCCCGGGCGTCGGCCGCCGGACGTCGCGGAGGAGCGCCTTGGCCCGGAGCGCGTGCTGCAGGGCGCCGGCGGCGTCGTCGTTCATGTAGCCGATCTCGGAGAGGTACCTCTCGCACTGGATGGCCGTCTCCGGCTCGACGTCGGCCCGGGACAGCTGAGCGTCGATGGCGCGCCTGGCGGCCTCCACCTCGCCGGCCCGGGCCCGGCCGCTCCCGGCGACGGCCAGGGCGTGGTTGCATTCGACGTCGGCGCACAGCGAGGCGTCGGAGGAGTGGCGGATCACCTCCTGGGCGCGGCGCAGGAGCGCCTCGGCCTTGTCGTGGTTCCCGAGCGAGAGGTAGTAGCTGCCGAGCGTGTTCAGGATCACCGCCTGCTGCTCCGGCCGGTTGCGGAGCGCGGCGAACGCCAGCCGCTCGCTCCGATCCAGCAGCTCCTCCAGCGTGAGCTTCTCGCCCGCGGGAGCGGCCTCGCTGATCATGGTCTCGACGAAGGCCTGGGCGGCCTGGGCGCGCTCGAGCTGCACCAGGGCCCGATCGCGCTCGCGCGCCGCCACCCGCCCCTGCCACAGCGCCAGCCCGCCGGCGCCGAGCACCAGGAGGAGCGCGGCGGACGTGGCCGCGACCTTCCACCGGTTGCGGAGCACGAACTTGCGGGCCCGGTACCAGGTGCTGTCGGGCCGGGCCAGGATGGGGCGGCCGTCGAGATGCCGGCGGATGTCCTCCGCCATGGCCGTGACCGCCGGGTACCGCTCGTCGGCGGAGGCCTTGAGCGCCTTCCCCAGGATGGCGTCGAGGTCGCCGCGGAGGCGGCGTCCGAGCTCGCGGTCGGCCGCCGCGGTGCTGGCCGGCAGGGGATCGCCCGCCTCGGCGGGGCGCCCCTGGGGCGGCGCCCCCGTGAGCAGCCGGTGGAGGACGACGCCCAGCGAGTACACGTCGCTGGCCACCGTCAGCGGCTCGCCCCGCAGCTGCTCGGGCGAGGCGAACTCCGGCGTCAGGGGGCGCCCCGCCGCCTCCGTGAGCTCGCTCGAGCCCGCCGCCGAGACGGGGTCGTCGAGCAGCTTGGCGATGCCGAAGTCCAGCAGCTTCACCCGGCCGTCGGCGGTCACCAGGATGTTGGAGGGCTTGAGGTCGCGGTGGAGGATCAGGTTGGCGTGGGCGTGCGCCACGGCCTCGAGCACGCCCAGGAAGAGCCTGAGGCGCGCCGCGACTTCCAGGCCGCGTGCGTCGCACCAGCGGTCGATGTGCTCGCCCTCCACGTACTCCAGGATCAGGTAGGGCTGCCCCTCGACCACGCCCGCGTCGACGAGGCGGGCGATGTTCTGGTGCGACAGCCGCGCCAGGATGCTGCCCTCGTGGCGGAAGCGCTCGGCACCGGCGCGGCCCAGCAGGGCCAGGTTCAGGAGCTTGACCGCCGCCAGGCCCTCGAAGCGGCCGTCGCTGCGGCGGGCCAGCCAGACCGAGCCCATCCCGCCCTGGCCCAGGCTTCGCTCGATGGTGTAGGCCCCCACGGTGCGGCCGGCCAGGGTCGCGGCCGCTCCGAGCACCTGGCCCTCGAGGAAGGCGCTGCGGTCCACGGCCTCCTGCCGCGCCAGGAGATCGGACAGCTCGGCGCCCAGGGAGGGGTCCTCGCGCGCCAGCTCGGCCAGGCGCCGGGCGCGCGCCTCGGGGCCGAGGTCGAGGACCTCGTCCAGCAGGGGGCTCAGCCGCCTCCAGCGGGCCTCGCCGGCGACCGCCTCCGGCGTGCCGGGGACGGGGGTCCTGCGCTTCGCCGGGCCGCCGGGATCGCCCATTCCTCCTCCCGCCTGCGCCGGGCACCTAACGGCGCGCGCGCGCCCGGTCCGGTCACGAAAGGGGAAGCGGCGGGCGGGCCTTTGCCCTCCGGCGGCGGTGCCGTTAGGAAGCCGCGATGACCTTCGCCGTGCCGGAGGCGTACGACCGCTTCATGGGGCGCTACTCCGTCCCGCTGGCACCCCGCTTCGCCGACTTCGCGGGCGTGGCGCCGGGCGCGCGGGTGCTCGACGTGGGCGCGGGGCCGGGAGCACTGGCGAAGGAGCTGGCGCGACGCGTCGGCGCCGCGCGGGTCGCGACCGCGGACCCCTCGGAGCCCTTCGTGCAGGCGTGCCGGGCGCGCCTGCCGGGGGCGGACGCGCGGGTGGCCGCCGCCGAGAAGCTCCCCTGGGCGGACGGATCGTTCGACGCCGTGCTCTCGCAGCTGGTCGTCAACTTCCTGCGGGACGCCGGGGCCGGGGCGCGAGAGATGAGGCGCGTCGCCCGCCCGGGCGGCGTCGCCGCGGCCTGCACCTGGGACCGCGGCCCGGGCGTGCAGATGCTGCACGTCTTCGGGGAGGCCGCGCGGGCCCTCGACGCCGCGGCGCTGCGGGACGCTCCGGCGGGACGCTGCCGCGATGCGGACGAGCTGCGCGCCCTGTGGCAGCAGGCGGGATTCTCCGGCGTCGAGACGGAGGCGCTGGAGGTCGAGGCCGAGTACCAGGGCTTCGACGACTACTGGGCGGGCTTCCTCACCGGCATCGGCCCGGACAGCGCCTACTGCCTCTCGCTCGCCGAGGGGCCGCGGGCGGCGCTCCGGGAGGAGTGCCGGCGCCGGCTGGGCTCGCCCGCCGGCGCCTTCGGGCTGCGGGCCCGGGCCTGGGCGGTCCGCGGGCGCGCCTGAGGCGCCCGGCACGGGAGGCGGGCTGACGTGCACCGGGGGACGTCTGATAGGCTGCCTCTCGACCAGTGGCTCGAACCAGCACGGGCAGGCGCCCCTTGCCGCCGCATCCTGGCCGACCGGCCGCCGGCCCCCGGTGGACTCCGTCCTCCTCGCTGTCGTCGCCGGACACCCTCCGGGACCTGGTCCTCAACCTCCGCGAGGGCGTCTACATCACCGGCGCCGACGGCGAGATCCTGGACGCCAACCCCGCCATGCTGGCGATGTTCGGCGTGCGCTCGACCGGGGAGCTGCGCCGCCGGAAGGTGCAGGAGTGGATCGACCCGCTGCAGCGGGCCCAGGAGCACGCCATCCTGAAGGAGCGGGGCGTGGTGCGGGACTTCGAGTTCACCTTCCGCCGGCCCGGGGGCGAGGTGCGGACGGTGATCGACACCGCCTTCGAGAGCCGCGATCGCCGGACGGGGAGGACGCTGTACTGCGGCATCCTCATCGACATCACCGAGCGCAAGCGGCTCGAGCGCCAGCTCGTCGAGATGGGGCAGCGCGATCCCCTCACCGGCTGCTTCAACCGCCGCTACCTGGCGCAGTTCGAGACCGCTTGCCGCGAGCGCGGATGGGCCTGCATCGTCATCGACGTGGATCACTTCAAGGCCTACAACGACCGCCACGGCCACGAGCGGGGCGACCAGGTGCTGGTGCGCATGGGGCGCTTCCTCGGAGGGCTGTGCCGCGCCAGCGACGCGGTGGTGCGGCTGGGCGGCGACGAGTTCATGATCCTCCTCTCCGGGTCGAGGGGCCCGGGGACCTCCCGCGTGGTTCGCCGCCTGGTCCGCGCCGCGCGGGGGGGAGGCCCGGTGCCCTTCTCCCTCGGCTGGGCGTCGCGCTGGCGGGCCGAGCGGCTGGAGCAGACCATGGCGCGCGCCGACCGCCGGCTGATCGCCGTCCGGGTGGCCGCCCGGGCCGAGCACCGCCGGGCGCACGCCGGAGGGGCCCGCTGACCCCCGGATCGCCCCAGCTCCGCTTCGGCAGCGGGCGGCCCGTGCGCCGCATCGAGGACCCGGCGCTGCTGACCGGCGCGGGACGCTTCGTGGACGACCTCTCGCTTCCCGGGCAGGCCCACCTCAGGTTCCTCCGCTCGCCGCACGCCCACGCCCGCATCCGCTCGATCGACGTCTCCCCGGCCGCCTCCATGCCCGGCGTGCTGGCGGTGGTGACCGGACGGGACCTGGTCGACGCCGGCGTCCGGGCGACTCCCCTGGGGAAGGCCTTCCGGCGGGGGGACGGGGCGCCGGCCGCCTCCCCGCCGCGCCGGGCGCTGGCTCACGAGGTCGTCCGCTTCGTGGGGGAGGCCGTCGCCGCGGTGATCGCGGAGACGCCGGGCCAGGCGAGCGACGCCCTCTCGCGGATCGAGGTGGACTACGAGGAGCTGCCGGCCGTCGTCGACCCGGTCGCGGCGCTGGCGCCCGGCGCCCCGCGCGTCTGCGCCGAGGCACCGGACAACCTGTGCGCCGAGGCGAGGCACGGGAACGCCGCGGAGGCCGCCGCCGCCTTCGCGCGCGCGGCGCACGTGGTCTCGCTGGAGATCGTGAACCAGCGGCTGGCGCCGACGCCCATCGAGCCGCGCGGCATGCTGGCCAGCTACGACCCGGAGACCGACCGCCTCACCGCCCGCATCAGCGGGCAGATGCCGACCGCGGTGCGCAACGGGCTGGCCGACGAGCTCGGCATCCCGCGGGAGAAGGTGCGGGTCCTGGTGGGGGACGTGGGCGGCGGCTTCGGCATGAAGACCGGGCTCTACCCCGAGTACGTCGCGGTCGCCTGGTGCGCCCGCTCGCTCCAGCGCCCGGTGAAGTGGTGCGCCGAGCGCGGCGAGGAGCTGCTGGCCGCCACCCACGGGCGCGACCTGCGCAGCCGGGCCGAGCTGGCGCTCGACGGGGAGGGACGGGCGCTGGCGCTGCGGGTCTCGTCGCTCGCCAACGTGGGCGCCTATCCCTCCGTCGCCGGCATCGCCATCCAGCTCCTCATCGGGCCCTGGGTCTCCACCAGCGTCTACGACATCGGCGTCGTCGACCTCGAGCTGCGGGCCGTCCTGACCCACACCGGCACCGTGGCCCCCTACCGCGGCGCCGGGCGGCCCGAGGCCATCTACCTCGTCGAGCGCCTCATGGACGCGGCCGCCCGCGAGCTGGGCATGGATCCCGCCGAGCTCCGGCGCCGGAACCTGATCCGCCCCGAGCAGATGCCCTACCGCAACGCCATGGGCCAGACCTACGACTGCGGCAGGTTCGAGTCGGTCCTCGACCGGGGCCTGGCCCTGGCCGACTGGGACGGCTTCGAGGCCCGCCGGGCGGCGTCGGCGAGGCGCGGCAGGCTGCGCGGCCGCGGCATCGCCACCTTCCTGGAGTGGACCGGCGGCAACGCCTTCGAGGAGCGCGTGGCGGTGGAGGTCTCCGGGGACGGCGAGATCGAGATCGTCTCCGCCACCCAGGCCATGGGCCAGGGCATCGCCACCACCTACGCGCAGCTGGCGGTCGACGTGTTCGGCGTCCCCATCGAGCGGATCCGCATCGTGCAGGGCGACACCGACCGGGCCAACGGGTTCGGCAGCGCCGGCAGCCGCTCGCTGTTCACCGGCGGCTCCGCCATCCGGGTCGCCTCCGAGCAGGCGGTCCGGCAGGGCCGGGACCTCGCCGCCGAGGAGCTGGAGGCGGCGGCCGGGGACGTCGAGTACCGCGACGGCGTCTTCCGCGTGGTGGGGACCGACCGCGCGGTGGGCCTCTTCGAGCTGGCCGCGCGCCAGCCGTCGCGGCGCATCGCCGTGGACTCGACCAGCTCGGTGTCCGGTCCGACCTGGCCCAACGGCTGCCACGTCTGCGAGGTGGAGGTCGATCCCGAGACCGGCCAGGTGGAGATCGCGTCCTACTCCTCGGTGAACGACGTGGGCCGCGTCGTCAACCCGGCCATCGTCGTCGGCCAGCTCGACGGCGGCGCGGTCCAGGGGATCGGACAGGCGCTGTGCGAGGAATTCGCCTACGACCCCGCCTCGGGCCAGGCGCTGACCGGCAGCCTGCTGGGCTACGCCCTCCCGCGGGCCGAGATGGCCCCGGGCTTCCGGACCGAGCTCGACGAGTCCACCCCCACAGCGATGAACCCGCTGGGCGCGAAGGGGGTGGGCGAGCTGGGGACCATCGGCGCCACCCCGGCGGTGGTGAACGCGGTCGTGGACGCGCTGGCGTCCTCCGGCCTGGGGCGCGCGGCGGAGGCCGTCCAGATGCCCCTCACGCCTGCCCGCGTCTGGCAGGCCCTGCACCGCGGCGCCGGCCGGCCGACCTGAGCCCGCCGGCGGAAGGAATCGGGACCGCGGCCCGGGGCGGAGCTAGGATGGCCGCAGTGCTCTGGGGGAAGAAGAAGAAGTTCGATCGCAGCGAGCTCATCGCGGCCGCGGACCGGGCGCGCGCCCGCGGCCGGACCAAGAAGGCCATCGCCGGCTATCGCAAGGTGCTCGAGGTCGCGCCGGGCGACGCGGCCGTGCACGCCCGGCTGGCGCCCCTCCTGGCGCGCACCGGGCGGAGGGACGAGGCGCTCGCCAGCTTCCGGATCGCCGCCGCGGCGCAGATCAAGGCGGGCTTCACCGACCGCGGCGTCTCGCTGCTCGTCCAGGCGGCCGACGCCTTCCCCGGGGAGTACGCCCTCTGGGACGAGATCACCCGGCTGCACCTGCAGCGGGGCCGGCGCGCGGACGCGCTCGCGGTGCTGGTGGGCGGTGGGCGGCGCCTGCTCCACGCGCGGGAGCTGGCCGTGGGCGGCCGGGTGCTGCGGCGCGCCCTGGAGATCGAGCCGTGGCACCCCCGGGCCACCACCCTGCTGGCGCGCGTCCTGGCGAGGAGCGGCCGGAAGGACGAGGCGCTCGACCTCCTCGACGGGCTCGACCCGCGGGCGCGCGGCGCGCTCCGCCGCCGCGTCCGGTGGCTGGCCTTCCGCATCTCGCTCTCGCCGCGCCGGCTCTGGCGGGCGCTGCGGGCCACCCTCGGCGGGGGGTGAGGTGCCCCCGCGGCGCTACCGGTGCCGGGCCGCGTGCGGCGCCGGGCAGGAGAGGGCGCCGTGCTTCTCGTCCCACTGCTGGTGGTAGGCCTCCGCCACCCAGAACGGCCCGGCGGGCGCGATCTGGGTGGTGATGGGATCGGCGAGCCGCTTCTGCTCCTCGGCGCGGGAGGCCTGCGCCTCCGCCAGCTGCTCCGGGCCGAAGGTGAAGATGGCCGACCGGTACTGGTCGCCCACGTCCGGTCCCTGCCGGTCGCCGCTGGTCGGGTCGTGCGTCTCCCAGAAGAACCGCAGCAGGTCCCGGTAGCTCACCCGGGTGGGGTCGAACTCGACCAGGACCGCCTCGGCGTGGCCCGTCCCGTGCCCGCAGACGTCCTCGTAGGTCGGGTGCTCGGTGTGGCCCCCGGTGTAGCCGACGGCGGTGGCCACCACGCCGGGCACCTTGCGGAAGCGCTCCTCCACGCCCCAGAAGCAGCCCTGGGCGAAGGCGGCCAGCTGGTTCTGGCCCGAGGGAGCGAGAGGCGTGCCGCGGCCCACGTTGCCCGGCCGCGTGCCGCAGGATGGATTGCCGACCATGACCTTGCCTCCGCTCCCGGTCCGGGTGAAGAGCCCCCCGGCGGCGACGAGCGCGGCCGCCGCCGCGCCCAGCATCGCAGCGACCCTCACGGCGCGGCCCCGCCGCCCGCCGCCTTCGAGCCGGACGGGAAGAGCGGCAGGTACCGGCCGTACCCCTCGGCCTCGAGCCGATCGACGGGCACGAAGCGCAGGGCCGCCGAGTTCATGCAGTAGCGCATGCCGGTGGGAGCCGGCCCGTCCTCGAAGACGTGCCCCAGGTGCGAGCCGGCCAGGCGGGAGCGCACCTCGGTGCGCGGAAGCACCATCTTGGTGTCCGTGCGGGTGACGACGTTGCCCGGCTCCAGCGGCCGGGTGAAGCTGGGCCAGCCCGTACCGGAGTCGAACTTGTCGAGGGAGCTGAAGAGCGGCTCGCCCGAGACCACGTCCACGTAGATGCCCGGGCGGTGCTCGTCCCAGTAGGGGTTGCGGAAGGGCGGCTCGGTTCCCTCGTGCTGGGTCACGCGGTACTGCTCGCCCGTGAGCCGCTTGCGGAGCTCGTCGTCGGAAGGCTTCTGGAAGGTCGCCATCTTCGGGTCCTCCTGGAGGCCACGGCCCCCGCCCCCGGCAGGCCGTGCCCGGGAGCCATAGGGCCGCGGCCGCCGCCGCGCACGGGCCTCTTCGCCCGGCGTGGTCCCAGGGACCCGGCAATCGCCGCGACGTTACGGGAGGCCCCCCGACGGGCCGGGCTACGCCCGTCGCCCGCGCGCCCGGTACAGGCCCAGCACCGCGCCGAAGAGCGCGTGGGCGACCACCCACGTACCGCCCGTGGGCTGCACCGCACTCGCGAACGCCGGGTTCACCGCGGGCACCACCAGCGACGTCATGATCGCCATGGCGAAGAGGGCGTATCCGAGTCCGACGACGGCACCGGACGCCCGGGGGAAGTCCCGCGGGAAGAGGGCGACGAACCCCAGCCCGAGCACCGCCGAGGTGAGCGCGTGCAGGATGGCGCCGAAGGCGATGGCCCCGGCCCCCCCCTCGAGCGCTCCTGCCCCGATGAACGTCGCGCCGATGGCCCGGAATGGCTGTCCCCACGGCGTCCCGGCGCCGGTCGCCAGCATCAGGAACAGCGCCATGACGGCGCCGGCGAAGAGCCCGCCCCCGACCCCGGAAGCGAGCCACTCCTGCCGCGGCAACGCCTGCGCCGCGGGCAACGGGGCGCCCGCCACCTCTACTCGCGCAATAGCCATTCTCGCCTCGCCGGGCGGCGCCGGCGGCGGGCGATTCGAGCGCCGTGGGAGGGATGGCGTCCGGCTGGCCCCACGAGCGGCCGAGTCGCTCCCGCGACCCGCTCCGTTTCGTGGGACAGCGGCCCGACCGCCCCGTTGAGCCTGCGGCGCCCGGGAGGGGCCCCGCACCCGCATCCACTCTGCGGATCCCCGCGGCGGGTGTCAACCGGGACGTGGCCGCAGCGCTTGCAACCGCTCGGCGCCGTGTGCTTACGCTCCCTCCCCCACGGGAGGCGCAGCCATGCCGCGGTTCGCCGCCAACCTGACGCTGATGTTCAACGAGGTGCCCTTCCTGGAGCGCTTCTCCGCGGCCGCCGAGGCCGGCTTCGAGGCGGTCGAGTTCCTCTTCCCCTACGAGCACCCGCCGGAGGAGGTCGCCTCCCGGCTCGGGGCCGGCCGCCTGCGGAACGTGCTCTTCAACATGCCGCCCGGCGACTGGGCGGCGGGCGAGCGCGGGATCGGCGCCGTGCCGGGCCGCGAGGAGGAGTTCCGCGAGGGCGTGCGCACCGCCATCCGCTATGCCCGGGCCCTGGAGACTCCCACCCTGCACGCCATGGCGGGGCTGGTGCCCGCCGGAGCAGGCCGGGCCGCCTGCCGCGCCACCTACCTCGAGAACCTCCGGCACGCCGCCGGGGAGACCGCGCGCCACGGCATCGCCCTGGTGATCGAGCCCATCAACACGCGCGACATCCCCGGCTACTTCCTGAACACCCAGGCGGAGGCCCACGCGCTGCGCGAGGAGGTGGGCGCGCCGAACCTCAAGGTGCTGATGGACCTGTACCACGCGCAGATCGTGGAGGGGGACCTCACCGCCAAGCTCCGGCGCTGGGTGAGCCAGGTCGGCCACGTTCAGATCGCGAGCGTCCCGGATCGGCACGAGCCCGACACGGGCGAGCTCAGCTACCCCCACCTCTTCCGGCTGCTCGACGACCTTGGCTACGGGGGATGGGTGGGCTGCGAGTACCGCCCCGCGCGCGGGACCGCGGCCGGGCTCGGCTGGTTCGCCCCCTGGCGCCGCCGGGCCTGAGGGCCCGGCCCGCGCGCCGCGCCCGTCGGGGCGCCGGCGGGGATCAGGCGAGGGTGTGGAACACCCGCTGGACGTCCTCGTCCTGCTCGAGCGCGTCGACCAGGGCCAGGACCTGGTTGGCCTGCTCCTCGGGCAGCTCGACCGGCGTCTGCGGCAGGTACTCCGACTCGGCCGACAGCAGCGGGAGCTTGCGCTCCTCGATGGCGGCCTGGAGCCGGCCGAAGTCGCCGAAGCCGCAGCGGACGACGATCTGGGGCTCGCCCTTGTCGCCCCGGCCCTCGCCCATCTCCTCGAGCCCGTGGTCGATGAGGTCGAGCTCGAGCGCCTCCAGGTCGAGACCCTCGGGCGCGAGGCGGAACACGCCCACGCGCCGGAACAGGTAGGCCACGCTCCCGGCGGTGCCGAGGCTGCCGCCGTGGTCCTTGAAGTGCATCCGCACGTTGGCCACGGTGCGCACCGGGTTGTCGGTGGCGGTCTCGACGACCAGGGCGACGCCGTGCGGCCCGTACCCCTCGTAGAGCACCACCTCGAAGGCCTGCTGGTCCTGGCCGCTGGCGCGCTTGACGGCGGCCTCGACCTTGTCCTTGGGCATGTTGGCGCCGCGCGCGTTCTGCAGCGCGCGCCGCAGGGCGGGGTTGTTCTCCGGCCTGGGGCCGCCCGCCTTCACCGCGATGGCGATGTCCTTGCTGATCCGGGTGAACAGCTTCGCCATCCGGTTCCACCGGGCGAACATCGTGGCCTTGCGCGTCTCGAAGATGCGTCCCATGGCCCTCCTATATAGGATGGGGGCCCCATGGACGAGTGCCCCTTCTGCCAGATCGCCGCCGGCGCGCTCGCCGCCGAGGTGATCCACCAGTCCCCCGGCGCGCTGGCCTTCCTCGACGCCTTCCCCGCCGCGCGCGGCCACGTCCTGGTCGTGCCCCGGGCCCATGCACCCACGCTGCTCGACCTCGACGACCGGGCCGTGGGGGACCTGTTCGCGGCCGTCCGGGAGGTGCAGCGCAAGGTGCAGGCTGCGCTCCGCCCGGTGGCCTTCAACGTGGGGTGGAACCACGGCCGGGCGGCGGGCCAGCACGTCTTCCACCTCCACGTGCACGTCCTCCCCCGCTACGCCGAGGGCGGAAGGGGAGTGCAGGCGCTCGGCACGGGGGGCGATCGCCGGGACCTCCCCGCGCTGGCCGCCGCGCTCCGGGCCGCCTAGGCAAGCGCCGTCCGGCCCCCATGCCACCCTCCCCGCTCGAGCCCTCGCCGGAGACCGCCCTGGCCCGGGCGCGCGACCGCATCCGTTCCGCCGCCCGCGCCTTCCTCCTCCTCGACTACGACGGGACGCTGGTCCCCTTCACCGCCACTCCCGATCGGGCCCGGCCCGACCCGGCGCTGCTCGACCTCCTCGGGCGTCTGGCCGCCCGGCCCGGCTTCTCCGTGCACGTGGTGAGCGGGCGCGCGCGCGGCGATCTGGAGGCGTGGCTCGGGGACGTGCCCGGCGGCCTGCACGCGGAGCACGGCCTCTGGTCGCGCTTCCGCGGGGAGCCCTGGCAGGCCGCCGCCATCGGAGACCTCGCCTGGAAGCCGGGGGCGCGCGCCGTCCTCGACGAGATCACGAGCCGGACGCCCGGCGCGCTGATCGAGGAGAAGACCGCCGGCTACGCCTGGCACCACCGGGCGGTGGAGGCGCCGGCGGGCGAGGTGCGGGCGCGAGAGCTCGCGTCCCGCCTCTCGTCGCTCCTCGCCGGTGCGCCGGTCGAGGTGCTGGTGGGCAACAAGGTGGTCGAGGTCCGCCCCCGGGGAGTGAACAAGGGGCTGGTCGTCGCCCGGGTGGCGGATGCGGCGCCGGAGCCCGGCCTCTTCGTCGCCCTGGGGGACGACCGCACCGACGAGGACCTGTTCGCCGCGCTGCCGCGCGGCTCCGTCGCCGTGCACGTCGGCCCCGGCCCGAGCCAGGCCGGGCTCCGCCTGGCGGGCGTGGCCGAGGCCCGCGCGTTCCTGTCGTCGCTGGCCTGATCGCCGGGGAGGCGGACGGGCGCCGGGGACTACGCCGACACGGGCACGGCCCGGGGCGGCTCCTCGGCGGCGGTGGGGGGGCCCTCGGCGAGGCCCCGGCCCTTCCACAGGTAGTAGACGGCCGGGTAGACCAGCAGCTCGAGCGCGAAGGAGGTGACCAGCCCGCCCACCATGGGCGCGGCGATGCGCTTCATGAGGTCCGCCCCGATGCCGGTGGACCACATGATGGGGAGCAGGCCGATGAAGGCAGCGGCCACCGTCATGGCCTTGGGGCGGACCCGCTTCACCGCGCCGTGGACGATGGCCTCGACGAGGTCGCCGCGGTTGCGGAGCCGGCCGGCCTTGCGGGCCTCGTCGTGGGACAGGTCGAGGAAGAGGAGCATGAAGACGCCGGTCTCGGCGTCGAGGCCCATGAGCGCGATCAGGCCCACCCAGACCGCGATGGAGACGTTGTAGCCCAGGATCCAGAGGAGCCAGACGGCCCCGATGGCGGAGAAGGGCACCGCCAGCATCACCAGCGCCGCCTTGAAGCTCGACTTGGTGTTCAGGTAGAGGAGCCCGAAGATCAGGACCAGCGTGAGGGGCAGGATGACCTTGAGCCGCTCCTTCACCCGCAGCATGTTCTCGTACTGTCCGCTCCAGGCGAGAGCGTAGCCCGTCGGTACGTGCAGCTTCGCGGCCAGGGCCCTCTTGGCCTGGCCCACGTAGCTGCCGACGTCCACCCGGGAGGTGTCGAAGTCCACGTAGATGTAGCCGGCCAGGAGCCCGTTCTCGTCCCGGATCATCGACGGACCGGTCACCATCTTCACGTCGGCGATCTCTTCCATGGGGATCTGGCCCCCGGCCGGGAGCGGGAGCAGCACGCGCTTCAGGGCGCCGAGGTCCTCCCGGTAGTCGCGGGCGTAGCGCACGTTGATGGGGTAGCGCTGCCGGCCCTCGATGGTGGTTCCCTGGTTGTCGCCGCCGACGGCCGTCATGACCATCAGGTTGGCGTCGTCGATGGTGAGGCCGTAGCGCGCCAGCTGCTCGCGCTCCAGGTCGAAATCGAGGAAGTAGCCCCCCGCCACGCGCTCGGCGTAGACGCTCCGCGTCCCCGGCACCTTCTGGAGGATGGCCTCGGCCTCGAGCGCCGTCTTCTGGATGACGCCCAGGTCGGCGCCGGCGATCTTGATGCCCACCGGGGTGCGGATCCCGGTGGAGAGCATGTCGAGGCGGCCCTTGATGGGCATGGTCCAGGCGTTGGAGATGCCGGGGAGCTGCAGCGCCGCGTCCATCTCGGTCTTCAGGTCCTCCACCGTGATCCGGTCCCACCAGAATGCGCGCAGGATGGCCTTGAGCCAGCCCGGCGCCCAGCTCGAGTACCAGCGGGGAGCCTCGCGCCACTCCAGCTCCGGCTTCAGCATCACGGTGGTCTCCATCATGGTGAAGGGCGCCGGGTCGGTGGACGTGGTGGCGCGTCCGGCCTTGCCGAAGACGCGAGCCACCTCCGGGAAAGTGCGCAGGATCTTGTCCTGGAGCTGCAGCGCCTTCTGCGCCTCGGCCACGGACATGCCCGGCTCCACCGCCGAGGGCATGTAGAGGATGGTGCCCTCGTAGAGCGGCGGCATGAACTCCGAGCCGAGCTTCAGGTAGACGGGGACCGTGGTGAGGACCAGCAGCACGCTCACCGCGATGGTCGCCCGGGCGTGCCGGACCACGAAGCGGCAGGGCCGCTCGTACAGCCGGTGGAGCAGCCGGCTGATGGGGTGCTGCTCCTCCGAGTAGTACTTCCCCACGAACAGATGGGTGGCCAGCCGCGCCAGCCGCCGGGGCCTGAAGGAGAACGGCTCGATCCGCGCGAAGAGCATCCTGGTCGCGGGATTGAGGGTGATGGCGAGCAGCGCGGCGATGGCCATCGCCAGGTTCTTGGAGTAGGCGAGCGGCTTGAAGAGGCGGCCCTCCTGGTCCACCAGGGTGAAGACCGGCATGAAGGCCACGGCGATGACCAGGAGCGAGAAGAAGACCGAGGGCCCCACCTCCATCAGCGCCTCGAGCCGGACGTGATGGAAATCCCCTTTCCTCCCGCCCGCCTCCCACAGGTGGATCTTGTTGTAGGCGTTCTCCACCTCGATGATGGCGCCGTCCACCAGCACGCCGACGGAGATGGCGATGCCGGCGAGCGACATGAGGTTTGTGTTCAGCCCCATGAAGTACATGGGGATGAAGGCCAGGCCCACGCTCACCGGTATGGTCAGTATCGGCACGATGGCCGAGGGGATGTGCCAGAGGAAGAGGAGGATGATGAGCGAGACGACCACGATCTCCTCGACGAGCTTGCCCTTCACGGTGTGGATGGCCTCGCCGATGAGCTCGGAGCGGTCGTAGGTGGTGACCACCTCGACGCCCGCGGGCAGCGACGGCTTCAGCTCCTCGAACTTCGCCTTGAGCCGCTCGATGAGGTTGAGGGCGTTCTCGCCGTAGCGCATCACCACGATGCCGCCCACCACGTCTCCCTGGCCGTCGAGGTCGGCCACGCCGCGCCGGATCTCGGGGCCGATGGTCACCTTGGCGACGTCCTTCACGGTGACCGGCGTGCCGCCCTCGGACTTCAGGACCAGCTGCTCGAGGTCCTGGACGCCCTTCACGTAGCCCCGGCCGCGCACCATGTACTCGCGGCCCGAGAACTCGACCAGGCGCCCGCCGACGTCGTTGTTCCCCTTGCGAACCGCCTGAATCACCGCCTCGAGCGGCAGCCGGTAGGCGGCGAGCGCGGTGGGGCTGACGGTGATCTGGTACTGCTTCACCTGGCCCCCGACCGTGGCCACCTCGGCGACGCCGGGCACCGCCTGGATGGCGTAGCGCAGGAACCAGTCCTGGTAGCTGCGCAGCTCGTCGGTGGTGTGCTTCCCGGTCCTGTCCACCAGCGCGTACTGGAAGACCCAGCCCACGCTGGTGGCATCGGGCCCGAGCTCGGTGGTCACCCCCTGGGGCAGCTGCGGGGTGATCTTCGACAGGTACTCGAGGACGCGGGTCCGCGCCCAGTAGATGTCGGTCCCGTCCTCGAAGATCACGTACACGTAGCTGAAGCCGAAGTCGGAGAAGCCGCGGATGGCCTTGACCCGGGGCGCGCCCAGGAGCGCCGTGGTGATGGGGTAGGTGACCTGGTCCTCGATGATGTCGGGGCTGCGGTCCCAGCGGGAGTAGACGATGACCTGGCTGTCGGAGAGATCGGGCAGCGCGTCCAGGGGGATGTTCTTCATCGTCCAGAACGCGCCTGCCAGCGCCGCCGCCGTCGCCGCGATGACCAGCCACCGGTTCTCGGCCGAGAAGCGGATGACCCGCTTGATCATGGCTCACTTCCCCCCGATCTCGGCGAGCGACGCCTTGAGGCGCGACTCGGAGTCGACGAGGAAGTTGGCGCGCACCACGACCAGTTCCCCGGAGCCGAGCCCCGACACGACCTCCACGTGGTCGCCGTCCGTGCCTCCGAGCTTCACCTCGCGGGGCTGGAACTTCCCGTCCCCGAGGCTCACGAAGACCACCTTCTTGGTCCCGGAGTCGATGACCGCATCGGTGGGAATGCGCAGCCCCTCGCGGGCCCGGGCCTTCAGGACCACGTCACCGAACATCTCGGGCTTGAGCTCGCCCCGAGGATTCGCGAAAGCGAGGCGCACCTTGGCGGTCCGGGTCTTCGGGTCGAGCACCGGATCGATGAAGGCCACCCGCCCCTGGAACGGGCGGTTCGGGAATGCCTGCGCCGTGAAGGTCGCGGGCATGCCCACGCGGGTCCGCGCCAGGTCCGACTCGTAGATGTCGGCCAGCACCCAGACCTCGGAGAGGTCGGTGATCTCGTAGGGCATGTCGCCGGCGGCGAGCTTGTGGCCCTGGACGACGTCCTTCTTGGTCACGACGCCGGAGATGGGCGACACCAGCGTGAGCGCCTTCTGCGGCTTGCCCGTGCGCGAGAGCTCCTCGAGGACCGAGTCCGGGACGTCCCAGAGCTTCAGCCGCTCGCGGGCCGACTCCACCAGCTCCTCGCCGCTGCCGGCCAGGGAGCCGCCGCGGAGATCCCTGCGCATCTTCACCGCCAGGAGATACTCGCTCTGCAGGGACAGCAGCTCGGGGCTGTAGAACGAGAACAGCCGCTCCCCCTTGCGCACCGGCTTGCCGACGAAGTCCACGTAGATGCGCTCGACGAAGCCCTCGACCTTCACGTTGACGTGGCGCACGCGCGTCTCGTCGACGGCGACGCGGCCCACGGTCCGCCAGGCGCCGCCGACGGGGCCGGCGTTGAC
>DATIFE010000206.1:0-19436 GCA_035455425.1 Anaeromyxobacteraceae bacterium | reverse complement strand
CGGCAAGGAGGTGGCGGTCTTCCTCGAGATCCAGGCCCGCTTCGACGAGAAGAACAACATCGGCTGGGTGCGGAAGCTCCGCGACGCCGGCGCGGTGGTGGTCTACGGCTACGACGCCTGCAAGACCCACTGCAAGGTGGCCCTGGTGGTGCGCACCGAGGGGGGCCTGCCGCGCCGCTACGTGCACTTCGGCACCGGCAACTACAACCCGGTCACGGCCCGGATCTACACCGACGTCTCGCTGCTCACCGCCCGCACCGACCTGGCCGAGGAGGTGGGCTCGCTCTTCAACATGCTCACCGCCAACACCACCACCGCCGAGCTGACCGGGGGCCCGGAGGCGCGCTGGCCCTGGAAGCGCCTGGGGGTGGCGCCCCACGGCCTGAAGCAGCGGCTGCTGGACCTGGTCGGCGAGGAGGCCGAGCAGGCCGCGGCCGGCAGGCCGGCGCGCATCCTGGCCAAGATGAACGCGCTGGTGGACGCGGAGGTCATCCGCGCGCTCTACGCCGCCAGCCAGGCGGGGGTGGAGATCCAGCTCCTGGTGCGCGGCATCTGCTGCCTGCGCCCCGGCATCCCCGGGGTCTCCGACCGGATCCGCGTGCACCGGGTGGTGGATCGCTTCCTGGAGCACAGCCGCATCTTCGCCTTCGGCGAGGGGAAGCGGATGCGGATCTTCATCTCCTCCGCCGACTGGATGCCGCGGAACTTCCACAAGCGGGTGGAGCTGCTGGTGCCCATCGACGAGCCGGAGGCGCGGGCGCGCCTGCTGGAGGTGGTCGAGGCGGGCATGGCCGACGAGGTGAAGGGGAGCCGGCTCCTGCCCGACGGGAGCTACGAGCGGCTCCGCCCGCGGCCCGGGGAGGCCTCCCGGCGCAGCCAGGACGTGCTCGACCCGGCGCGAGCGCGTCGCGAAGCGACGCGCGAGGCATTTGTCCTGCGAGTGGGTACCGAGCGCCCGGAGCGTTGAACGCCGCGGACGTGCGGCAGGCGTCCTGTCCCAGAAGCCTCGCGCCCGCCGGAGGCGGGCGCTCGTGCCTGGCCTCGCGCGCCGCGGAGCGGCGCGCTCGTGCTCAGTACTGCCCCTCGAAGCTGGCGTAGATCGAGGTCCCCCAGGCGCTGGGAGCGCCCTCGCTCGGGGGGATGCCGTAGATCCCCATGCCCGCCAGGCGGAAGCGGAGCCAGGCCGCGATGTCCGAGGTCACGCCCAGCGTGAGCCCGGCGTTCTGGTTGGCGGCCAGGGGCGAGGGGCGGTTGTCCATGAGCCAGGAGGTGCGGGCCAGCACCCGGGTGCGGGTGCCGAGCTGGAAGTCGCCCTGCAGCCAGGCGCTGCGCCCGGGCCAGGTGCCGAGCTCCTCGGCGTAGCCCGCCGCCAGGCCGCCCCACCTGCCGAGGAGGCGCGGGGCGGCGAGCTCGGGGCCCACCCAGGTGCGGTCCTGCGACGAGGCCAGGTCGCGCGAATTGAAGCCGGTGGCGCGGATCACCAGCCACCCCAGGCGGTCGTAGCTCACGCCGCCGCTCAGCTGGCGGGTGCGCCCCGCGTAGAGCGCCGGCGCCGCCACGTCCGGGATGCGGGACTCGTCGTAGTGGTACCCGCCGTAGACCGTGAACCAGCCCCGCTGGAACCAGCTGGCGTCCACCCGGGCGGCGTCGAGCTTCCCGGGGGCGGCGTAGTCGCCGGAGCCGAAGCGGACGTTCCCCACCACGTCGAGGTGGCCGCCGATCCAGGCCGAGCCCGTGGTCTCGGCCTCGATCCGGCTCTTCGACCCGGGCAGCCGCATCCAGGCGAGCCGGCCCTCGTTGCGCAGCAGGGCCGGGCCGAGCATGCCCCCCACCGACCAGTAGGCGCCGCCGGTGGCCCGGTCCATGCCGGGCGCGGTGGTCATGGCGTCGGGGACCCCGCCCCCGAAGACGCCCAGCTCCGCCCCGACCCGCGGGCGCCAGCCGGCCTGGAGGCCGTCGAAGACCGGGCCGCCGGGAACGAGCCAGGGGAGCACGCGGCCGGCGGTGAGGCGCCAGGACGAGGCGGGCTCGGCCCAGGAGAGCGACGCCTGCCGCACCCAGAGCAGCGCCTTGCTGCCCGGCTGGAAGCGCTCGGTGGCGGACTCGGCGGTCCGCGCCACGGCGGTGAGGTCCAGGTCGAGCCGGGAGCCCATGAAGGCCTCGGCGGAGTAGACCCGGGCGTTGACCTGCTCCTGGTGGATGCCGCCGGTGTCGGAGGCCAGCCAGGAGAAGTGCGCCAGCTCCACCGAGGTTCGCCGGAGCCGCTGGGGGAGCTCGACCACCTTGTCCGACTTGAACTCGACCAGGGCGAAGCTGGCGTGCTGCACCGCCGCCAGGCGGCGCGCCTGCTCCTCGGCGCCGGGGATGGGCGGGAGCTCCGCCGGCAGCGAGCCGGCGGCCCGGGGGTTCACCTCGAAGGTGTCGCCGGGCCGGACGCCGCCGCCGGCGCAGACGGCGTTGCGCTCCGTCACCGTCTCCACCCTGCAGGTGGCGGCCGCCTGGCCCCGCCGCCGCAGCTGCAGCACCGCGTCGACGGCCAGCCCCTCGCGCGAGCCGGCGTCGAGGTAGGCGCGCCCGCGCACCACGTTGCGGACCACGCCCTCCCGGTCGAGGGGCCGGACCGCGACCGGCCGCACCGCGACCGGAGCGGCCGCCGCCGGCTGCAGCTCGGCCAGGGAGGCCCGCCCTCCCGGCCTCGGGCCGCGGGCGCTCCGGGCCTTGGCGGCCTTGGCGGGCCTGGAGGTCTTCGTGGCCTTGCCCTTCCTGGCCGGGGCCTGGGCCTCCGCCGGCGGGGCGGCGAGGAGCAGCGCGGCGAGGAGGACGAGTCGCAAGGCGAGCCCTCAGTGGCAGTTGCCGCAGGAGGTCTGGGAAGGGGTCGGCGCGGCGTTGTCCACCAGGCCGGCCGCGCTCCAGTCCTGGGCCCAGGCGCCTCGTGCTCCGGCCTGGGAGCCTCCGAACGCGGGAGGCCTCGAGGAGTGGCACTCGAAGCAGTGGTTGCTGTGGCGCCCGTCGCTCGGCCCGGCGCTGCAGCCGGTGGCGGCGCAGCCCGAGTCCCCCATGCCGACGGGAGCCCCCTGCCGGCCGTGGCTGGCGATCCGGTCCACCTGGCCGTCGGCGTGGCACCGGATGCAGTCCACGTTGGCGACCGTCACGGGGTACTCGGGGGCCAGCAGCTGCCGGTGCGCGGTGGCCGGGTCCGCCAGGCCGCCCGGGGAGGTGGCGTGGCAGGAGATGCACGCCAGCTTGGTCGTGTCGGTCTTGGCGGCCAGGTCGGTGTGGCACTGGATGCAGACCAGGTTGTGCGCCGTGCCGGCGCCGATGGGGAAGAAGGTGTGCGGGATGGCGCCCTGCGGGTGGCACAGGAGGCAGGTCGCCGAGACGTAGGCGTAGGTGACGCCGTTCACCACGAAGGGATTGCCCGAGGTGTCGGTGTGGATGGCGCTGGTCCTGGCCATCACGTCGGTGCCCGCCGGGTTGGCGTTGGTGTGGCAGCCGGTGCAGGTGAACTGCCGGAAGCTGTCCCCGGTGTGGCAGCTCTGGCACTGCACCGCCCCGGTGGCGCTGGGCTCGTGCGAGGTGCCCGCCAGCTGGAAGTACCGGGCGTGGCCGTCGACGCCGGGGTAGGTGAGGTTCTTGGAACCGTCCTCGCCGCCGCAGGCGGCCGCGAGGGTGAGCAGCAGGACCGCGGCGAGGTGACGCATCAGCGACTCCTTGTCTTCAGCAACCTGGTGCCGGCCACGCCGGCGGTGCCGCCGTGGCAGTCGTAGCACTTGAGCTGCGGCGTGGCGCAGATGGTGACGTCGAAGCCCAGCACGGCCGGGTGCGAGCCGCAGGGGTGGCAGTCGGCGCAGGCCAGCGGCGGCGTGTAGCAGGTCGCGATGAGCGGCGGGACCGACCCGGCGTGGCACTTGGCGCAGGCGATGCCCATGTGCGGGCCGGCCGAGATGGGGAAGCACCTCTCGTGCGCCGGGAAGAAGGCGTTGGCGAACTTCCAGGGGAAGTGGCACTCCTTGCAGTCGTTCCCGAAGGTGGCGTGGGAGACCACGGAGTTGCCCCGCGCCAGGTCCTTCTGGTGGCAGTCGAAGCAGGTCGAGGCCGAGCGGGCGAAGCCGCGGCCGAGCCTGTCGCCGTGGCACTCCTCGCAGGCGAGGAAGGCGTGGCGGCCGGTGAGCGGGAAGCCCACGCGCCGGTGGGCCTCGGCGCCGAACCGGCTCTTCCAGGAGTACTCGTCGTGGCAGCCCTGGCAGCGGAAGCCGAGCTGGCCGCGGTGGACGTCGCGGTGGCAGCCGCTGCAGTCGTGGGTCACGGCCCGCGAGAAGCTGGTGGGGTGGCACTGTTTGCAGCCCACCTTCCGGTGCTCGCCCACCAGCGGGAACCCGGTGCGCTCGTGGGCGAAGGCCACGTCGCCCCACTGCTCGGTGGAGTGGCAGGCCGAGCACCTGGTGTCGCCGGCGTGGAGCGAGGCCGGCGGCCGGGGGCGCAGGTCGGGGGGCGGCGGCAGCGGGACGGGCCTGGGGGCAGCCGCCCCGGCGGGCGCGGCGGCCAGCGACGCGGCCAGGAGCAGGGCCGCCCGGATCGGCGTCAGGGTCACGGCTCGAACCCCCGGAAGGCGCCCTTGTGGAAGTCGGCGTGGCACTCCTGGCACTCGCGCGGCGTGCCCTTGTAGCGGACCAGCCTCGGCAGCCCGGGCGGGGGGGCCACCTTCACCTCGAGGTGGCATCCCTTGCACTCGACCTTGAGGTGCTTGCCGGTGAGCCGCCACTCGGTGAAAGGCGGCTCGTGCCGGAAGCGGAGCGTCTTCTTCCAGTCGACCGCGGTGTGGCAGCGGGCGCAGTCGGTGGCCTCGCGGGGGCTGCGGGCGAACTGGGCCGCGTGGGCGTCGGCGTGGCAGCCGGCGCAGGTGGTCTCGATCCCGGCGTACTTCACCTGCACCGCGCCCCGGGGCGCGGGGCGCGAGGGGTGGCACGAGGCGCAGGCGGTCTTGGCGTGCTTCCCCTCGAGCGGGAACTTGGTGTCCTTGTCGTGGTCGAAGCGGGTCTTCGAGAAGCTCGTCACCTCGTGGCAGGCGGCGCACCCCCTGGCGCCGGCCCGCTTGTCGAACTGCCCGCCGTGTGGGTCGGCGTGGCAGGTCTCGCAGCGCGAGAGGTCGCCCGCCACCCTGAAGACCGCCAGCGACACCTGCACCGGGCGGCCGCGGCGCTGCAGCTCCTCCCGCGCCGCCCGGGGGAACCTCTCGGCCAGCCGGGGGTCGCTCTGGTGGCAGGAGGCGCAGGGGACGGTCCGGTGGGCGCCCTCGAGCGGGTAGCGGGACTTCTGGTGCTCCTCGGGGCCGTAGCGCACCGACTCGAAGCTCTGCACCCCGTGGCAGGTCTCGCAGCGGACGCCCTCCGACCGGACCCGCATCTGCCCCTCGTGCGCGTCCACGTGGCAGTCGGTGCAGCGCTCGAAGGGGAGGCCCTTGAAGACCGCCTTCTCGCCCGGGAACGGGCCGTGGCAGGCCACGCACTTGGCCGTCGCGTGCGCCCCCTCCAGCTTGAACTTGGTCTTGTCGTGGAAGGACCGGGACTCGGTGACCCCGCTGACGATGGTCCTCCAGTCGACCTCGGTGTGGCACCGGGAGCAGGCCTCCCCGAAGCGCCCCTGGTGCGGGTCCTTGTGGCAGTCGAGGCAGGTCCCGTGCGGCAGGGGCTTGAGCTTCAGGAAGGTGCGCTGCTTGGGCTGCAGCCCCGCGTGCTCCACCACGTCCTGGGTCTTGGGGTGGCACTTGTCGCAGGCCACCCGCTGATGCCTGCCGAGCAGGGGGTAGGCGGTCTTGGCGTGGTCGAAGCCCTGGGGCGGCTTCCACTGCTGCTCGGTGTGGCACTTGCGGCAGTCGCTCCCGACCTGGCCGCGGTGCTCGTCGAAGTGGCAGGAGGAGCAGCTGGCCATCGCCGGCGCGCCGAGGAACGTCCGGCGCGAGGGCTGCTTCTCCAAGAGAGCCTTGATCCCGGCGTCGGCGACGAGGCGCCGGTCGTGGCACTTCTGGCAGTCGACGCCGGCGTGCTTCCCCTTGAGCGGCTCGCCGGTCCGGGCGTGGTCGAAGCCCTTCTCGCCCCCCTTGCCGGCCGTGCTCCAGTCGAGCATGTGGAAGTCGCGCCCCTGGTGCTCGTGGTGGCAGGTCCAGCAGTCGCGATCCTTGCCCTGCAGGTGCCCGTGGAAGCCCTTCCCGGCCTGGAGCCGCCCCCGGAGCTCGTCGTGGCAGGCGAGGCAGGCGCCCTGCGACAGCTGCTGCCCCTGCGGGTGGCACTTGGTGCAGTTGGCGAGCCCCTCCACCGAGGCGTGCGGCCTGGAGAGCTCGCCCGGCGAGAAGATGTCGGCGGCCCGCGCCGCCGGCGCCAGCGCGAGGAGCGCGGCGGCGAGCAGCGCCCGGCTCACTTGAGCCCGTACCCCAGGTAGAGCGAGACGCCGATGTGCGCCGCGATGGCCAGCACCAGGAAGCCGGCCAGGGAGGCGTGGAAGATGCGCCAGACGCGCATCAGGGACTTCAGCGAGCGGTAGAAGCTGATCTGCAGGCGGAGCCGCTCGCACTGGAGGAAGTCGTCCCGGAAGGCCCGGCGCGACTCGGCGTCGGGGAAGAGGCTCGCCACCCTGCGGAGGGCCAGCCGCGAGCGCAGCGACTGGAGGGGCAGGGCCAGCATCCAGTTCAGGAGGGACCCCGGCGGCAGCGGCTCGGTCACCGACTGGAAGAGCCGCTTCACCGGCCCCGGGTTGGGGACCATCTCCAGCAGGGGCTCCACCTCGGCGCGGGCCCGGACGAAGCTCGCCTGCAGGTCCTCGAGCTCGAGGACGTGGCCCGCCGCCGCCGGGACCAGGCTGAAGATGTACCGGCCGATGATGCCGGTGAGCACCACCACCCCGAGCGCCGAGGCGGTGCCGGTGGCCAGCAGGTTCCGCGACTGGAAGGCGGCGTGGAAGGCGATGACCAGCGGGCTCATGAAGCCCACGAAGACGTGGAAGACCAGCCACATCCGCATGTCCCCCAGCCCCGACAGGGCCCGCACGCGCTTGCGCACGGCGTAGAGGAAGTTGGAGAGCATGAAGAGGGTGGCCCCGATGCCGACGCCGTGCCCCCACCAGCCGGCCGGCCGGAACTCGGCGTGCATGGGGGACTTGAGGCGCTGCAGCGGGGGGAGCAGGTAGTACTGCCACCCCCTCCAGGCGAGGAAGGCGATGATGGCCAGGCCGAGGAGGGCGAACCAGGCCTCCAGCCGGTGCTCCTTCCGCTTGGCCGCCCGCTCGCGCTCCTCGAAGGCGGAGATCTGCGTCTTGGAGCCGCCTCCGGGGGCCTCGCCGTGGTAGCGGCGCATGCCCACGCCGGCCTTCTGCAGGAACTCGGTGGGGAGCTCGCCGCCGGCGCAGACGATGACGAAGTCGTTGGGGATGCGCTGCACCTTGCCGCCGACGTCGAGTTCCACGTGCTTCTCGGCGACCTGCTTCACCTGCGACTTGGGGAGCAGGGTGAGGCGCTTCCTCCTCGCCTGCTCCTCCATGTCGACGCGGTTGGGCTCGCGGCACTTGGGGGCGTCGCCGCGGTAGGAGAGCCAGACCGAGGCGCTCGACTCGCGCGCCACCTGGCAGGCCGCCTCGACGCCGGCGTCCCCGGCGCCGACCACCAGCACCTTGGTGCCGTTGTACTGCTCCGGCTCGATGAGCCGGTAGCACACCTTGGAGAGCTCCTCGCCGGGCACGCCCAGCTTGCGCGGCGAGCCGCGCCGCCCGATGGCCAGCACCACCTTGCGGGAGCGGACCGGCCCGCGGTTGGTCTGCACCGTGAAGGCGCCGTCCTGCCCCTCGATGCCGACCACCTTGAAGCCCTCGTCCACCTTGATGCTGGCCTTGTGCATCACCTTCTCGAGGGTCTCGAGCAGCTCCTCCTTGGAGATCTGCTTCTTGCCGAACTTGCCCCAGATGGGCAGGTTCACCGTCTCGGTCATGACCACCTTGCGCCGGGGGAAGTGGGCGATGGTGCCGCCCACCGTGTCCTGCTCCAGCAGGCGGTAGCTGAGCCCGTGGTGGGCGAGGCCCAGGGTGGTGGCCAGGCCCGCGGGCCCGGCGCCGACGACGCACACGTCCACCAGCCCCGGCTTGGCCGGCTGCCGGACCTTGGCCAGGTGGTCGGAGACCTGGAGCCCCTGGCGGAAGGCGTTCTTGATGAGCCCCATGCCGCCGAGCTCGCCCACCACGTGGACGCCGGGGCGCGAGGACTCGAAGAACTGGCTCACCTCCGGCAGGTCCACGCCGCGCTTGGCGGTGCCGAAGACCAGGGTGATGGCGGAGACCGGGCATTCCGCGGCGCAGCGCCCGTGGCCCACGCAGTGCTGCCCGTGGACCAGGGCCGCGGTGCCGTCCACGATCCCCAGGATGTCGCCCTCGGGGCAGGCCTTGAGGCAGGAGAGGCTGCCGATGCAGATGTTGGGGTCGATGACGGGGTGCAGCGAGCGGGGGATGTTCCGCTCCAGCTCGCTGAGCTCCTTCATCGCGGCGGAGTCGGCCCGGCCCCGGCGCCAGCGGTTCAGGGTGTAGGCGCCGGCGAAGACGGCCGCCGCCCCCACTGCCGCCGTGGCGATGATGGTCTGGCTGAGGTCCACCCGGTACCTGCCCTCTTCCGCTCACGACCTGGTCGGCACGGCGCACGATGCCCCAAGTGCCGATGCGGATCAAATGCTTGCACCACCGTACTTCGATGGGTCGGTTCACAGGCCCGGAGATGTAGGGGTAAGGTGGGCGACAGGGCGCGGAGGGGCCCCGGGCGCCACCACTCCCCCCTCCACCAGGAAACCCCGCGTCCCGACCGATGGCCACCACCGACGACGATCGCCAGGAGCTCGCCGCCCTGGTCCGCTGGCTGGCGGTCCTTCCCTCGGTCCTGTTCCTGACGCTGGCCGGTGTGCTGGTGTGGGAGTTCCTCCACGGCGACGAGGCCGAGCGGCCCCTGCACGTCGCCCTGGCCGCCATCCTGGTCGGCGGGGTGGGCCTCTCCTGGTTCACCGTCCGTCAGATCCGGCGGCTCTCGGCGGTCTACGAGAAGGCGGTCGCCGCCCGGGAGCAGTTCCTCTCCATCGCCTCGCACGAGCTCCGGACCCCGCTCACCTCGCTGCAGCTCCAGCTCCAGAGCCTGGTGCGGACCGTGGGGCCCGACCCGCGGGCGTCGGCCAAGGTCCAGGCCGCCACCCGGTCCGCCGAGCGGCTCGCCGAGCTGGTCAACCGCCTCCTCGACGTCTCGCGCACCGGCTCCCGGGAGCTGGAGATCGTCCCGGAGGACGCCGACCTGGCCGAGATCGCCCGGGCCGCGGCCGCCCGGGTCGCCGACGCGGTGCAGGACTCCGGCTCCACCCTCTCGCTGGTCGCGGACGAGCCGGTGCACGGCCGCTGGGACCGCATGCGCCTCGACAGCGTGGTCGCCAACCTGCTGTCCAACGCCATCAAGTACGGCCGCGGGAAGCCCATCGAGCTGGGCGTGGCCCGGGTGGGGTCGCGGGCGCGGCTCTGGGTGCGGGACCAGGGCATCGGCGTCGCCGCCGCGGACCGCGAGCGCATCTTCGACCGCTTCGAGCGGGCCGTGCCGGAGCGGAACTACGGGGGCTTCGGGATCGGGCTGTGGCTGGCGCGCCTGGTGGCCCAGGCGCACGGCGGCAGCCTCGAGCTGGAGACCTCGCCGGGAGGGGGCTCCACCTTCGTGCTCGAGCTGCCGCTCGAGGGCGTCCGGTGACGGCCGGCGCCGCCGGCGCCAGCCGCCGCCCGGTGCTGGTGGCGGACGACGATCGCGACATCCGCGAGACGGTGCGCGAGCTGCTCGAGCTCGAGGGCTGGCCGGTGGTCACGGCGCGGAACGGCGCCGAGGCGCTCGAGGCCATGCGCCGGACGAGGCCGGCCCTGGTGCTGCTCGACCTGGTGATGCCGGTGATGGACGGCGAGGAGGTGTGCCGGCGCTGCCAGGGCGATCCGGAGCTGGCGGACATCCCGGTGGTGATCGTCTCGGCGGCCGTCGGGCGCGAGGAGCGGGTGCGCCGCCTGGGAGCCGCCGGAAGCCTGGAGAAGCCGGTGCGGGTGGACACCCTGCTCGACGTGGTGCGTCGCTACTGCGGGGCCCCCGAGCCCGGCCCGCCCTGATCGCAGGGTGACGACCCGCCTGGGCTCCTGACTCCGGCTGTGCTAGCAATGGACGACCCTACAGGGGTGATCCCACCCGTACCCTGGGAGGGGGACGCCACGGCCGGTGGCTTGCACGGCGTGCGTCCCCGACCCCGGCGGCGGGCGGCGGCGCGCAGATTCGGCGCCGCGGGCTTGACGTCGCGCAAGGACCGCGGGGACGCCGGACCGCGAGTGTTGCACCGACAGCCAAGGAGCGACCATGGCCCGCTACATCGGCATCGACGTCGGCGCCGAGACGATCAAGGTCGTCGAGCTCGCCGGGGAAGGCGGGCCCCTGCGCTGGACGCGGCGCGCCTGCGCCGACCACCACAAGGATCCGGGCGGGGCGCTGCTGGCCCTGCTCGCCGGCTGGGACTGGGAGCGGGTCGACGGCGCGGCGGTGAGCGGGCGCCTCGGCCGCCTGGTGGCGCTCCTGCGCGTGCCGGCCAAGCAGGCCCAGGCGGCGGGCGCGCGCTTCCTCTTCGGCGACGGGCCGGCCACGGTGGTCTCGATCGGCAGCCACGGCTTCTCCGTCCTGGAGCTGCGCGAGGGCGGCACCGAGGTCTTCCGGGAGAACTCCCGCTGCGCCCAGGGCACGGGCAACTTCCTGCGCCAGCTCGTCGAGCGCTTCGACCTGACCGTGGAGCAGGCGGCGGAGCTGGCCGCCGGCGTCTCCGAGCCGGCCCCGCTCTCGGGCCGCTGCCCGGTCATCCTCAAGACCGACATGACCCACCTCGCCAACAAGGGCGAGGGAAAGGACCGGATCCTGGCGGGCCTGCTCGACGCCATCGCCGAGAACGTGCAGGTGCTCCTCAAGCCGGCGGTGGCTCCGAAGAGGATGGTGCTCGCCGGCGGCGTCTCGCGATCGGCCCGGGTGCGGGAGCACTTCCGGCGCTTCGCCGGGAAGAGCGGGATGGAGCTCCTGGAGGCGCCGGCCGGCGACGGGCTGTACCTCGAAGCCCTGGGCGGCGCCCTCACCGCGTCGGAGCACGGCCTGCGGGTGCCGCCGCTCGATCGGCTGCTCGAGCCGCCGCCCGAGACCCATCTGGAGAAGGTCCCGGCGCTCGCCGGGGCGCTCTCCCGGGTGCGGCGCATGCCCCCGACCCCGCTCCGCGAGGTGGAGGGCTCGCGCGACGTGGTGCTGGGCTTCGACATCGGCTCCACCGGCTCCAAGGCGGTGGCGCTGGACGCCGAGCTCCGCCAGCCCCTGTGGGAAGGCTACCTGCGCACCAACGGCGATCCGGTGGGCGCGGCCCAGCAGCTGATGCGCAAGTTCCTCGACTCCCCGGCTGCGCTCCACCGGGTCCGCGGCTTCGGGGCCACCGGCTCGGGGCGCGAGATCGTGGGCTCGCTCCTGGCCACCTGCTACGGCCGGGACGCGGTGTACGTGCTCAACGAGATCGCCGCCCACGCCACCGGCGCGCTGCACCTCGAGCCCCGGGTGGACACCATCTTCGAGATCGGCGGCCAGGACGCGAAGTACATCCGCCTGGCCGACGGGCGGGTGGTGGACGCGGCCATGAACGAGGCCTGCTCCGCCGGGACCGGCTCGTTCATCGAGGAGCAGGGGAAGCGCTTCAGCGGCATCGAGGACGTGGTGCAGCTCGGCGCCGAGGCCCTCTCCAGCGACTCGGGCGTGGCGCTGGGCCAGCACTGCTCCATCTTCATGGCCGAGATCATCGACGAGGCGGTGGCCTCGGGCGTGGAGCGGGAGCGCATCGTCGCCGGCATCTACGACTCGGTGATCGCCAACTACCTGAACCGGGTGAAGGGGAGCCGCTCGGTGGGCCAGGTGGTCTTCTGCCAGGGGATGCCCTTCGCCTCCGACGCG
The DNA here is from genome assembly GCA_035455425.1 of Anaeromyxobacteraceae bacterium. GTDB lineage: Bacteria > Myxococcota > Myxococcia > Myxococcales > Anaeromyxobacteraceae > JACRMN01. Next base: position 7,435 of record DATIFE010000206.1, on the reverse strand, counting down.
CTGGCGGCGGCCGTGGCCCGCCAGACCGGCGCCGAGGTGATCGTCCCGCCCCAGCCCGGCCTCATGGGCGCCATCGGCATCGCCCTGCTGGCGGTCGAGGACCTGCCGCTGCGGGAGCTGGCGCCGGCCGACGGGGCGCGGTTCCTCTCGGCGCGCGTCGAGAAGAAGGACCACTTCGTCTGCAGCTCGACCCAGGGCTGCGGCGGCGCCGGCAACAAATGCCGCATCGACCGGCTCACCACCGTGGTGGCCGGCGAGAAGAGCCGCTTCACCTGGGGCGGCGGCTGCTCGCTCTACGACAAGGGGACGCGGAAGAAGAAGCTCCCCGACCTCGCCCCCGACCCGTTCCGCGAGCGGGCCGAGGCGGTGCAGCGGATCGCCGCGGAGGTGACCGTCCGCCGCGGGAACCCGGTGGTGGCCCTCACCGACGAGTTCCAGCTCAAGGGGCTCTTCCCCTTCTTCGCCACCTACCTCCACCGGCTGGGCTTCGACCTGGCCGTGGCCACCGGCGCCGACCGCAGGATGCTGAAGCGGGGGATCGAGGAGGCCAACGTTCCCTTCTGCGCCCCCATGCAGCAGTACCACGGCCTGGTCGGCTCGCTGGCCGACGGCCGCCCCGACTGGCTGTTCCTCCCCATGCTGCGGGAGATCCCGCGCGTCGGGAACGAGCCCCACTCTACCGTCTGCCCCATCGTGCAGGCGGCGCCCGACATGCTCCGCTGGGACCTCGCCGGCGGCGCGGCGCCGAGGATCCTCTCCCCGGTGGTGGACATGGGGCCGGGGATGCTCGACTCGGAGAAGTTCCTCGGCTCCTGCCAGGCGCTGGCGCGGCAGCTCGGCGTCCGGCGCGAGGCCGCCTGGAAGGAGGCCTGGAGGGAGGCCCGCGAGGTGCAGCTCCGCTTCGACGAGGACCTGCTGGCCTCCGGCCGGCGCGCGCTCGACTTCTGCCGCGAGCGGGGCGTGACGCCGGTGGTGGTGCTGGGCCGCAGCTACACCATCCACAACGACGTCCTCAACTCCAACGTCCCGGCCATCCTGCGCGAGCAGGGGTCGATCGCCATCCCGGTGGACTGCCTGCCGGTGCCCGACGACGCGCCGGTCTTCGACGACGTCTTCTGGGGGTACAGCCAGCGCATCCTGCGGGCCGCCTGGCACGTGCGCCGGCTGCCGGGCGCCTACAGCGTCTTCTGCTCCAACTACTCCTGCGGGCCGGACAGCTTCACGGTCCACACCTACGCCTGGCTCATGGAGGGGAAGCCCTTCGCCATCATCGAGACCGACGGCCACTCGGGCGACGCCGGGACCAAGACCCGGGTTGAGGCCTTCCTCCACTGCGTGCGCGAGGACCTGCGCGCCCGCTCCCGGCCCGAGCCCAAGGACGAGAGGCGGCTCCGGGTGGGGCGGCAGCTCATCACCGACATCGTGAAGCGCAGGGAGCGGGTGCTCATCCCGCCCATGGGCCCGGAGGCCGAGGCGGCCGCGGCCGCCATCCGCGGCCTGGGGGTGCCCGCGGAGGTGCTCCCGCTGCCCACGCGCGAGACCCTGCGCCAGGGTCGGCGCCACACGTCGGGCAAGGAGTGCCTCCCCATGACGGTGACGCTGGGGAGCCTGCTCGACCGGCTGGAGAAGGAGCGCGGCTCCGACGAGAAGTTCCTGTTCCTCATGCCCGGCTCGTGCGGGCCGTGCCGCTTCGGCGCCTACCGCGACCTGCACCACATGATCCTCGACCGCCTGGGCTGGGGGAGCCGGGTGGGCATCTGGTCGCCCCCCTTCGGCGACTACTTCCAGGGGCTGCCCTCGGGCTTCTCGGCCGTCGTCTTCACCGGGCTCTCGGCCTTCGGCGTGCTGGAGGAGGCGCTCCACGACGTGCGCCCGGTCGAGATCCGCGACGGCGCCGCCGAGGAGATTCACCGGCGCTACGCCCGGGAGCTGTCGCGGCTGGTGGAGGAGGCGGCGGCGGGCGACCTCTCCCCGGCCAAGGTGCTCTACGAGGCGGCCACCGGGCTGGGCTACGGCATCCCGGCCCTGGTGCGGCGGTGCGCCCTGGAGCTCTCCGAGGTGAAGGCCCGGCGCGAGATCCCGAACGTGCTGGTGGTGGGCGAGATCTACGTGCGCAGCGACCCCTTCGCCAACGACTTCGTGGCCCGGGCACTGGAGCGGCGCGGCATCCGCGCCCGGCTGGAGCCGGTGTCGGAGTACCTGCAGTACTCCGACTACGTCGCCCACAAGCGGGGGATGAAGAGCAGCATCCCCGATCGCGTCGAGCACTGGGTGCGCAAGCGCCTGCTGGCGGCCTGCCAGCACGCCGCCGCGGGGCCGCTGGGCTGGCCCGAGCACGCCAGCGTCCCCGAGGTGCTCCAGGCGGCGGGCTCCTACGTCCGCGAGGAGCTGGAGGTGGAGACGCCGCTGACCATCGGCGTGCCGGTGCGCGCCTGGCGCAAGCGTGAGATCGACGCCACCGTGAGCGTGGGGCCGCTCGAGTGCATGCCCAACAAGATCGCCGAGGCCCAGTTCTGCCACGTGGCCGAGAAGGAGGGGCTGCTCTCGCTCAGCCTCTCGCTCAACGGCGACCCCATCGACCCCGAGGTGCTCGACAACTTCGCCTTCGAGGTCCACCAGCGGTTCAAGCGGCGCCGCGCCGCGGCCTCCGCCTCGCCGCCGCCGCCCGAGGCGGTGGAGGATCTCCTCCCCGCCACCGACGGGTAGCCGCCGGGGCGGCCCGCGCCGCGGTCAGCCGGCGATCTCGCCGTACCCGCGGCCGCGGAACTCGACCAGGCACAGGCCGTGGCCGAAGGGGTCGGCCAGGTTGGCCATCCGCCCCCATTTCCGCACCACGATCTCCCGCTCCAGCCGGGCGCCGGCGGCCTCGGCGCGGCGCAGCGCGGTCTCCAGGTCGGGGACCACCAGGTCGAGGTGCACCGGGGTCCAGTGGCGCCCGTAGTCTCGCGCCGCCCTGGAGCCGGGCGAGGGCGGCGTCCCGGCCCCGGCGGGCAGGAGGTCCACGGGGCAGCCGGCCCCGAGCAGCTCGGCCCACTGCGACCCGTTGCGGCGCCCCGGGGTGAGGCCCAGCGCCCGGGTGTAGAAGGCGATGCCCGCGTCCAGGTCGGGGACGTCGATGCAGATGCGAAGGTCGGCCATGGCTCCTCCGGGCGGGCTCGCCGGGCCCGAGGGATGCATGCCACGTCCGGCGCCGCGCGTGGAGGGCCAATCCGGGGGCGTCTCCACCCGCGCCTGGCGGGCCGGCGGCCGGCCGCTATCTCGGTGGCCGGAGGGCCCATGGCGCCCATGCGACCTTCGGCGATCGGCATGAGGCCGCACACCGGCTGGGCGGCGGTGGTGGCGCTCGCCGGCCCGCCCTCGGGCCCGGAGGTGGTCGCCCGGCGGCGCATCGACATGGCGACCACCTTCGACGAGGGCGCCGTCTACCACGTGGGCCGGGAGCTGCCCCTCCCGCGCGCCGAGGCGCTGCTGCGCTCCTCGGAGGAGCGGTTCCTGCGGCTGGCGCGGACCGCGCTGGCCGACCTGGCGGACGAGCTGCGCGCCGGCGGGTGCGAGCCGGTGGCGAGCGCCGTGGTCTCCGGGGGCGGCCGGCCCCTCCCGCCCTTGCAGGCCATCCTCCGGTCCCATCCCCTGGTCCACGCCGCCGAGGGCGAGCTCTACCGGCAGGTCCTGCTGCGGGCCAGCGAGGAATGCCGCCTCCCGGTCCAGCGCGTCCCGGCGAAGGAGCTGCCGGCCCTGGCGGCCCGCGCCCTGGGCGTCACCCCGGAGCGCCTCGGGGCGCGCCTGGCGGCGCTGGGGAGGGCCGCGGGGAGGCCGTGGGCCCGGGACCAGAAGGAGTCGGCGCTGGCGGCCTGGATCGCCCTGGCCGCACCCCGCGGCTCCGGCTAGGCCGGGCCGTCAGGCGAGGTCGAAGAGCAGGAGCTCGGCCGTCCCGTCGCCCGCGCCCGCCAGGCGCAGGCTCCCCTGGCCCTCGACGGCGGCGCCGTCCCCGGCCCGCAGCACCTCGCCACCGGCCTCCACCTCGCCGCGGGCCACCTGGACCCAGGCGCCGCGGCCGGGCGCGAGGGCGTGCTCCACCGCCTCGCCCCTCGAAAGGAGCGCGGCGTACACCCGGGCGTCCTGGTGCACGGTGAGCGATCCCGCGGCGCCGTCGGGCGAGGCCAGGAGCCGCAGCCGGCCCCTCCGCTCCTCCTCGGGGAAGGCTCTCTGCTCGTACGACGGCGCGTGGCCCCGCCGGTCGGGCAGGAGCCAGATCTGGAGGAAGTGGACCGGCTCGTCCCGGGAGCCGTTGAACTCGCTGTGCGTCACGCCCGTCCCGGCGCTCATGCGCTGCACCTCGCCGGGGACGATGGTGCCCTTCCCCCCGGTCGAGTCCCGGTGCGCCAGCTCTCCCTCGAGGACGTAGGTCAGGATCTCCATGTCCTGGTGGCCGTGGGTGCCGAAGCCCTGCCCCGGCTGGACCCGGTCCTCGTTGATGACCCGCAGGGCGCGGTACCCCATGTGCCGCTCGTCGCGGTAGTCGGCGAAGGAGAAGGTGTGGCTGGTGTCGAGCCACCCGTGATCGAAGTGGCCCCGCTCCCCGGCCCTGCGGATCGAGATCATGTCTGCCTCCGCCCAAAGCCTAAGGGCCGGGTCGGGTACGTCAATACACACCCATGTGGCCCATCGACGGGGGGCCCTCTCCCGGACATTCTTCCGCCCGAGCGGCGCTGGTCCGGACGCCGCCGGGAGACGGAGATGCAGCTCGGAATGGTGGGCCTGGGGCGCATGGGCGGGAACATGGCCCGGCGGCTCCTGCGCGCGGGGCACGCGGTGGTGGGGTGGAACCGGAGCCCGGAGCCGGTGGCGAGGCTGGTGGCCGAGGGCGGCCAGGCCGCGTCCTCCCTGGCGGACCTGGCGGGGAAGCTCTCCCCGCCGCGGGCGGTCTGGGTGATGCTGCCGGCGGGCGAGGTCACCGAGAAGGCGGTGCGGGAGCTGGCGGGGCTGCTGGCGCCGGGCGACGTGCTGGTGGACGGCGGCAACTCCCGCTTCCAGGACGACGCCCGCCGGGCGCGGGAGCTGGCGCCGCGCGGCGTCCTCTACCTCGACGCCGGGACCAGCGGCGGCGTCTGGGGCGCGGAGCGCGGCTACTGCCTCATGGTCGGCGGCCCGCCCGAGGGGGTGAAGGTGCTGGAGCCGGTGCTGCGCTCGCTCGCGCCCGGCCGCGCCGGCGTCGAGCCCACCCCGGGCGCCCGGGGGAGCGAGACCGAGGGCTGGCTCCACTGCGGGCCGCCCGGCGCGGGCCACTTCGTCAAGATGGTCCACAACGGCATCGAGTACGGCCTGATGCAGGCCTACGCCGAGGGGTTCGACATCCTGCGCGGCGCCTCCTCCGGGTCCCTGCCCGCGGAGATCCGTTACTCGCTGGACCTGCCGGCGGTGGCGGAGCTGTGGCGGCGCGGCAGCGTGGTCTCGTCGTGGCTGCTCGACCTCGGCGCCCGCGCCCTGCGGGAGGACCCGGGGCTCGACGGCTTCACCGGCCGGGTGGAGGACTCGGGAGAGGGGCGCTGGACCCTGGAGGCGGCCATCGCCGAGGCGGTGCCGGCCCCGGCCATCAGCGCCGCGCTCTACGCCCGCTTCCGCTCCCGGCGCGACCCGTCCTGGGCCGACAAGCTGCTCTCGGCGATGCGCCGCCAGTTCGGCGGCCACGGCGAGGCGAGCGCTGAGGGCTGACATGGTCGAGCAGGCGAGCCCGAGGGGAGAGGGCCGCGGCGAGCGGCCCGGCGACCCCTGCCTCTTCGTGGTCTTCGGCGCCACCGGCGACCTGACCAAGCGCAAGCTCCTCCCCTCCATCTACAACCTGCGCGCGCACGGCCTCCTGCCCGAGCAGTTCGCGGTGGTGGGCGCCATGCGCCGGCAGGTGGACGACGCCGGCTTCCGCGACGAGATGGCGAAGGCGCTGAAGCAGTTCTCGACCCAGCCCTTCGATGACGACGTCTGGGAGGAGTTCCGCGGCCGCCTCCACGCGGTCTCGGGCGACCTGGGCAACGTCGAGACCTACCGGCGCCTGGGCGAGCGGCTGGAGGAGCTGGGCAAGCGCCACGGCACCGCCGGCAACGTCCTCTTCTACCTGGCGACGCCCCCCGAGGCCTTCGCCGAGATCGTCTGCCACCTGGGCGCGGCCGGCCTGCTGCGGGCCGAGGGGGACCGCTGGCGCCGGGTGGTGATCGAGAAGCCCTTCGGCCGCGACATCGACTCGGCCCTGGCGCTCAACACCGAGATCCGGGGCGTGCTCCGCGAGGACCAGGTCTTCCGCATCGACCACTACCTGGGCAAGGAGACGGTGCAGAACCTCCTCGTCTTCCGCTTCGCCAACGGCGTCTTCGAGCCCATCTGGAACCGGCGCTACATCGACCACGTCCAGATCACCGTGGCCGAGGAGCTGGGGATGGAGGGGCGCGGCGCCTACTACGATCGCGCCGGGGCGCTCCGCGACGTCATCCAGAACCACGTCTTCGCGCTCCTCTCGCTGGTGGCCATGGAGCCGCCCTCGACGCTCGCCGGCGAGGCGGTGCGCAACGAGAAGGTCAAGGTGCTGGAGGCCATCCGCCCGCTCTCGCCGGAGGAGATCCTCACCAGCGCCATCCGCGGCCAGTACGGCGAGGGGACGGCAAGCGGCAAGCGCGTGCCCGGCTACCGGTCCGAGCCCGCGGTGGCCGCGGGCTCCAAGACCGACACCTACGCCGCCCTGAAGCTGCAGGTGGACAACTGGCGATGGGCCGGCGTGCCCTTCTACGTCCGCAGCGGGAAGCGGCTGGCCCGGCGCGACACCCACATCGCCATCCTCTTCAAGGCCCCGCCGCTGCTCCTCTTCCGCGACGCGGGCCTGGAGAACGTGGAGCCGAACCGGCTCGAGATCCACATCCAGCCCGAGGAGTCGATCCGGATGCGGATGAAGGCCAAGGTGCCGGGTCCGGCCATCCGGCTCCAGGACGTGCGGCTGGCCTTCAACTACCAGGACTTCGGCCCGCTGCCGCAGGCCACCGGCTACGAGCGGCTCCTCTACGACGTGATGATCGGCGACGCCACCCTCTACCACCGCGCCGACATGGTGGAGGCGGCCTGGAAGATCGCCACGCCCATCCTCGACCTGTGGGAGAACCTGCCGGCTCGCGACTTCCCCAACTACGCCGCCGGGAGCTGGGGGCCGTCCGCGGCCGACGAGCTGCTGGGGCGCGACGGCCGCCGCTGGGTGAACGGGTGAGCCGCGCCGCGGCGGGGCCGCGGGTGGAGGTCGCCCCGGACGCCGAGGCGCTGGCCCGGCTGGCCGCGGCCCACGTCGCCCGCCGGGCCGCAACTGCGGCGTCGGCGCACGGGCGCTTCTCCCTGGCGCTGGCCGGGGGATCGACCCCCCGGCGTACCTACCAGCTCCTGGCGGAGCCGCCCCACCGCGAGG
>DATIFE010000205.1:0-3947 GCA_035455425.1 Anaeromyxobacteraceae bacterium | reverse complement strand
GAAGCTCGACCAGGCGATGGATCTCGCCGGCCGCCTGCTCGGCGCCACCGCTCCGAAGTTCCTGCGGCTCGAGGCCATGTGCCAGGAGTACGTCGCGGCCCATCCGGTGGAGGCCGAGGAGACCGTGGCCGACTGGATGCCGCTCCTGCCGGGAGGCCCGCCGCCGGATGATCCTCGTTGCGTGCCCGTTCCCCCGGACTGGCTCGAGCCCCTCCGGGAGGCGCTGGAGAGGGAGACGAGCTCCTGGGCGCTCCTGGAAGCCGTGGAGCCCGTCGAGTCGCCCCGGCTCGCCTCCCTGCCCGACGATGCCGCATCCGCGATCCCGCGGCGGATCGACGCCGAGCTCCGGGACCTCGCCGCCATGCGCCAGCGCTGGGACGGGCTCCTGGGACATCTCGCCATGCTGGTCCGCCGCCACCGGCTGTGGCGGGACCTGGGCTTCGCCTCTTTCGGCCACTACTGCGTCGAGCGCCTGGGGATGGCCGCCCGCACCGTCGAGCAGCGGGCCTGGCTGGCGGGGCGGCTGTGCCAGCTTCCCTCCCTGCGGGCGGCCATGGAGGACGGCCGCATCTGCTACGAGAAGGCCCGGCTCCTGGCCGTCAGCGAGAACGACGCCGGCCTGGGGCCGTGGATCGGCTGGGCCGAGCGGCAGACCTGCATCGAGGTGCGCCGGGCGACGGAGTGCAAGCTGGACAGGCAGATGTGTGCGCGGAACGTCTTCCGGCTCCGGGTGCCCCGCCGGGTCAGGGTGCTCGTCGAGGCGGCGTTCCGGGCGGCCCGGAAGATCGCTCGCTGCTGGCTCCCGTCGCTCGCCTGCCTCCTGATGGTGGCGGAGCACTTCATCGCCACCTGGAAGGACGAGCCCGCCCCGCGGCACACGCCCCAGCGGCGGGCCATCGAGCGGGGGCTCGGCTGGTGCCAGGTGCCGGGCTGCAGCCTGGCGGCGGTGCACGCGCACCACATCGTCCCGCGGGCGCGGGGAGGAGGTGACGAGGACTGGAATCTCGTCGGCCTGTGCGCCGGTCACCACCTCCACGGCGTCCACCGGGGCTGGGTCCGGGTCCGCGGAAGGGCGCCGGACAAGCTGACCTGGGAGCTCGGGGAGCTCGAGGGAGAGGAGGTGGTGGTGGCGCCGGACGCGGTGGCGGCGTAGCCGTGTCGGTCCCGGGTGATACCTTCGCAGCGTGGGCTCGGAATTTCCCATCGTTGCCTTCGTCTCCTTCGCGCTCGGCCTCGGGCTCGGAGCCCTGGTCGCCGCCGCCCTGGGGAGGGGGCGGGCCGCGCAGGCGCGCGCCGAGGCGCGCCAGGCGGCGCTCGCCGAGGGGGCCCGGGAGCTCCGGGCCGAGGGCGAGAGGCGGGCGGCGCTCGAGGCCCGGCTGGCCGAGGAGAAGAGGGCCTCGGCGGAGAAGGCCGCGCTGCTCGAGGAGGCCAAGGTCCGGCTCTCCGACGCCTTCAAGGCGCTGTCGGCCGAGGCGCTCCAGGCGCAGGGGCGGCAGTTCCTCGACCTCGCCCGGGCCTCGCTGGAGAAGTTCCAGGCCGGGGCCCAGGGCGACCTCTCGCAGCGGCAGAAGGCCATCGCCGACCTCGTGGCCCCGGTCAAGGAGACCGTGGCCAAGCTCGGCGACAAGCTCTCCGATCTGGAGAAGACGCGCGCCGGCGCCTACGCCGAGCTCCGGGAGCAGGTGCGCTCGCTCGGCGAGGCGCAGGGGCAGCTCCGCCTCGAGGCCTCGAAGCTGGTGCAGGCGCTCCGCGCGCCCCAGGTCCGCGGCCGCTGGGGCGAGGTGCAGCTGCGGCGCGTGGTCGAGCTGGCCGGGATGCAGGAGCACTGCGACTTCGAGGAGCAGGAGACGCTGGCCACGGGAGGCGGCCGTCTCCGCCCGGACCTGATCGTCCGGCTCCCCGGCGGCAGGTGCCTGGCGGTGGACGCCAAGGCGCCGCTCGCCGCCTACCTCGAGGCCGTGGACGCGGTCGAGGAGCCGGTGCGCCGGGCCCGGCTCGCCGATCACGCCCGCCAGATCCGCGACCACGTGGCCAAGCTCTCGCAGAAGGCCTACCACGAGCACCTGGGCCAGACGCCGGAGTTCGTGGTGCTCTTCCTCCCCGGCGAGAGCTTCTTCGCCGCGGCGCTGGAGCAGGACCCCTCGCTCATCGAGACCGCGGCCGAGGCCGGCGTGGTCCTGGCGACGCCCACCACCCTCATCGCCCTCCTCAAGGCGGTGGCGTACGGCTGGCGGCAGGAGTCGATCGCCGAGAGCGCCCGCCGCGTGGCCGAGCTGGGCCGGGAGCTGCACGACCGGCTCGCGGTCCTCGGGCGGCACGTCGCCCGGGTGGGCAAGGAGCTCGGCGGCGCCGTCTCGGCCTACAACGACTTCGTCGGCTCGCTCGAGTCCCGGGTGCTGCCCGCGGCGCGCCGCCTCAAGGAGCACGGGGCCGGGTCGGCGTCGGCCGAGGTCCCCGAGCTCGAGCCGGTGGAGGAGCTTCCCCGCTCCCCCCTCCCGGCGAGCCTCGCCGCCGGCAGCTGACCGGCGGATCCTGGCTTGATCCGGGTCGCCTCAGGCGATCCAACCCCGCGAAAGCTTTGCGCTGTTCGGCGATGGCGGGGCGTTTCCTGCGCCCGCCGATCGGGGGGACGGGGCCGGTCCCCGGGGCGGATTGCTTTGGATCACGCGCGCTTTCGGCGGGGGCACGCCCCTTGCTCGATGGGCCCGGAAACGGAGGTCTCCCACGTGAGCATCCAGTCCTCGTCCGCCGCCATCGCCGCCACCCCCCCTGTGGCCGCGCCGGTCACGGCCGCGAACCGCGAGACGCGCCAGACCACGCTGCTCGTCGCCAGCGCCCTGGGCCTCGGCGGCGCCCTGCAGATCTTCATCGAGCCCGGCCCCTGGGCGCTGGTGCTCGGCGCCGGCGTCGCCGGGGTCTTCGTCTTCGCCCTCTCCCTGGTGCTGCCGGGCAGGTGGCGAGAGACCCTGTCCGGGTTCCGGTTCACCTCCACGCTGCTCGGCGCCTTCGCCGCCGCCGCCGTCCTCGGCACCCTCATCCTCCAGAACCGGCCCATGGCGTTCTACGAGAGCCGGTACGGGGCCGTCGGCTCGCTCATCGTGGCCCTGCGGCTCGACGACATCTTCCACAGCCTCTGGTTCGCCTTCTTCGTGGCGCTGTTCTTCGCCGGGGTGCTGAACTCCGCCCTGCTCCGCTGGCCGCTGAAGCTCCGGAACGCCGGCTTCTTCACCTGCCACCTGGGCCTGATGGCCACGCTGCTCGGCGCCGGCGCCTCCTCCGCCTTCTCGGTGAAGGGGCGCGTCGACCTGCACGCCGGCGGCGAGACCGCGAACCGGGTGATGGTGACCCGCAACGGGGTGCCCACCGGCGAGTTCGCCGCCCTGGGCTTCGACCTCAAGCTCGACCGGTTCGACCTGGTCCGCTACACGCCCGAGTACCGGGTGGCCTACTACGATCTCCAGGGCGAGCGGCCCCGGCTCAAGGCCAGCTTCGACCCCGAGGTGGGCGTGAAGCACCTCCTCCCCGGCGGCGACTCCTTCCGCATCCAGAGGCTCGTCCCCGACGTCGGCGACCCCGCCGCGGCCGGCGAGAAGCTCGTGAACCCGGCCACCGTCCTCGAGGTCACCATCGACGGCGTGCCGCGCCAGACGGGCCCCATGCTGGCGGCCCGCCAGGACCACGTGAGGACGCGGAAGGGCGCGCTGGTGTTCGAGCGGCGCGAGGACGAGGTCAAGGCCTTCCAGTCCCACGTCACCGCCACCCTGGGCAGCGACTCCACCAGGGCCCTGGTGAGCGTCAACGACCCGTTCACCTTCGCCGGCTGGACCTTCTACCAGGTGAACTACGACCCCCGGGACCCGACCTACTCCGGCCTGGAGGCGGTGCGCGACCCGGGCGTCAACTGGGTCTTCCTGGGCTTCGGGCTCATCAGCCTGGGCGTCTTCTAC
>DATIFE010000204.1:0-4762 GCA_035455425.1 Anaeromyxobacteraceae bacterium | reverse complement strand
CGGCCCGGGCGGCGACCCCCGCCGCCTGCCGCGCGCCCTCGCGCTCCTCGGCCGTGAGCTCGAAGTCCATGGCGGGTGCTAGGCCTCCCCCGCGTCGAGGATCCGGGAGATCACCAGCTTCTGGATGTCCGAGGTCCCGCCGCCGATGGCCCCGAGGCGGGCGTCGCGGAAGATGCGCTCCACGTCGTACTCGTGGCAGTAGCCGTAGCCGCCGTGGAGCACCAGGGCGTCGTTGGTGGGCCCGAGGGAGGCGTCGCCGACGAAGAGCTTGGCGCAGGCCGCCTCGAGGTGGTTGAGCGGCCGGCCCTGGTCCTTGCACCAGGCCACCCGGTAGACCAGCGCCCGCGCCGCCTCGAGCGCGATCTGGATGTCGGCGATGCGGTGCTTCACCGCCTGGAACTGGGCGATGGGCCGGCCGAACTGGACCCGCTCCCGGGCGTAGCCGCAGCAGCGGTCCACCAGGAGCTGCATCTGGCCCAGGAAGGGCGCCAGGAGCGCGCTGCGGTCCCACTCCACCGTCTGCATCGCCATGAGGAAGCCGGCACCCTCCTCCCCCAGGCGGTTCTCCTCCGGCACCCGGCATCCGTCGAGGACCAGCTCGCTGGTGACCGAGCTGCGCATCCCCAGCTTGTGGAGGTTCCGTCCGGCGGAGAAGCCCGGGGTCCCCCGCTCCACCACGAAGGCGGTGATGCCACCGTGGCCGCCCTCGGGGTCCGTCCGGGCGTAGACCACCGCCACGTCGGCGATGCCGCCGTTGGTGATGAACATCTTGCGGCCGTCGAGGACCCAGCCGCCGTCTCGCCGCTCCGCCCGGGTGGCCAGCGCGGCGACGTCGGAGCCGGCGCCGGGCTCGGTGAGCGCCATGCAGCCGATGCGCTCCCCGGTGGCGAGGCCGGGGAGCCAGCGCCGTCGCTGCTCCTCGGTCCCGTGCACCAGGATGGTGTCGGCGCAGAGGAAGGAGTGGGCGCCCCAGGAGAGGCACAGGCCCCCGTCCACGCCCGCCTCGCCCAGCGCCTCGCCCACGGCGACGCAGGTGAGCACGCCCTGGCCGCTGCCGCCGTAGGCCGGGGGCAGGTGGAGGCCGAGGATCCCCATCTCGCCCAGACGCCGCCAGGACGCCGTGTCGAACTCGCCGCGGAGGTCGTGCTCGCGGACGCGGGGAGCGATCTCCCTGCGCGCGAAGCGAAGCACCTGGTCGCGCAGCTCGAGCTGCTCGGGAGTGAACGAGAACTCCACGGGGCCACCTCCCCGGGGGCGAAGGATAGCGGCCCCGGGCCGCAGGACCCTAGCTCCCTTCCGGGCCCCGGGGCGGCCGGGCGCCACACCGGACGTCGGGTGAAACGGCGGGTGCGGGAGGTCGGCGGACCCGCGCCCTACCCGTCCTCGGCGCCGTCCGCCTCCGGGGCGTCGTCCTCGTCGTCGCCCGCCTCCTCCGGGAGGTCCTCGATCACGGTGGCGGCGTCGAGCACGGCGGCGCCGATCCGCCCCGCCAGCGCGGCCACCATGCACCGCCGGGCGGCGCCGATGCTGCCTGCCTGGACGCGGGCCGGCGGCGCGTCGGCCTCGGCCACCCACACGCCGGCCGCCGCCTGGACGTAGCGCACGAAGATCTCCACGGCGTCCTCGCGGCGGGGTCCGTCGCCCTCCAGGTCGCTCCGGCGCAGCAGCTTCACGGGGCCAGCCTCCACCCTGGCAGACCCGTCGCCCCCCCGCCTGGCCACTCCCGGCCGGGAGGCGCCAGCCGGGCCGCGGGGAAGCCGCCATCCGGGGCCCCGGGCCCGGCTCCCGACCCACCCCGGCGGAGGGATGTGGCGCCGCTCGGGCGGGCCCGCGGCGGCCCGGCGGAGGGCTGCGGCCCACGCCCGTCTCCGCTAGAGTCCGGGCATGCCCATCGCCATCCGCATCCACCGCACGGGCGGTCCCGAGGTGCTGCAGGTCGAGGACCTGCCTGCCGGGGCACCCGGCCCCGGCGAGGTCCGGGTCCGCCACACCGCCGTCGGCGTGAACTTCATCGACACCTACCACCGCACCGGCCTCTACCCGCTGTCCCTCCCCTCCGGGCTGGGCTCGGAGGCGGCCGGGATCGTCGAGGAGGCGGGGCCCGGGGTGAAGCACGTGGCGCCCGGCGATCGCGTCGCCTACGCCGGCGGCGCGCCCGGGAGCTACTGCCAGATCCGCGTCATGCCCGCCGACCGGCTGGTTCGCCTGCCCGCCGGGATCGCCGACCGGCAGGCGGCGGCGATGATGCTCAAGGGCATGACGGTCCAGTACCTGGTGACCCGGACCTACCCGGTGAAGGCCGGGGAGACGGTCCTCCTCCACGCGGCGGCCGGGGGCGTGGGGCTCATCGCCTGCCAGTGGCTCAAGGCCCTGGGCGCCACGGTCATCGGCACCGTGGGCACCGACGAGAAGGCGGCGCTGGCGCGCCAGGCCGGCTGCGACCACGCCGTGGTCTACACGCGCGAGGACTTCGTGGCCCGGGTGCGGGAGATCACCGGCGGGAAGGGGGTCCCGGTGGTCTTCGACCCGGTGGGCAAGACCACCTTCCAGGGATCCCTCCAGTGCCTCCGGCCCCGCGGGCTGATGGTGAGCTTCGGCAACGCCTCGGGGGCGGTGCCCCCGGTGGACCTGATCCAGCTCTCGACCCGCGGATCGCTGTACCTCACCCGGCCGACGCTGGCCCACTACACGTCGACGCGGGAGGAGCTGGAGGAGACGGCGGGCGAGCTCTTCCGCATGGCGGCGTCGGGGAAGATCCGCGTCGAGCCCTCGGCCACGTACCCGCTGGCGGACGCGGCGCGGGCCCACCGCGATCTGGAGGCGCGGAAGACCACCGGGTCGCTCCTGCTCCTCCCCTGACGGCCGGGGGGCCTCAGCGTCGCGACCGGGCCAGGGAGAGGCGCATCACCGGCCGCGTCCGGGCGCGGCGCGTCACCTCCCGGAAGCCGAGCCGGACGAAGGTGGAGGCGCTCCCGTGGTAGAGCCAGGCATCCGCGAGCCGGCCGCTCGAGTCCACGGGGTACCCCTCGAGGATCCGGGCACCGCGGCGGCGGGCGTGGTCGGCGGCCGCGGCCAGGATCCGGCCGGCGATCCCGCGGTGGCGCCAGCCTCGCGCCACGAAGAAGCAGGGGACCGACCAGACCGCCTGGTCGTCCACCGGGGCCAGGGTCCGCGAGCGGCCCAGCCGCGCGTAGTGGGCCCGCGGCTCCACCGCCACCCAGCCCACCGGCTGGCGGCCGGCGTAGGCCAGGAGCCCGGGCACGGCGCCGGACCTCACGATGCGCCGGAGGGCGCGCCGGTTCCGCGCCCCCTTCCCTTCCCGGTACTGGGCGCTGGTCTGCTTCCAGAACATGCACCAGCACCCGCCGCAGGCTCCGCGCGGGCCGAAGAGGCGCTCCACGTCGGGCCACCGCGCCGGCGTCGCCGGCCGGAAGACGAGGGCGTCGGGATCGGGAGGGTGACGGGGGGGCACGTCGCCCTCTCTAGCCGAACGGGACCCGCCGCGTCGAGCCGGGGTACGCCCCCGCCGGAGTGACCCCATCCGGCAGGTGGCCGCCCTCCTGCAACCGGGAGGCGGACGCCCTACCTTCCTATCTTCCCCCCGGAGGTTTCGCCTATGGCCGCCATCGAGAAGCACGTGACCCGGGAAGTCCTCGCCCTGGACGACTCCACCCCCTGCTCCGAGGCGGCCCGCCTCATGTCCGAGCGCAAGGTCGGCTCGGTGGCCGTGCGGCACGGCGGGAAGGTGGTCGGCCTGGTCACCGAGCGCGACCTGGTGGGCCGGGTGCTGGCCCGCGGGGCTTCGGCGGCCATGCCCATCGGGCAGGCGATGCGCACCGACCTGCCGGTGGTCCAGATGGACGCCGGCGAGCGCGAGGTGGCGGAGCTCATGAAGACCCATTTCACCCGCCACCTGCTGGTCTCGGAGCGGGGCGAGGTGCGGGGCGTCATCTCGATGCGCGACGTGATCCAGCTCATGCTCGACGAGAAGCAGTTCCTCATCGACCAGCTCCACACCTACATCGACGGGCGCTAGAGCGGGCGCCGCCCGCTTCGCCGCACCCTGCGTTGAGGCTAGAATCGGGGCGCATGCCCCGGTGGGACGACCCGCTCGAGCAGACATCCGGCGCCCCCCCGCCGGCCGACGGGCCGGTGGTCCGGCGCCCCTACCTCCTGGTGCTCTCCGGGCCCCAGTTCGGCGAGCTGGTGGACCTGGAGCCGGCGCACGAGGTGGTCATCGGCCGCCGCGCCGACGCCGAGGTCTTCATCCACGACGACGGCGTGTCGCGCCGCCACGCCTCGATCGTGGCCGAGCAGGAGGACGCGCTCCTCAAGGACCTGGGGAGCCAGAACGGCACCTACGTCGAGGGCCGGCGCATCACCGAGGTCCGCCTCCGGGACGGCCAGCGCTTCCAGCTCGGCGCCCACACCACCCTGAAGTTCGTCTACTCCGACGACCTGGAGGCCGAGTACCAGCGCCGCCTGGCCCAGGGCGCGCTCATGGAGCCGCTGACCGGGCTGCACAACCGCCGCTACTTCATGGAGCGGCTGGCCTCGGAGCTGGCGGCGGCGCAGCGCCACGGCCGGGCCCTCTCGCTGCTGCTCGTCGACGTCGACCACTTCAAGCGGGTGAACGACTCCCGCGGCCACGCGGCCGGCGACGAGGCGCTGCGGATGCTGGCCCGGGTCCTCCAGGGGGCGGTGCGCAAGGAGGACGTGGTGGCCCGCTTCGGGGGGGAGGAGTTCGTGGTCCTGGCCCGGG
>DATIFE010000203.1:0-11874 GCA_035455425.1 Anaeromyxobacteraceae bacterium | reverse complement strand
CGCGCAACTCGAAGAATCGGAGCCCTCGCCGGTACTTACTGGTGGGGGCTTCGTGCCTTCCCGGTCCGGCCGAGCCCGCGATCGCCTCGGGCGCTCTTGGAAGACCGTGTACAACCGGTTCTCCCGTTGGGCCAAGAACGGGGTCGGCCGGCCCCGATTAGGCTCGGCCGAGCCCGGATACGCTGCGCGCAGCCGGCGCGTGCCTGGGCGCTCGTTCGGCGTCCCGGCTTCGTGCGGCGGAGCCTCCCGTCCTCGGCCCCCTTTCGTCGGCGATCGCCGGGGTGCGTTCGGGGTGCGGAGTGCGCTTGGGGTGCGGTTCCTGAATGGAGCTCAGGAACCGGACACTTGGCGGCCATCATGAGGCCAGCAGCACGTCCGCGGGGATTCCCAGTTGCCGGTGAAGGCGGCGGATCATGTCGAGGGTGAGGCTCCGCTTCCCGGACAGCACCTCGGAGACGCGGGCACGCGAGCCGATGCTCGGCTCGAGGGCCTTTCGGTCGAGGCCCAGCTGCTCCATGCGGAAGCGGATGGCCTCTACCGGATCCGGCGGGTAGACGGGGTGGTGCTTCTCCTCGTAGTCCTCTACCAGGGTCGCGAGGATCTCCAGGCGATCGTGCTCCGGCGACCCAGGGCGCGCGGCCCAGAGGCGCTCGATCTCCTTGAGCGCCGCGCGGTGCTGCTTCTCGTTGTGGATGGGCTTGATGTCCATGGAGCTCACACCTCCTCGACGTCGATGTCGTCGTACTCAGCGTGCGTGCCGACGAATCGGATGAACGCGATCTGCGCCGAGTACTTCAGGGCCACGACGAGCCGGTACTTGTTGCCCCCGATGTTGAAGACCACGCGGGCGTTTCCGACGAAGCTCGCATTCCGGTACGCCGCCTTCACGTCGGCGGGCGTACGCCACCTTGCCCGGCGCGCCTCGGCGAACCATGCTCGTAGTGGCTGCTCCGCATCTCCATGTCCCCGCTGCTCCCAGAACTCGCGCAGGGTCCGGCGCGCGATGACCCTCACCGGGACAGCATAAGGCGCTCCCACGGTGGGAGCAAGAGAGATGGGAGAGCGAGGTGGGACTGGTCACGGGTCCCGTGGACCTCTCGCCTCGGACTGGACCACGATCATGCCGATGTCCTCGCGCCGGATGCGCCGCACGCCCGCGAGTGAGTGCGCGCGAGACGCGCCACCTGGGGTGCGTTCGGGGTGCGGGGTGCGGCTGGGGTGCGAATTCCGTGTACGTGCGAGACGGCGTGAGACGATACGAGACGTTACGAGAAACTGCGTAGTGACGGTAGGTTACACGAATTCGCTAGCGTTCTAGCGGGCTTAAGGCGGAGCCGTCCAGATGGTTCGGGACCAAGGGGTCGCAGGTTCGAATCCTGTCTCCCCGACTCAGAAGGCCGCGGTTCCACTCGGGAAACCGACGGAACGCGGCCTTCTCTTTTTCCGGATGGTGCACTGCGCACCACTGGCGCACCAACGTCCGTGACGCTGGGTGCGGACGGTGCGGGCAGTGCGGTGCCGTCTACTGTCGCCGCGGCTGCGTTGCTCGTCGAGAGGTGCACGGCGCTCGCGGTCGAAGCCGCTCGGCAGGGGGACCTCGAAGCGGCTAGGTACCTGCTTCAGCAGGCGCTGACTGCGATCGATGCCCATGTCCGCGCGTAATCGCCCTTGCGCGCCGGATGCCGCAAACGTGTGGCCGATGAAGCCGCCCGCCTGTAGCCGGAGACCTGGGAGGCGCAGCTGGACCAGCGGCTCGCGGCCTCGCCGGTCTCCGCCGTGGTCTCGGTGATCGGCGGCCGGACCTGGGCGCCCATCCACCGCTTCTGCGAGCGGGCCAGGGTGCCCTGCCTCTTCCCCGACCTGGACCTGCCGGTGGTGGCGGAGCAGGACTTCTACCCCGTCTACTTCTCGAGGGGCGTGCTCCTCGAGGCGCAGCTCGCGTGCGCTTCCCCGAGCCCGAGGGGCGGCGGGTGGTGGCCGAGGGCGGCCACCGGCGCGACGGGCCGGCCGGCGCGGCCGGTCCAGCGACGCCCCGCTAGAAGTACGCCTTGAACTCGACGTAGGTGAGGTCGGGCGCCGCCCCGAATTCGGAGCCGGGCGCGCCGGCCGGCGTGCGCCGCCGCCCGGCGCCCACCACCGCGCCCGCCACCAGGTCGGCCTCGTCGGAGAGCGAGTAGGTGAGCCCGGGGAGAATCGCCAGCGAGCCGTCGTTCGCCGAGCAGAGGAGCCCCAGGCTGCCGTGGAGGAGCGGCGTCAGGTCGCGCTCGGCGAGGGCCCCGATCACCAGCGGGCTCGCCTGCAGCAGGCGCCCCTGCTGCTCGAGGGCCAGCCGCTCCGCGAGCGAGCCGGTCCGCGCCGCCCCCTGGAAGAGCAGCTCCCCCTCCAGCACCAGGCCGGAGTCGAAGCGGTGGCCGGCGCCGGCCACGGCGGTGACGCTGCGCGGGAGCGCATCCCCGCGCGCCGGGAAGAAGGCCGCGGCCTCGGCCCGCAGGTCGAGGGGGCCGACCGTCCCGGCCGCCGCCGCGCCCGCGTGCCAGCCGCCCTGGACTTTGCCCCCCTGGGCCGAGAGGTCGACGCCGGCGAGCGTGGTGTAGGCGTGGAGCAGGGCGGCCGAGCCGCGCCAGCTGGCGCCCGGCGGGGCGACGCCGTCGGAGCGCCCCGTCGCGGCGACGGCGGTGAGCCCGCTCGCCTCCCCGAGCGCCACGTCGAGTCGGGCGGCGTCCACGCCCGGCTTGTAGTCGCGGTCGAAGGCGGTGGCGGCGAAGGGGGAGAAGAGGTCCAGCGCGTTCCAGAAGTGGGCCTTGCCGAAGGTGATGGGCTGGCGGCCCAGCGTCAGCGAGGCGCCGGCGCCACGCCAGGTGACCGCGGCGCGGTCGACGAGCAGGTCGGCGGTGGTCGACGGGCCGTGCGCCTGGGCGACGCCGGCGCCGAGCAGCCGGTAGCGCGCCGGCGGCGGCGCGATCAGCGCGCCCGCGGCCCCGGCGGTGGAGAAGGAGACGGCCTCGACGAGGTGCAGGTCGCCGGAGAGCCCGGCGCCGGGGCGCGCCACGACCTGGAGCCGCAGCAGCGCCGCCCCCAGCCCGTCGCTGGAGTGGACGGTCCCGTCAGGCGACAGCATGAGGGGCGAGTCGTGGTTGACGGTGACCGCGGTGACCGTGCGCGCGCTGGCGACGACCTGCAGCGGGTCCCCGGCCTCGCCGACCAGCGCCGCGGCGCGCCCCGCCACCAGCAGGGCCGCCAGGGCGACCGCCTCACGCCGCATGGCCGGCGCTCGCGGCGGGGGGCGGGCCGTCCTGGTCGATGCGCCCGTCGCGCAGCACGACCAGCCGGCGGGCGCGCGCCATGACCCGCGGGTCGTGGGTGGAGAAGACGAAGGTCACGTTCCGCTCGGCGTTCAGCTCGGCCATGAGCTCCAGCAGCGACTCGCTGGTGGCGGAGTCGAGGTTGGCGGTCGGCTCGTCGGCGAGGACCAGGGCCGGCTCCGAGGCGATGGCGCGGGCGATGGCGACGCGCTGCTGCTGGCCGCCGGAGAGCTCGCCGGGGAAGCGGTCGGCCAGCCCCTGCAGCCCCACCCGGGCCAGGACGGGCAGGACGCGGTCGCGCCGCTCCCGGGCCGGGACGCCCTGCAGCATCAGGACGTACTCTGCGTTCTCTGCGGCGGTCAGGATCGGGAAGAGGTTGTAGGCCTGGAACACGAAGCCGATGCGGTCGCGCCGCAGCAGCGCCGCCCCGGCGGCGTCCAGCCGGTCGACGGCCCGGCCGTCGACGACGACGCTCCCCGCGGTGGGCCGGTCGAGGCCGCTCACCAGGTTGAGAAGGGTGGTCTTGCCGGAACCCGAGGGGCCGGCGACGGCCAGGAACTCGCCGCGCCCCACCTCCAGGGAGACGCCGCGCAGGGCGTGGGTCACGGCACCACCGGTGCCGTAGTCACGGGTGACGTCCGAGAGGACGACGAGGGACTCCTTCATCGCATTGCCTCCGTCGGTTGGATGCGTGGGATGCTGCGGATGGGGACGAGCGCCATCAGCACCACGGCGACGAGGACCGTCGTCGTGAGGCCGAGGGCGAGCGCCGCCGAGAGGTGCGGGCGCAGGATGGGGTCGATGGCGAAGCCGCCGACGTCGAGACCGGAGGAGGCGAAGCTCCGGACGTCGATGCCCAGCCAGCCCCCGAGCACGGCCGCGCCGCCGCCCACCAGGAGCCCGAGGGCGCAGGCGAGGATGGCCAGCAGCGCAGACTCGACGAGCACCTGCGCCTGCACGCGGCGCGGCGTGGTGCCGAGGGCCATCATGACGCCGAACTCGCGCCGGCGCTCCAGCACCGACATGAGGAGAGTGTTGAAGATGGTGAACCCCGCCAGGAGCAGGAGCATGGTGTCGAGGCCGTAGTTGGAGGCGGTGTCGACGCGGATGAAGGCGGCCAGGTCGGGGAGCACCTCCTGCCAGGTGCGGACCGCCAGCCCGGCGCCGGCCACCGCCGCCACCGCGGCGCGGGCCGCCGCCTCGGGGTGCCCGTCCGCGAGCAGCACGCCGACGCGGGTCGCCTGCTCGGGCCGCAGCCCCAGCAGGGCGCGCGCCGCGTCGATGGGGACCTGCACCAGGTGGCCGTCCAGCTCCTCCGAGCCGGTGCGGAAGATCCCGCCGACGCGGAAGAGCTGCTCGGCCAGGTCACCGCTGGCCGCGCCCGTGGTGAGCACGAGCCGCGCGCCCACCTTGAGCGACAGGCGCCGGGCCAGGGCGGCCCCGACGATCACGTCGCGCCCGCCCGCGGCGCCGAGGTAGGCGCCGGCCACCAGCTTGCGGGCGATGGGCGAGATGGCCCGCTCCACCGCCGGCTCCACGCCGACGATGCGGACGGCGGCGCCGCCCGACGAGCCGCTGGCGACGCCGTCGGCGAGCACCAGGGCCTTGGTGCCGACCACGCCCGGGATCGCGGCCAGGCGGGCGCGCAGGGCGGGGACGCCGTCCACCACCAGCCCCGCCTCGGGCGCGTCGTGGTAGTCGGGGCGCTCCACCGAGAGGTTTCCGGCCTCCAGCCGGACCACGCCCTGGACCAGGTTCCCGTAGAAGCCGTCCGAGAGCGCGACGAAGAAGACGGTCAGGGCCAGGCTGAGCCCGATGGAGCTGGCCGTCAGGAGGGTGCGGCGCCGGTGGCGCCAGAGGCTCCGCCAGGAGAGGGAGAGGAGCATGTGGGCCACCTCAGCGCTGCGCCATGGCCACGACCGGGTCGAGCCGCGCGGCCCGGGCGGCCGGGTAGAGCGACGCCAGGGCGCAGATCACGCCCATGGCGAGGGCAGGGAGGACGACGGCCTCGGCGGTGACGCGGGCCCGCCAGACCGAGTCGAAGGCCACGCCGGAGAGGAGCAGCTCGTGACCGCCGAGCTCGATGCCGTGGACCGAGAGCCAGGCGGCGCCGCCCAGGCCGAGGAGGGCGCCCGCCACCCCCCCGGCCACGCCCAGCACCAGCGCCTCGGTGGCCACGTCGAGCAGCACGCGCCGCGGCCCGCCCCCCAGGGCCAGGATCACGCCGAACTCGCGGAAGCGCTCGAAGGTGGCCATGAGCATGGTGTTGGTGACGCCCAGCGCCGCCGAGGCCAGGAAGATCACGCCCGCCATCCAGGTGAAGGCGGAGAAGACGCCCAGCATCTCCGCGAGGCCGGGCGAGAGGCCGCGCCAGGTGAGCACCTCGGCCCCGCCGGCCACCTCCTGGACGGCGGCGGCGACCGCGTCGGCGGGGAGCCGGCCGTGGGAGGTGAGGGCGATCTCGTTCACCGCGGCGTGGGCGCCGAAGAGGACGTCGAAGTCGGCGCGCCGCAGGATGGCGGCGCCCAGGTCGACCTCGGTGCTGACCGCCTGGAGGATGCCGGTCACGCGCAGCAGCCCCGACCCCATGCTGCCCTGGTCGCCCTGGACGATGGCGGCCACCTCGCTGCCGACCTCGGCGTGGAGGGACCGGGCCAGCCGGGCGCCGAGGACCACCGGGACGGCCTTCCCGTCGCCCGGGGCGTCGAGGAAGGCGCCGCGCGCCACGTGGCGCGCCAGCTCGAAGGCGCGCCGCTCCGCCGCCGGGTCGATGCCCCAGAAGCGGGCGCCGACGGTGTGCGTGCCGAGGGCCAGCAGGCCGTCGCCGTAGGAGCGGGTCACCGCGTCGAGGCCGGCCTGGTGCGCCCGGGCCAGGATCCGGTCGGCCGCGGCGACGGTCCGGTGGATCCGCGGCGAGGCGCGGTAGCCGGCGGCGTGCACCTCGACCTCGCCGGCAACCATGGCGGTGGCGTTGTGCACGGTGCCGGCGTGCATGCCGTCCATGAGGCACAGGGAGATCACCAGCAGCGCGGTGGCAGCGGTCACCGCCGTGGCGGTCACGGTGGTGCGGCGGCCGTTGCGCCGCAGGTTGCGCAGGGCGATGCGGAGCGTCAGCACGGGGCCTCCTCAGGGGTTCCGCAGGGCGTGGAGGCTGAACCGGGCGTCCGGGAGGGGACGGTCCAGCTCGAGCGTGAGGTAGCGGAGCACCGTCCGGTGCCCGGGCTTGCCGGCCGGCACGACGGTGAGCACGGCCGGGACGTGGCGTCCGCCGAGGGGGCGCACGTCGGAGAACGTCACCGTCCGCGCCAGTGCGCCGTCGTCGCCGTAGTAGCGGACCTCCTCGGGCAGGAGCCCTCCCTGCCTCACCCGCGCGACGATCCGGGTCCAGACGACCGCCGCGTCCGGCTTGGGCAGCGCCGTGATCTCGAGCTCCCCGGGGGGGGCGCCGGGCGTGAGCTGCCCGACGTAGTCGCGCGACAGCCGGCTCAGCTTGACGAGGTCGTCGTTGGTGAGGTCGGAGCCCATCCAGGCCGAGGCGAGCATGGCCGGGGGGATGCGCACCGTGCGGTCGATGTTGGGCAGGTAGTTCCAGATCTCGGAGCCGTTGCGCAGCGTGGAGACGCCCCGGTCCTTGGCGGGGGCCTCGACGCGGACCAGGAAGACGTCCCGCCCCCTGCTCCAGAGGCGCAGCCGCATGGTCCGAGACCAGTCGGGCGTCACCACCTCCATCTCCATGATCCCCTGCGACGTCTTCCCCTGGTACAGGTCGTCGATGGCGGCGAGGACCGCCTGCGGGTCGACGGCCGCGCGAGCCGGCGGCGCCGCCAGGGCGAGCGCCGCGATCAGCCAGGTCCCGTTCATCGCTTCTCCTCTGCTCCCGGCGGGAGCGTCACGAGCCGGAACATCTCGAACACCTTGGCGTTCAAGGTGACGAGCTCTTCCGGCGGAAGGGCGTCGAGGTGGGTCACCGTCCAGGCGTCGACGGCGCCGCCGATGGCGAGGCAGATCTCGGCGGTCAGCTCGACGGGGAGGTCGCGGCGCACGACGCCCAGCGCCTGCCCGCGGGTGACGACGTTCACCAGCCAGCGGCGCAGCCGGCCCCACTGGGCGGCGATGGCCGGCGCCTCGCGGTCGGCGGCGGAGAGGCCGTAGTAGGCGCGCGCCACGCCGAGGAGCTCGGGGCGCCGCTCCACCTCGGCGAAGAAGCTCTCCGAGAAACGCTGCAGCTCGCCCCAGAACCCCTCGCGGGTAAGGGCCGCCGGGTCGAGCACCAGCCCCGAGCCCTGGACCGTCCCGGCGAGGACCTCGGCGAAGAGGTCGGCCTTGTCCGCGAAGTAGTAGTAGAGCGAGCCCTTGGAGAACCCGGCCCCCTCCGAGATCGCGGCGAGCGATGCTCCGTCGTACCCCCGCATCGCGAACTCCCGGGTGGCCGCCTCGAGGAGCGCGGTGCGCCTGTCTGGGTCCAGCCTGGAATATCGCTGTGTTGGAGCCATCTTGACCTATTGGACCTTGGGTTGGACTGACGGTCCAAACGATGGTCCATATACGGCCGCCGCGCCCCGGCGTCAAGGGGGATCGCGAGCTCGCGCGTGCGATCGCGTCGGCTGCGGGGTCGTTCAGGGGGCGCCGCGGCCCGGCGTCGGCGGAGGGAAGGCGCGAACGACGACGACAGTGCACGGGGCGTTGCGCACAACCAGCTGCCGCACTCCTGGCGCCGCCTGCGGCACGCAACGACTGGTCCGCTCCGATTGGAGCCGACCGGACGAGCGCCCCGGTACAGCGAGCGCGATGTGTTCCCGGCGGTGGAGTTCTCGTGGCAGGGAGTTGACGAGGGGGACGAGCGGTTCGGTCGGGGCTGGGCTGCGCTCGAGGGCCCGGGAGCACTTCGCGGGCACCTGTTCTTCCACGGCGGCGACGACTCGGGCTTCGTTGCGGCCCGCCCAAGTGGGACGGGGGTCACGAAGGGGCGGGAGGCGGAAGCGCGTCAGGGGGCGCCACTGGCTGAGCGCGTAGCCTATGAGCGGTACTTCGACGACGGCGGTGCCCAGGCCCTGCGCAACACTCGCTCTGCCACCAAGACCGTCACCGGTCTCCTGGCCAGCATCGCCATCGACAAGGGCGTGCTCCCCTCGGTCTCGACGCCCGTCCTGCCCTATTTCCCGGACAAGCTGCCTCTCGCCCACCCCGACCGGCGCAAGGCCGAGATCACGGTCGAGGACCTCCTGACCATGAGCTCCCTGCTCGAGTGTGATGACCAGAACAGCTTCTCGCGCGGCAACGAAGAGCGGATGTACATCATCGAGGACTGGGTGAAGTTCACCCTCGACCTGCCCATAAAGGGCTTTCCGGGCTGGACCGCGCCGCCCGGGAAGTCCAAGTACGGCCGCGCCTTCAGCTACTGCACCGCCGGCGCCACCACCCTGGGCGTCCTGCTGGAACGAGCGACCCGCCGCAAGACCGAGGACTTCGCCCAGGAGACCCTGTTCGGGCCGCTAGGTGCGGAGCCGCTGGAATGGCAACATCTGCCCACCGGCGAAGCCATGGGCGGCGGTGGCCTGGGCCTGCGAAGCCGCGACCTCGCCAAGCTGGGCCAGCTCTACGTCAGCGGCGGGATCTGGAAGGGTGGGCGCATCGTCTCCGAGGGCTGGATCAAGGCCTCGCTCACGCCTCACGCGCAGATCGACGAGGTCTTCGACTACGGCTACCTCCTGTGGCTGAGGTCCTTCTCTGCCCCGGGCGGACCCAAGCACGCGACCGCGATCATGAACGGGACCGGAGGCAACAAGGTCATCGTCATTCCCGACCTCGACATGGTGGTGGTGATCACCACCACCAACTACCGGGTGAAGGGCGCGCACGAGATCTCGGAGAAGCTGCTAACCGACTACGTGCTGGCGGCAGTGGAGAAATAGGAGACGACTGCGGGCGGGCCGTGGCCCACCGCCCGGATGGCCAACGTCTTGAGGGACGAGAAGAAGCAGCCGGCCGGGCTGGCCTTTGCGGCGCATCGAGGAGGCGACGGGCGTGCGCCGGGAGGTAGGAGAGTCCTTCAAGGCACCTCGCCATCGCCCAGCGCGAGGTGGTGAGCCTTGCGCCCGCCGCGGGCCACAGCGTGGGGTGCCGCCTCATGCTCGAGCAGCATCTGGGCCGCGTGCACCGCGCGGGCAGCCAGCATCTGGGCCCCTTCGCGAAGCTCGCGACTCCCCTTCACGTAGTCGATGTTGCGCTCCATGTCCTCGGCCGACCAGCCGCGACTGTGGGCCACGAAGGGGAACTGGGGGAACTGGCAGCCAAGCTCGGCGAAGAACCCCATCATCTGCCCGACCACCGCCTGCACGTTGTCCTGGCCGCCTGTGATGATGAAGGCCGCGACCTTGTTGCGGAGCAGCACCCGATTGGCGATGGTCACCTGGTTCTGGATGCAGTTCATCCGCTCGGCCATACGGTAGTAGAGCGAGCTGGCGTTGCCCCAGCGGATGGGCGTGGCCACCAGAAAGACGTCGGCCCAGTGGACGATGGCCTCGTAGACCTGGTCCAACTGGTCGGCGGGGTCCATCTGGGTGATGGAGCAGGGCCAGGTGCAGGCACGAGCACTCTTCGAGTAGTAGCCCTCGCAGGGGCGAAAGCGGAGCTCGGCCAGGCGGATGCGCCTGGTCTCCACCGCGAGCTCGGCGGCGGCGTAGGAGAGGGAGACGTCGAGCAGTGCGTCGGAGGTGGAGTAGCGGGGGTTCTTCACGTCCATGTTGGTAGTGGAGATCCCGACCACCCGCACGCCCCCGGGGGCGCGCTCGAGGCGTCGCGCCAGAGGATGGGGCGCATGGGGAGCCCGGGAGCGCGGCGTCGCCGGGTCGAGGTCGACGAGCAGCCGCCCGCCCTCCAGGCGTACCGCGTGGCTCGGGACGGCATCCTCCTCGAAGCCTGGCTCCCCCTTGCCGGTGGCGAAGTGGTACTTCCAGCCGTGCCAGGGGCAGACCAGGAAGTCGCCGTCGAGGCGGGCCTCGTCGAGCGGGCCCCCGGCGTGGTTGCACACCGCCGAGACGACCCCGAGGCGCTCGCCGCGCCGGACCACCGCCAGCCGGAGCCGGTCGATCGTCGCTGGGGTGATGCCCTCGGGGAAGCGCTCCGCGGGTCCCAGGTCGTGCCAGCGGGCCATGGTGTCCCTCCCGTCTGCAGCGCCCTCTAGCCGGCCCGGGCCGCGGTGAGGGCCGAGCGGAAGAAGGCGGCCAGCTGCTCGCGCCGCTCGCCGGGCGGAGCGAGGCGGGAGAACGGCAGCTCGGCGCCCCACCAGCCGCTGGTGCGCCAGGAGCCGCCGCCAACCAGGGGAGGCGGCCTCGCCGGCCGGGGATCGATGGTCGCGTACCAGTACGGCTGCCCCTGCGATCCCTCGTCGCCGGGCGAGAAGCCCAGGCCCACCGACGCGCCCCCGGCCGTCCAGGATGCGGCGAGATCGAAGTGGTGCGGCCAGAGCCGAACCGGGATCGCGGGGTCCGGCCGGACGGCCTCGAGCACCTCGCCGGTCCCAGCGAAGAGGCGCGCCAGGTCCGCTCGCGCCGCGGCGCCGTCCCGGGGGAAGGCGGCACCATCGCCGATGGTGTGGCGGGGGAAGTCGGGCGGATGCGTCGGGAGGACCAGGGCGGCCGCCGGCTGCCCCCGCCGCTCGAGCTCGGCGCGGAGGAAGGCCAGGGCATCGGACAAGGTCCTGCCGGCGAGCGGGAGCGACGCCAGGGGCGCGCCGGCCGCGTCGCAGAGCTGCAGCTCCAGCCGCACCGCCTCGAGCCCGGCGCGGAGCGCGCCCCCGACCGCGGTCGTGCCGAGCCAGCGGGTGGGGCCGCCCGAGCACAGGCTCTGCTGCGAGTCGTCGGGCGCCTTGGGGGCGAGGGACTGGCCCACCGCGGCGACGGGCTGCAGGGCGTAGTGGACGGCGAGCCGGGCCTCCGGATCGATGCGGTTTGCGGTGAGTTCGCCGAGGGGGTCTCGGCGAGCGGGGCCCGGGGCGTTCATCGGGGGGCTCTAGCCGCGCTCGGGCGGTACCGCCACGCTCGGAACCCATTGCCCCGAGAGGGGCCGTCCTCCTGCCCTCGAGGGATCTCGAGGCGCATCGTGTTCGTCTCCTCCGTAGACGAAACGGGGACCTGGCTCGGGGGGAGCCCGTCGACCCGGGCAGGTCACTGTTCGCGGGGGGTGGTGCCTCCTCCCGCGTCAGATGTCGGATCCGCGGTCTCCATCGTCCTCCGGGCCCGCGGCCGGCTCCAGGGAGGTGGAGCATGCCCGGACACATTGCCAGGCGCTGGCGAACACGAGGGACACCGCGCCGAGGACCAAGCAGTGACTTGCACCTGAACGGATGGCCAGCTATCCTCCAAGTCGTGGGGAGGAGTGGGCGGCGTCGATCTCGCGCGGCGTGCAAGGGCTGGGCTCGGGCGACCTCGGCCGCCCGGCGTTCGCCGAGCACGATCCCGAGGGCGAGACCGTCGGCAGCATCTCCAACGAGCGGACCTTCCGCGAGGACGTGACCGACCTGGCATCGATCGAGGCGGTCCTGTGCGGTCTGTGCGAGCGGGTCTGCTGGCGC
>DATIFE010000202.1:0-34933 GCA_035455425.1 Anaeromyxobacteraceae bacterium | reverse complement strand
TGGACCATCACCTGGAAGGCGACCGTCTCGCCGCGGGCGCCCGCGAGCGCGATGGCGCGGCCGTCCCAGGCCGGGTTCGACGCCAGGTAGCCGTCGAGCGAGGCGAGGCTGAGGATCCGGCCGTCGGCGCTCATCTTGACGCCGTCGTCGAGGACGAGGACGCGCTCCCGGGGCCTGGCCCGGCAGGCCGCGACGAGGGCCACCAGGGCGAGGGCGGCGCCGGTGCTCCGGGAGAGGCTCCGGGCTCCTCTCACCGGTGCCGCCTCGGCCTCCCGGAGGCGCGCGGGGTGGGCCCGTGGCCGGGGCGCCGATGGGGCGGAAGGCCCTGGTGGGCGCGTCCCTCGGCGGCGCGGCTGGTCTCGGCGCGGAACACCTCTCCCTCGCGCGGGACCTCGGCCCGCGGGAGGGCGGCGCGCGTCAGCTTCTCGATGGCGCGCAGCAGGGCCGTCTCCTCCGGCGCGCAGAAGGCGGAGGCCTGCCCGCTCGCCTCCATGCGCGCCGTCCGGCCCACCCGGTGGACGTAGTCCTCGGCCACGTGGGGCAGGTCGAAGTTGACGACGTGGCCGATCTCCGCCACGTCGATGCCGCGGGCGGCGATGTCGGTGGCCACCAGGACGCGATAGGAGCCGTCCTTGAAGCCGTCGAGCGCCTGCCGCCGCTGGCCCTGCGAGCGGTCGGCGTGGATGCGGGCCACCTTGTGGCCGGCGCGGCCCACGCCCTTGGCCACCCGGTCGGCGCGCCGCTTGGTCCGGGTGAAGACCAGGGTGGAGAGCTCGTCGTCGGCGAGGAGCGCCAGCAGGAGGGCCAGCTTCTCCTCCTGCGAGCAGAGGAAGACCCGCTGCTCGGCGCGCGCCGCCGTCGTCCCGCTCCGGGCCACCTCGACGCGGACCGGGTCGGTGAGGTGCGCGGCCGCGAACTCCGCCACCTCGGCGCCCATGGTGGCGGAGAAGAGCAGCGTCTGCCGCGGGCGCGGCAGGCGCTGGAGGATGCGGGTGAGCTGGGGCCGGAAGCCCATGTCCAGCATCCGGTCGGCCTCGTCGAGCACCAGCACCTCCACCTGGTCGAGCCGCGCGGTGCCGCCCTGGAGGTGGTCCACCAGCCGGCCCGGCGTCGCCACGATCACCTCGCGCCGATCCCGGAAGGCCTGGGACTGCTGGCCCATCCCGACGCCGCCGATGACCACGGCGCCGCGGACGTGACGCGCCTTGCCGAAGCGCTCGAGCTCCTCGCCGATCTGGAGCGCCAGCTCGCGGGTGGGCGCCAGCACCAGCGCGCGCGTGCCCGTCGTCCCTGCCAGCCGCTCGATGATGGGGAGGAGGAAGGCGGCGGTCTTCCCCGTTCCGGTGGCGGCGGTGCCGATGACGTCCCGGCCGGCCAGCGCCGGCGGGATGGCCTGGGCCTGGATGGGCGTCGGCTGCTCGAACCCCGCCCGGGCGAGGGCCTGGAGGGACTTCTCGGAGAGCTTCAGGTCGCGAAAGTCGGTCAAGGGGCTCCTGGATGTGCCGGCGCCGCATCGCGACCGGTCCTGCGCGCAGCGGGCCCCGTCCACCTTCGCCGAAAAAACGAAGAGCCCGGTCCTGGCGGACCGGGCCTCCGGAGCCGATTGAGGAAGCGGTTCAGGCCGGGCGGACGTTCGCCGCCTGCAGGCCCTTGGGGCCCTTGGTGATGTCGAACACCACCTTCTGGCCCTCGGCGAGGCTGCGGAACCCCTCCGCCTGGATGGCGGTGTGGTGGCAGAAGACGTCCTCCCCACCGTCGTCCTGGGTGATGAAGCCGAAGCCCTTCGCGTCGTTGAACCACTTCACCGTACCGGTAGCCATGTTGATCGTGCCCCTTTTCCGTTCTCGGCGGCGAGGAACGCCGTCGGCCCTCTCGCAAACACTCGAAAGAGAAGGTGTCTTTATCGCGGGCGGGCCCGGAAGTCGAGCCCCGCCCGTACCCGCCCGGCGAGGCGGCCCGCCGGCGGCACCCCTTTTTCCTGACTTACCGGCCGCTGCCGGGTATGGATTCAGCCCACCAGCGAGGGAGGACGCCGTGAACGAGACGTTCCGTGAGCTGAAGGCGCGCATCCGCACGCTCGAGGAGGTTCTCGTGCGCCGGGGCGTGGGCGACGTCGAGTTCGCCCAGGCGGTGAGCCGGCTTCGCCGGGCCGTGCGCCACGGCGACCGATCGCGCGAGCCGGGTGTGGAGCTGCGCGGCCTGCTCGAGCGCGCCGAGGCGCTGGCCCGGGCCGTGGCCTGATCGCGACCGGGCGCCGGGGCGAGCGGAAATCCGAGGGAGGGCTCGGAAACCCGAGAGGGCGCGGGACGGCCAGCCGCTGCCGGGCTCCTGTCGCCGCGGGGATGGGACGCCGCGGTGTCGGCACCTGCGTTGCACGCCGACTCGGCCGTGACCCGGCTCCTCGTCCTCGGCTGCGCGGCGTTGCTCGCCTGCGCGCTCCCGCCGCAGGGCCCCCATCGCCTGGAGGTGGACGGGACGGTCCGGTACTACGCGCTCGAGGGCGGCTTCTGGGCGATCCACGGGGACGACGGGGTGACGTACGACCCCGTCGTGTTTCCGCCGGACCACCGCAAGGACGGGTTGCGCGTGCACGCGGTCCTGGACGTGCGCCGCGACCTGGGGGGCATCCACATGGTCGGGCCCATCGTCGACGTCGTGCGCCTGAACCTCCTGCCCTGCGATCCCGCAGACCCGTGTCCCGCGCCATTCCCGCCGGTGACCATCCTCGTCGGCGACGCGAGCGGAGGCGGCGTTCCGGGAGCGACGCTCCTGAACGTGAGGCGGCCGCCCGGGGAGGACGCGGAGCCGGCGTTCCTGTGCGGGCAGGACGGGGCCACGGGGAAGACGACGTGCACCATCCACGGATCGGCGGGTGGCCGCTACCAGGCGGACGTCTGGGCGCCCGGCATGGCGGCCGGCCACGCCATCGTCGACGTCCCCGCTCGCTCCGTCCTGGCCGGCGAGTGCTGTCCCGTTCTCTACGTGCCGCAGTTTCCCCAGGTCATGCTGAGCCCGCTCACCCCCTGAAGGGGCGAGGCGGCCAGGCACCGCCGTACCGCGCTCGCGGGGCGAAGCCGGCGGCGCGGCCTCCGGGCCCGGAGGCGCAGCGGGGGCTATGCTGAACTGTGGGTACGGGTGCGGCGCTGCCGTGGCGCGGTGGGGGAGGCGGGCTGTCCGCGCCCGGGACCGGAACGGCGCCCCGCGGGGCGAAGGAGGCTCCATGAAAGGCAAGAACGCGACTCGTCTCCCGCTCCCCCTGCTTGCCGCGGCCCTGTCGGCCTGCGCCGACCAGGCTGCCTGGAAGGCGGTGGAGCCCACAGTCCCGGCCGTCGCCGCCGAGGCGGCCCCCGGGGAGGTGGTCGCCCTGCGGGCCTCGGCGCTCGACGTGGGCCAGGTGGCCGGCTACCGGTGGAGCCAGGTCGCGGGGCCACGGGTGGACCTGGGGGACGGAGGCAGCCGGTTCGCCCATTTCGTCATGCCGCTCCTGGCGGAGTCGGAGACCTTGACCTTCCAGGTGGAGATGCGTCGCGGCGACGGCCAGGTGAGCCGGGAGCGCCACAGCGTCACCTGCGTGCGCGACCGCGGGACCGGAGACGGCACGCCCCCGGCGGCGGCAGGCGACTTCGTCGTCTTCACGGCGACCAAGGACCTCGCCACCCGGATCGACCTGTACCTCGCCAGGCTCGACGGATCGGAGGTGTTCCGGCTGAACGGCCCGCTGGCGCCGGGCGGCGCCGTGATCCTCTTCGCCGTCTCGCCGGACCGCCGGCACGTGGCCTACGTCGCGGACCAGGATGCCCGCGGGGTCCCCGAGCTCTACGTCGCACGGACGGACGGCGGCGGGGCCGCCAAGGTGTCCGGCCCGCTGGCCCCGGGCGGCTCCGTCCACGCGATCCGGTGGGCACCGGACGGCTCCCGGATCGCCTACACGGCCGATCAGGACGCGTACGGGGTGGTCGAGCTGTACACGAGCCGCCCGGACGGCAGCGGCAACGTCCGGGTCTCCAGCCCGCTGACCGCAGGGGGCGGCGTCCAGGACTTCGCCTGGGCTCCGGACGCCGCGCACCTCGCCTACCGGGCCGACCAGTTCACGTACGGCGTGGTGGAGCTCTTCACCGGCCGTCCCGACGGCAGCCACGTCGCCCGGGCCTCGGGCCCCATGGTTCCGGGAGGCACCGTCGGCTACTTCGAATGGTCGCCGGACGGCTCGCGCGTCGGCTACCTGGCCGATCAGGACTCGAACGACGTCTTCGAGCTGTTCACCTCGCGTCCGGACGGCAGCGGCAACGTCCGGGCTTCCGGCCCGCTGGTCGCCGGCGGCCGGCTCCTGGCCTTCTTCTGGTCGCCGGACGGCTCGCGCCTCGCCTACCTGGGCGACGCGCTCGTCGCCGGTCGGTTCGAGCTCTTCACCGTGCGTCCGGACGGCAGCGGCGACACGCTCGTGTCGGCGGTGTCGGGGGCGGGCAACGTCGCCACCTTCCGCTGGTCGCCGGACGGCTCGCGGATCCTCTACGAGGCGGACCAGGTCGTGGACGAGGTGTACGAGCTGTTCACCAGCGGCCCGGACGGCGCCGGCAACGTCCGGGTCTCCGGCCCGTTGGTCGCAAGCGGCCTGATCCGGACCTTCTCCTGGTCGCCGGACGGCTCGCACGTCGCCTACCTGGCGGACCAGGTCACCCGGGGCGTGCCCGAGCTGTTCACCAGCCGCCCGGATGGCAGCGGCAACGTCCGGGTCTCCGGCCCGCTTGCCGCCGGCGGCGAGGTCCGGAGCCTCATCTGGGCACCGGACGGCTCGCGCATCGCCTACACGGCGGACCAGCGGGCCGCCGGCGTGAGAGAGCTGTTCGCCAGCCTCCCGGACGGCGGAGACAACGTCGCGGTCTCGGGGTGGCCGGTGCCGGGCGGAGAGGTGCAGGCCTTCCAGTGGGCTCCCGACGCGTCGCGCCTGCTCTACCGCGCCGACCAGCTCGTCGACGAGCGGTTCGAGCTCTTCGTGGCCGCGCCCGACGGCGGGGCGGTGAACGCCTCCATCTCCGGCCCGCTCACCGACGGCGGCGACGTCTTCGCCTTCCAGGCGCGTTAGGCGCCGGCGCCGCACGGCTCGCAGGTGGGTCCCGTGCCGACATCCCCGGGCCGGGGTGAGCCCGCCGGCCGGTGACGCTCGCCGCCCGGTCGCATGCTCACGCGACTGCGAGCGCGCGGTGGGGCTGCTAGGGTGCCGTTGCTGGCAGGAGCACCGTGGCGGGGCCCGGCATCCCGGGGCGCAGCGGGGCACGACGCATCGAGGCCGTACCGGGACCCCTTCACCTCGCGGTGAAGGGGTCCTTGCTTTCAGCGCTCCTCCCACAGCGACCACGGTTGCGGTGGCCCGAAGGGGAAGACCTCGCCCGATGCGGGCATGGAGGCGATCCAGGCCTTCCCGCTGCCGAGGACGCCCGCCGCGGCCTGGCCGGGGGGACCGCTGGCGAGCGTGGCGCCGGTCCAGCCCGATGCGTCGCGCGACCACAGCACCAAGTCGACCAGGTCGAGCGTCCCGGGCCGCGTGTAGGCGACGACCCGCGAGAGATCGGGGGCGGCGGCCAGGCCGTACGCCGCGAACTGGGTCGGGCCGAGGTCCTCGGGCGTGCCCCAGGCGCCGCCGCGCCGCTCCATGTAGCGCACGTCCATCATGACGGGAGGGTTGGCGGGGTTGTTGTGGTGGAAGAGCAGGCCGAGATCGCCCCCCGGCCCGGCCACCAGCCGCGGCTCCGGGTTGAGCCCGCCGTCCACCGGCACGATCTCCACGCTCCAGCCTCCGCCGGGCGCGCGGGTGGCGACGGCGACGGGCGTCGCGGTGGGGCCGTAGCCGGTGGTCAGCACCAGCGCCGTCCCGTCGCTCCCCACCTCGAGGCTGGCGTAGCCGGAGGTGGCCCAGCCGGTGGGCTGGGGAACGGGCTCCAGGGTGCAGGCGCCTCCGGTGACGACGCAGTGCTGCAGGTTCTCGAGCAGGTGAAGCCGGCCCAGGCCGTCCACGGCGAAGACCAGGCTGGAACCGCCGCCCGCGTCGCCGGTGACGACCTCCGACGTCCAGCCCCCGGCCCCGAGCCACTCGTGGACCAGCTGGAACGGGCCCGGGCCCGGCGTGTAGCCGACCGCGTGCGGCAGGCCCGCCGCATCCAGCACCAGGAGCGGGTTCACCGACATCTGGAACGAGAGGGAGTGGACCTCCAGTCCGGCGTCGCCCTGCCTGACCACGGTGGGGCCTGCGGTGTCGGCGGCGAGCCAGGCGAAGCGACCGTCGGGGCTCCGCCGGAGGGCCATGGTCCAGGGTACCGGGGGATCGAGCGCGTCGAGGGTGCCGGCCGGCCCGGCCACCTGGTAGGCGGGCAGTGCGCACCAGGCGGTGCTGGCCGGCGAGGCAGGAGCCGGGGGCGCGGAGACGTCGAGCCGGTAGCGCGTCGAGGGCCAGGGGAGCGCGATCGGGTCGAGGAAGGTCGTCGCGTCCGTCGCCAGGTCCACCGGCGCGCCCTGGGGCCAGCGCGTCAGCGTCAGGCGCGTGCCCGCAAGGCTGCGGTTCTGCCAGTCGAGGCGGACGCCGCCGGGGACCAGCGTGGCGGCGAGCCCCAGCGGCGCGTAGAGCGGCACCGGCCCGGCCAGGGCCGCGGCCTCGCGGCTCCAGACGCCGCCCTTCCCGTAGCGGACCCGGTAGGCCTGGTGGACGAGCTCGTGCGGCGCGGCGTCCCGGTGCGCGGTGGCGCCGAAGGCCGCGGGCAGGGCCGACCAGGAGCCGGTGATGGCACCGTACTCGTCGGCGTCGGCGCGCTCGAGGAGCAGCGAGTCGGCGGCCGTGGAGGCGTTCGACCAAGCGAGGTCGACGGCCGGGCCGTCGACCAGCGTCGCGGTGAGGCCCGGGGGCGGGCGGATTCCGCGCAGGTAGGGCGCCTCCGACGACCAGGCGGAGGTCTTCCCGCCGCGCACCGAGCGGATGCGGAAGTCGAGGTTGGTGAGCTCGGGCAGCGTCGGCTCCAGCTGCAGGACCACCCCGTAGGATCCGCGAGGGATGAGCCCGCCGATGGCCTCCCAGCTCCCGCCCGAGATCCGGCCCTGGAGCTCGTAGCCGTCAACCCCCGCCGCGGGCTCGGTCCAGGTGACGATCACCTCGTCGAAGGAGCCGCCGTCCACCGCCTGGAGGTCGGTGGGCGGGTCCGCGGAACCGCCGCCGCCTCCTCCTCCGCAGGCGGGCAGGAAGGCGAGCAGTACCGCAGCCAGCGCGACAGGCGAACGAGCACGCATGGTGGCCCCCGAACGCTCGGCCAGACAGCACCCCACTATCGCTCACATGAGCCCACCCGGGAACGCGGTGTGACATCTCGCCATCGAGTGGCGCCGGGCCGCTGCCGGGATACACCCCGGGGACCGAGGAGATCCGCCATGGATTCCACCCGCAAGGCGCGCGCCGCCGCCGGCCGCGCACGCACCGCGCGCTCGCTCCTGCCGCTCCTGGCCCTGGCCGCCTCCTGCGCCGCCGGCAGCACCTCGCAGCCGGGAGGAGGGGGAGGAGGAGGCCCGCCGCCGCCGCCCATCGCGGACCTCGTCGCCCCGGACCGGATCACCACCTGGGATCCGGGCATCCGGGCGGACGACCAGCTCGGCCTCCCGCTCGGCGCCGACGGCCTGCCGCAGCGGACCACGGCCTGCGCCACCCTCGCCCCGGGGGACGACATCCAGGCGGCCATCGGCCGCTGCCCCGAGGGCCAGGTGGTGCAGCTCGGCGCCGGCACCTTCACGGTGTCGGCGACCATCACCCTGCAGAAGGGGGTGGTGCTGCGCGGGGCCGGATCGGAGGGATCCCCGACGGGAACCACCATCGTGAAGAGCGGCGGCCAGACCGTGCTCGCCATCGGCACCGACCGCGACTCGATCTGCTACGGCGGGACGGGAACCGCGCTGACCGAGGACGCCGCCAAGGAGTCGACCACGCTCTCCGTGGGAGCGGCGGCCGCCGGCTTCTCGGCGGGGGACCTGGCGCTCGTCGACCAGGTGGACGACGCCGTCGTCCAGCAGGGCGACTGCCTCTACTTCAAGCGGGTCGACGGCCGGTCGGTGAGCCAGCGGGTCGAGATCAAGTCCGTCGACGCCGCGGGCGGGACGCTGACGCTGGACTCGCCCCTGCACTGGGACTTCCGGGCGGGCAGTCCCTGGCTGGCCCAGGTCACCCGGGTGACGCGGCCGGTGACGCGCTGGGCGGGGATCGAGCACCTGCGGATCCAGGGCGGCACCAACCCCGGCTACAACGGCCAGATGGCCGGAGGCATCGACGTCTCCAACGCCGCCCGCTGCTGGGTGAAGGACGTGCAGACCGACGGCACCATCGGCGGCATGCACGTCTCGATGACCGGCACCTACCGCTGCGTGGTCCGCGACGGCTACTTCCACCACTCGGCCAACTACGGGTTCGGCGCCGACTGCTACGGGATCGTGCTGCGGTGCGGCGCCGCCGAGAACCTGGTCGAGAACAACATCGTCCGGTACATGAACAAGCCCATCCTCTTCAACGTCTCGGGCGGCGGCAACGTCGTGGCCTACAACTACGCCGACAACTCCTGGGCCACCCCGCCGGAATGGCAGGAGACCAACATCGACTGCCACTGCTCGTTCCCGCACATGGAGCTGATGGAGGGGAACCAGGCGCCGCACATGGGCGCGACCACCACCCACGGGAATGCCGGGTACCTCACCTACTTCCGGAACTACGCCTCGAGCCAGTTCGCGCCCCCCGCCGTCTTCGGCTCCACGGCCACCCAGACCGGGAACGTGACCGCGCTGCAGTTCCCGGGCGGCGACGTCGGCATGAACGTCATCGGCAACGTGCTCGGCACGGCGGGAGTCAGCAACGTCTACGACGCGTCCGGCAGCAGCGCCTTCGCCATCTACCGGCTGGGCGGCGCCGCCGACGTCTCCGCGACCTCGCTCTACCGGCACGGGAACTACGACACCGTCAGTGGGGCCACCCTCTGGAGCAGCGCCAGCACCTCGCGGACGCTCCCGCCGTCGCTCTACCTCCGGGGGAAGCCGGGCTGGTGGCCGGTGTCCACCCCCTGGCCCTGGGCCGGCCCGGACCTGACGCCGATGGCGGGCACCCTGCCCGCCAAGGAGCGCTCCGACGCGATGGCGCCATGAGGGCGGGCCGGCTCGCCGCGCGAGGGCCGGGGTGACGCGCGAGCTTCTGGGCGCCCCCTCCGGGCCCGGCCGGGCGGAGCCGCACCGCGGCGGTCCCTGGTAGCATGCGCCGCCCGGAGGCCCAGGAATGTCCCACGTCGCCATCGCCCTCGCACTGCTGGCAGCACCCGTGAGCAACCCCGAACCCGCCCTGCAGGAAGCGCTGGCCCAGGCGGCGGCGGCGCTGGCCGCCCGGCACGGCGAGGCGGCGCGGCCGCGCATCGAGCGCGGCCTGCGGCAGGTCGCCGCCTTCTGGCGCCCCGCCGACGGCGACGCCAGGGCCTTCCGCGCCTTCGCCGAGGCCAACTTCGTCTCCGACCCGCGGGAGCTCGACGGCCTGCTCCGCCGCCTCGAGGAGGCGCTGGAGCAGATGGACGGCGCGGTGGTGGAGGTGAACCGGGCATTCGCGCGCCGCGCCGCCCTGGACCTCGGGCCCATGACCGAGATGGACCGGCTCCTGGCCGCCGTGGACTTCGGCGCCCACGCGGTGGACGACCTCTTCGACGGCAAGGTCGCCTTCGCCGTCCTCCTCAACTTCCCGCTCACCACCCTCGACGAGCGGCTCTCCCGCGGCCCGGGCTGGAGCCGGCGCGAGTGGGCCGAGGTGCGGCTGGCCGGCCGCTTCGCGCGCCGCGTCCCGGCGGAGGTGAACCAGGAGATCGCCCGCGCCGCCGCCGCCGCCGATCTCTACGTCGCCGACTACAACGTCTTCATGCACCACGTGGTGACGGGCGACGGGAAGCACCGGGTCCGCCTCTTCCCCCAGGGGATGCGGCTGCTCAGCCACTGGAACCTTCGCGACCAGATCAAGGCCGACTACGCCGCCCGGGACGGCCTGGCGCGCCAGCGCGCCGTGGCCAGGGTGATGGAGCGCATCGTGGACCAGACCATCCCGGCCGCGGTGGTGAACGACCCGACGGTGGACTGGAACCCGTTCACCGGCGAGGTGTGGCCGGCGCCTCCCGGGAGCATCGAGGGCGGGGCCAGGCCCGCGGCCAGCGTCTCGCCGGCCCGCGAGCCCGACCGGCGCTACGCGGTGCTGCTGGCGGACTTCCAGGCGGTGCGGAAGGCCGACCCCTACTCGCCCACCGCCCCGACCCACATCGCCCGCAAGTTCGAGCTGGAGCGGGAGATCCCCGAGCAGCGGGTGGTGGCGATGCTGGGCGAGGTGCTCGACTCGCCGCTCCTGCCCCGGGTGGCGAAGCTGGTGGAGAAGCGGCTCGGCCGCAAGCTCGAGCCCTTCGACGTCTGGTACGACGGCTTCCGGCCGCGCTCGCGGCACGCCCAGGCCGACCTCGACGCCCTCACCCGCAGGCGCTACCCGGACGTGGCCGCCTTCGAGCGGGACCTCCCCGGGATCCTGGAGCGGCTCGGCTTCTCGCCCGCGAAGGCGCGCTATCTCGCCGACCACATCGCGGTGGACCCGGCGCGCGGCTCGGGCCACGCCCTCGGGGCCGCGAAGCGCGGGGACAGGCCGCACCTGCGCACGCGCGTGGGCAAGGACGGCATGGACTACAAGGGCTACAACATCGCCATCCACGAGCTGGGCCACAACGTGGAGCAGGTCTTCAGCCTCTACCAGGTCGACTCGACGCTGCTCCAGGGCGTGCCCAACACCGCCTTCACCGAGGCGCTGGCCTTCGTGTTCCAGGCGCGGGACCTCGAGGTGCTGGGGCTCGGCAAGCCGGACCCCGCGGCCCGGGGCCTGCTGGCCCTCGACACCCTGTGGGCCACGGCCGAGATCGCCGGGGTCGCGCTGGTGGACATCGGCGTGTGGCACTGGATGTACCAGCACCCCGGGGCGACGCCGGCCGAGCTCCGCGAGGCGACGCTGCGCATCGCCCGCCAGGTCTGGAACGCGCACTTCGCCGGGAACTTCGGCGTGCGGGACGTCACCCTCCTCGCCGTCTACAGCCACCTGCTCCACTCCTTCCTCTACCTGCCCGACTACCCCATCGGCCACCTCATCGCGGCGCAGATCGAGGAGAAGCTCGCCGGCGCTGCCGACTTCGGGGCCGAGGTGGAGCGGATGGCCTCCTTCGGCGCGGTGACGCCCGACGAGTGGATGCGCCACGCCACCGGGAGCCCGGTCTCGGCGGCGCCGCTCCTCCGCGCGGCCCAGGCGGCCCTGGCGGCGGAGGGCAGCCCCTAGGACGGGGACCGGCCCGCGCCCGCGGGGTCAGTCCTTGATCGACCGCCGCCAGGCCGGGCGCTCCTTGAGCCGGGCCAGGTAGGCGGCGGTCTCCGGGAGGCCGTCGAGGCCGGCCGAGACCCTCCCCCAGAGGAGGACCGACCCCACCACCACGTCCGCCACCGAGAAGGCGTCGCCCACCAGGAAGGTGCGGCCGGCCAGGCGCGCCTCGATCACCGCGGCGGCGGCGTGGAACTGGCGCCGCGCCTCCTCGATGCGCGCGGCGTCGCGCTCCGCCTCGGGCCTGCGCGCCTGGACCGAGAGCGCCTGGAGGGGCGGCTCGAGCTCGGTGGCGGCGAAGAACAGCCACTGGTAGGCCTCGGCCCGCCCCGCCG
The DNA here is from genome assembly GCA_035455425.1 of Anaeromyxobacteraceae bacterium. Lineage (GTDB taxonomy): Bacteria > Myxococcota > Myxococcia > Myxococcales > Anaeromyxobacteraceae > JACRMN01. The sequence continues at coordinate 23,209 of DATIFE010000202.1, read as the reverse complement.
ATCCCGCCGGCGCGACGAGCCCCTTCTCCGGGTACCGCTCGGCCAGCCAGAGGCAGATGGCCATCGACTCGAAGATGCGGATCCCGTCGTCCTCGAGCACCGGCACGTGGCCCAGGGGGTGGCGGGCCAGGTGCTCCGGGGCCCGGGTCTCCTTCTGCGAGGTGTCGAGCCGGACGAGCTCGTGGGGGACGCCCAGCTCCTCGAGGAGCCAGCGGGGTCGGGAGGCGCGGGTGCGGGGCACGTAGTAGAGCTTCACTTCTCCTCCTCGGCGGGGACGGGGTCGGGAATCGTACCGGGGAGCGGATGCCGCGTCACCCCGGAAAGGGGAGGCCCAGCGGGGCGCTTGAGGCGGGCCGCCGGATGTGGCCCTGCTGGGCGACCAACCAGAGGAGGACGGCCATGCCATCCCGCAACAGGACTCGCTCCGGACTCGGGCTGCTCCTGCCGCTGGCGCTCGCCGCGGCGTGCGGCAGCCAGGGCGCCACGCAGGGGGCTGCCGGCCTCGAGGGCCGCGGGGCGACCGGGCCGGCCGGGCACCGCCACCGCTTCTGGGTCGGCGACGTCGGCGCGAGCGAGGGACCGCTCCACCTCGGGCCCAAGCAGTACCCGTTCATCTGCGCCACCTACGAGTCGGGGCTGGGCCAGCCGCTGGTCGACAACCAGGACGGCCGCGGCAACGCCGTGTTCCCGGAGGTCTCCGGCGCGCCCGACGTCGGCGCCGCGCCCGTCGGCTACAGCGAGAACTGCGGCATCGCGACCCGCGTCGACTACTTCTACTGGGACGGCGCCGCCAACGACTTCCTGGCGTTCGATCCGGCGACCATGTTCGCCTCGCCCCCGGCGGCGCTGGCGAGGATCCTGGTGAACGGGGAGATGGTGCCCTTCGTGGTCCGCGTGGAGACCGGCACCCTCGACCGCTTCCTCTACACCATCGCCATGCTGGCGCCGTGGCCGGAGTCGGCGGCCGACCCGGCCTCGCTCCAGAACGGCGCCTGGAACCGGAAGCTCGTCTACTACTTCCGCGGCGGCGTCGGCATCGGGCACTGGCAAGGCCAGGCGGCCTGGCACGGCGGGCTGTGGGGCGCGGAGCGGGCGGTCTTCCCGCTCCTGCTCTCGCAGGGCTACGCCATCGCCACCTCGTCGGGGAACGAGACCGGGGTGCACTACAACCTGAGGCTGGCCGAGGAGGTGATGCTGATGGTCAAGGAGCACCTCTCGGCCACCTACGGCCGGCCCGTCTACACGGTGGGGCTGGGGGGCTCGGGCGGCGGCATCCAGCAGTACGTCATCGGCCAGAACCACCCCGGCCTGCTCGACGCCGGCATCCCCATGTACTCGTACCCGGACATGGTCACCCAGACCATCCACGTCGGCGACTGCAACCTGCTCGAGCAGTACTTCCTCGAGGACGTCATGACCAAGGGGGCGGCCTCGAGGTGGGCCGTCTGGAGCCGGCGGCAGTGGATCGAGGGGCTCAACGCCAGCGACACGGTGGTGAACTCGGTGTTCGGGACGCCGGGGTCGAGCGAGTGCATCCAGGGGTGGTTCTTCGGCGAGCCGCTGGTCATGAACCCGATGTTCACCGATCCCCAGTACCTCCAGGCCCTCGCGCTCTACCGCTACCCGGCCGACGTGATCGCCGGCATCCGCTGGACCCACTGGAACGACCTGCAGAACATCTACGGCGTGGACGCGAACGGGTTCGCCCCCACCCCGGCCGACAACGTCGGCGTGCAGTACGGCCTCCAGGCCCTGGTGGACGGGAACATCACGCCCGCCGAGTTCGTCGAGATCAACGCCTGCGCCGGGAGCTGGAAGGAGCAGGACCAGTACGTGGGCTGGGACCCGGCTCACGACCCCTTCGACTCGGCCAACATGAACCGGGATCCGGTGGCGTGCCGCATGCCCTACGCGGCCGGCTGGGCGCCGAGCCCGAGGCGCAGCGGCGACCTCTCCGCCATGCGGAGGGCCTACACCTCGGGCCACGTCTTCGAGGGCGACATCCACATCCCGCTGGTCGACCTCCGGCCCTACCTCGAGCCCGAGCTCAACATGCACAACGCGCGGCAGTCCTTCTCGGCGCGCCAGCGCATGAGGGACCACGGGAGCTCGCGCAACCAGGTGATCTGGTTCACCGGGAGCGAGGCCGACATCCCGGCGCGGATCGTCGACGCGCTGGGCCTGCTCGACGGCTGGCTCACCACCGGCGAGAGGCCGGGCGGCTTCGTCGACAAGTGCACCGACGCCAGCGGCAACCTCATCGCCGCCGGCAAGCACGTATGGGACGGCATCCTCGACGGCCGGCCGCCGGGAGCCTGCACGCAGGCCTACCCCCTGAAGTCGAGCTCGCGGATGGTCGCCGGGGACGGGTTCGCCGGCGACATGTTCAAGTGCGCCCGGAAGCCGCTGGCCACCGCCCTCGAGGACGGCACCTACGGCCCGGCCGCCTTCACCGACGACCAGGTGCGGCAGCTCGAGGCCATCTTCCCCGACGGCGTCTGCGACTACACCCGGCCCGACCAGGGCAAGCCGCGCAGCTGGCGCGGGCACCCGCACGGCGACCGGGAGTGCGGCGACGCCGATCGCGGACCGCGCCCGCACCGGTAGCGCGGCGAGCCACCGGGTCGCCCGGCGCGGGGTGCGGTGCCCCCCTGGCGTCGGGCGAACGTGGGCCACCCGCAGGGGCGCCTGATCCCGGTCAGGCGCCCCTTCACCCGTGGTCGACTTCCGGTCGCCCGATCCCCGGCGGCAGCCGGGTCCCGGCGGCCCCGGCGCGTGTGGGTGGAGGTGGAGACACCGAGAACATGGTAGTTCCCGCGAGTACGGAAAACCGTAACGTGACCCCCTCGACCCGTAGGCGGACGTGTCGACATCCCGGGGGGGTTCATGGCTCGGCTGGCTCGTTGGCTTTCACTCGCGGTCGTCGCGCTCGCCTTCGCGGGCTGTGGCTCCAGCTCCAAGTCGGGCGATGCGGCCAGCTGCCTGGGCTCGTCGACCCTGTGCTCCGGCACCTGCGTCAACACCCGGACCGACAACGCCAACTGCGGCGCCTGCGGCGTCGCCTGCTCGGCCGGGCAGGTGTGCTCGGCCGGCGCCTGCACGCTCACCTGCCAGGCGGGCCTGACCGACTGCAGCGGCACCTGCACCAACACCCAGAGCGACAACGCCCACTGCGGCGCCTGCGGCAACGCCTGCGCGCCCGGGCAGGTCTGCTCCGGCGGCACCTGCGCCCTCTCCTGCCAGAGCGGCCTGACCAACTGCAACGGCACCTGCGTCAACACCGCCACCGACAACGACAACTGCGGCGGCTGCGACAGCGCCACCACTCCCACCGCCTGCCCGCCGGGCGAGCTGTGCTCCGGGGGCACCTGCGCGCTCAGCTGCCAGAGCGGCCTCACCAACTGCTCGGGCACCTGCGCCAACACCAAGACCGACACCGCCAACTGCGGCGCCTGCGGCCAGATCTGCGGCGCCGGCCAGGTGTGCTCCAACGGCACCTGCTCGCTCTCCTGCCAGAGCGGCCTCGCCAACTGCAGCGGAACCTGCACCAACACCGCCACCGACAACGCCAACTGCGGCGCCTGCGGAACCGCCTGCCCGTCGGGCCAGGTCTGCTCCGGCGGGACCTGCGGGCTCACCTGCCAGAGCGGCCTGACCAACTGCAGCGGCACCTGCACCAAGACCGCCACCGACAACGCCAACTGCGGCGCCTGCGGCACCCCCTGCGCCACCGGCCAGATCTGCTCCGCCGGCACCTGCGCCCTCACCTGCCAGAACGGCCTGACGAACTGCGGCGGCACCTGCTCCAACACCCAGAGCGACAACGCCAACTGCGGCGCCTGCGGGCACGCCTGTCCGTCGGGCGAGGTCTGCTCCGGCGGGATCTGCGGGGTCAGCTGCCAGACGGGCCTGACGAACTGCGGCGGCACCTGCACCAACACCGCCACCGACAACACCAACTGCGGCGCCTGCGGGACCGCGTGCCCGTCGGGCCAGGTGTGCTCGGGCGGCACCTGTGCCGTGAGCTGCCAGGCGGGCCTGACGAACTGCAGCGGCACCTGCACCAACACCCAGAGCGACGACGCGAACTGCGGCGCCTGCGGCGCCCCCTGCGGGGCCGGGCTGACCTGCACCAGCGGAGTGTGCGCGGCGACCTGCTCGACGGGGCTGACCAAGTGCGCCGGCACCTGCACCAACACCGCCACCGACAACACCAACTGCGGGGCCTGCGGCGTGGTGTGCGGCTCCGGCCAGGTGTGCTCGAGCGGCACCTGCGCCCTCAGCTGCCAGAGCGGGCTCACGAACTGCAGCGGCACCTGCGCCAACACCCAGACCGACCGTGCCAACTGCGGCGCCTGCGGCAACGCCTGCGCGGCCGGCCAGGTGTGCTCGGCGGGCACCTGCAGCGTCAGCTGCCAGAGCGGCCTGACCAACTGCGCGGGAACCTGCGTCAAGCTGAACGGGAGCGACAACGCCAACTGCGGCGCCTGCGGCAACGTCTGCGGGGCCGGCCAGGTGTGCTCCGGCGGAGTCTGCGGGGTCACCTGCCAGAGCGGCCAGACCAACTGCAACGGCGCCTGCACCAACACCAAGACCGACAACGTGAACTGCGGCGTCTGCGGCCAGGTGTGCGGGGCCGGCCAGGTGTGCTCGAACGGCGTCTGCGCGCTCTCCTGCCAGACGGGCCTGACCAACTGCGGCGGGACCTGCGTCAACGTCGGCGGCACGGACAACGCCAACTGCGGCGGCTGCGGCATCGCCTGCCCCTCGGGCCAGGTGTGCTCCGGCGGCACCTGCGGCGTCACCTGCAAGACCGGCTTCACCAACTGCAGCGGCACCTGCGTCAACCTCCTGGGGACGGACAACGCCAACTGCGGCGCCTGCGGCAACGCCTGCGGGGCCGGGCAGGTGTGCTCGAACGGCGTCTGCGCGCTCTCCTGCCAGACGGGCCTGACGAACTGCGGCGGCACCTGCACCAACACCAAGACCGACAACGCCAACTGCGGCGGCTGCGGCGTGGGGTGCACGGCGGGCCAGGTCTGCTCGAACGGCACCTGCGCCGTGAGCTGCCAGACGGGCCTGACCAACTGCGGCGGAACCTGCTCCAACCTCCTGAGCGACAGCGCCCACTGCGGCGGCTGCGCCATCGCCTGCGCGGCGGGCGAGGCCTGCTACCAGGGCACCTGCGCCTCCGTCTGCAACCCGCCGCTGGTCTGGTGCGGGGCGGACGGCTGCATCGATCCCAGCAAGAGCGACAAGCACTGCGGCGCCAGCGGGCTGTGCACCGGCGCGGCCGTCGGGGCCACCTGCGGCTCCGGCTCCAGCCCCGCGGGCCAGTACTGCCGCGGCGGGAGCTGCACCTGCCCGCCGGACAGGACCACCCTGTGCTCGATCGGGGGCGTGTCCACCTGCGTCAACACCACGGTCGACGAGGCCACCTGCGGCAACTGCACCACCGCATGCGGCGCCGGCCAGCGCTGCGTGAACGGCGCCTGCAGGGGGCCGTGCAGCGGCGCCACCCGCTTCGCCTTCGACAGCACGCGGACCCTGAGCCCCGGCGGCGGCTCGCAGCCGGCCTGGATCTCCCTCGGCGACCTGAACAACGACGGCAAGCTGGACGCGGCCTACTCCGACTGGGTGGGCGCCTCGGCGACCCTGGCCGACGCGTTCGGCAACGGGGACGGGACGCTGGCCGCCCCGGAGAACCTGACCGTCACCGCCAAGGCCTACCGCGCCCTCATCGCCGACGTCGACGGCGACCACAACCCCGACATCCTGGTCACCACCTACACGGACCAGGGGAGCGGGACGCTGGTCCTGCGCCGCGGCAACGGCAACGGGACCTTCCAGCCGCTGGTCACCATCCCCCTGGGCTTCGGGGTCATGGGGGTGGCGGTGGCCGACGTCACGGGGGACGGGAGGCCGGACATCGTGGTGGCCGCGGCCCGCATCTGGATCCTGGAGAACCAGGGCGACGGGAGCTTCGCCCCGCTCCTGCCCATCCACCCGGGCATCGCCCCGAGCGAGGTCAAGGTGGCCGACCTGAACGGCGACGGCATCCCCGACATCGTCTCGGCGGGCGTCACCACCACCGGGACCGCCGGGGCCATGAGCGTCATGCTGGGCCTGGGGTCGGGGGTGTTCGCCGCGCCCCAGCCGGCCTACGCGCTCTCGGCGAACAGCAACTCGAGCGTCTCGGAGGTGGTGGCCGACCTCAACAAGGACGGGAAGCCGGACATCGTCACCGGGGACTTCACCTCCGGGATGATCTCCGTGTTCCTGAACCAGGGCGCCGGGACCTTCGCCACCGGCGTGTCCTACGCCGTGGACTCCAACGTGGGCGGCTACTACGAGGTCTACGCCGTCGCCGCCGGCGACTTCGACGGGGACGGGAACGTGGACATCGTGGCCGCCAACTCCGGCGGCGGCGCCGACAGCATCCTCGGGCTGTTCCCCGGGCTCGGCAACGGGACGGTGGGCGCGGTGATGCCGCTCACCATGGCCAGCGGGTTCGTGGTGCCCAAGACGGTCGCGGTCGGCGACATGAACGGCGACGGCCGCCCGGACATCGTGGTGACCAGCACCAACAGCGGGAAGATCAACGTCCTGCTCAACACCTGCCAGTAGCAGCCCCGCGGCGCCCCCGGCGATCCGTCGCCGGGGACGCCCCCGCGCACCCTCCAAAGGGGCCCCTCCCGGGCGCGCCGTTGAGTAGCACCCGGCGCCGGGCCATGATGCGCGACGGGCGCGATCGGCGGACCCGGGAGACCGCGATGACCAACGAGAACGAGAACCAGAAGCCGAACGACGTGGCTGCGATGGTCGAGACCGTCGCCGGGAAGGTCCAGGACATCGGGCAGACCATCGCCGCCGAGGCCAAGGAGGCCGCCGCGGGGGTGAAGGCCGACGTGGCCGAGGCGAGCGAGGAGCTCAAGGCCCAGTCCAAGATCGTCCAGAAGGCGGTGAAGAAGCAGGTGAAGACCGTGGGGGCCACCGCCCGCAAGGCCGCCCGGCGGGCAAAGAAGGCCGTCAAGGCCACCACGGCCGCGGCCCGCAAGGCGGTGCGGAGCAAGCGGCGCGCCAGGAAGGTGGCGCGCAAGGCTCCGCGCAGGACGGTGCGCCGGGCCGCGCGCCGGCCGAGGAAGCGGAGCCGGTAGGGCCGAGCCCGCAGCACGCTGCCGGAAGAACGTTCGTTCTTGTTGGCAGAACGTGTATTCTGCACGGGAGATGGCCGCGCCCGCCGATCTTCCCGACGCCGCCCTGGACGCGGCCACCCGGCTCTTCTGGGAGAGGGGGTACCAGGCCGCCTCGGTCGAGGAGCTCGTCGCCCGCACCGGCCTCCACCGGGCCGCCATCTACGGCTCCCACGGGAGCAAGCGCAGGCTCTACGAGGCCCTGCTGCGGCGCTACCGGGAGCGGGTGCTCGACCCGGCGATGGAGGCCGTCGCGCCCCTCGACGCCTCGCTCGACTCCGTCCGGACATTCTTCGCCGGGCTCGGCGAGCGGGCCCTGGGCCCGGAGGGCGGGCTCGGCTGCCTCGTGGTCCTGGCCGGGGCCGGGCCGGGGTCGGAGCTCCCCGGGGTCGCCCGCATCGTCGAGGCCCACCGGGCCGAGCTGCGATCGCGGCTGGCCCGGGCCCTGCGGAACGCGCAGCTGCGGGGCGAGGTCCGGGGAGAGGTGGACCCGGGAGCGGCCGCCGACTTCCTCACCGGGGCGTGGATGGGGCTCATGGCGCTGGCCCGGTCCCCGGCGCCGCGCCAGGCCGTGCAGGGCTGCGCCCGGGGGATCCTCGACTGGCTCGACCGGATCCGCTGAGGCCACAGTCCCTCGCCCCACATCGCCGCACCCCGGCGCCGACCCAAGAAGAACCGGATGCGCACATCGACGGGGACGGCGCGCCGTCAATAGGTTGCGGGACGTCGAGGGGACGTCCCGGGTCCACCGCGGGGGGGGCAACGGCAGCCATGGCTCGTCGGGTTCTGGTGCCGCTGGTGCTCCTGGCCTCCGCCTGCGGCGGCGGCATGGCGGGCGGATCGAACGGGGTGCAGGCCACCACCTGCCCCATTCCCATCGCCGTCGCCGCGCCCCAGTTCCGCCGCGACATCCTCCCGGCGCTCCAGGCCTCGTGCGGCTCGCTGGCGACGAGCTGCCACGGCACGCCGCCCACGGGCCACGTCTCCTACGCCACCAGCATGACCCGGACGGCGAGCGACGTTCACGCCGACCTGCTGAAGCCGCCGGCCAGCGCGCCGGCCTCCTTCCCCGCGCTCGTGGTCCCCAACGACGTCCCCCACTCCTGGCTCGTCGAGAAGGTGACGAAGGACGCGCCGGGCGCCCCCGGCAACTACGGGTCCCGCATGCCGCAGAGCGCGCCCAACCTCTGTGCCGAGACGGTGGCGACCATCGAGAGCTGGATCAATCTCGGAGCCCTGGACAACTGAAGGGGGTATCGACATGGCGAACCTCGCTCCCATCGCCAGCTGGACCGCGGACGACGTGCTGCACCTGGGGCGGCGGGCCGGCTTCGGGCTCACGCCGGAGGCCGCCGCCGCGCTGGCGGCGCAGGACCCCGGCACCACCGTCGACGCCTGGGTGGACGGCACCGGCCTCTCCACCGCCCTCTTCGACTCGGTCTGGGCCGACCGGGCCGACCCGGTGTGGCTCTCCGCCGTGAGCGGCTCGTCCGGGACCGCCCCGGCGGTGAACCAGCCCCACCGCTACGCCGTGGACGGCGCCGACGCCTGGCGGAACAGCCTCTCCCGCGCCCAGGCGAGCTGGGCCTTCCGCATGCAGTACCACCCCTACGCCTTCGCCGAGCGGATGGCGCTCTTCTTCCACAACCTGTTCGCCACCGGCGCCACCAAGGTGGACAACGCGGCGCTGATGCTGCAGCAGATCGAGACCCTCCGCGCCGGCGCGGTGAAGCGCTTCGACGACCTGCTGGTGGACGTGTCCAAGGACCCGGCCATGGAGATCTGGCTCGACTCGGTGACCAACAACGCCGCCGGCTCGAGCATCCCCAACGAGAACTACGCCCGCGAGGTGATGGAGCTCTACTCGCTCGGCGCCGACAACGGCTACAGCCAGGTGGACATCACCCAGCTGGCGCTGGCGCTCTCCGGCTGGAGCTTCGTTGTCGACGGGGCCGACATCTCGGTCAGCCCGGCCGACGGCAGCAAGGTGGCCGCCCGGGGGCGCTTCCAGCTCTACGACGGCTCGGCCCTCCCGGCCGGCACCTACCGCTGGAACAACCTGGACACCGCGGCGACCACCGTGCCCAACCGCCACGTGGGGGCGGCGCGGGGAGCGGCCATCGCCTTCCTGGGCCAGACGCTCGACGTCTCCGCCCCGGCCGCGGGCACGGGCTGGGCCGCCGGCGAGAACGCGCTGCGCTCCATCTTCACCTCCCGCGCGACCAACGCGGCCCAGTTCCTGGCCTCGCGGCTGATCCTGCACTTCGTCTCGCCGCTGGCCCGGCTCGGGGCCACCGACGTGGGCGACGTGGCCGCCCTGATCGAGTCGGCGGCGTTCGACCTGCGCGCCGTGATGAAGACGCTCCTCAAGAGCCAGTTCTTCTTCGACCCGGCCAACCGGTTCGCGCTCGTCGAGGGGCCCATGTCCTGGCTGGTGCGCTCGGCGCGCATGCTGGGCATGGACCTCGCCGCCGCCGACGCCGCCAGCCCCAAGGGCTTCCCGGCCTGGGCCATGGTGGCGTCCTACTTCGAGACGGGGGGGATGAAGCTCCTCGACCCCAGCGGGCCCAACGGCTGGAAGGAGGACGTGGGCTGGCTCAACTCCAACACCGTGCGCTACCGCACCCGGCTGGCGGCGGCGGTGGCGCTGGGCGAGACCTTCAGCCAGGGCGGCGGCAGCGTCCCGCTGGTCCCGGCGGATCCCACCGCCTGGTTCCCCGCGCCGCCGGCGTCGCCCCTCGGCGTCCACGACCGGCTGGTGCAGCTGCTGCAGCCCGCGCCCATCCCGACCGCGGTGCGCGACGCCTGGCTCGCCGGGCTCTGGCCCGCCGGCACGGCCTTCGCCTGGGACGCCGCCGGGCAGAAGAAGGCCCGCGAGCTGGCCTTCGTCATCCTCTGTTCCCCCTCGAGCCAGGTGTACTAGGAGGACGCCATGGACTTCACGCGACGTCGCTTCCTGCAGGGCGTGGGCGCGGCCGGCCTGGCCATGGGGCTCGAGCGCTGCGGCGGCGGAGGCGGGCAGAAGCCCACCCCGCGCCCCTCCAAGCCCATCCTGGTGATCGTCAACATCGACGGCGGCAACGACTGGCTCAACACCATGCCGCCGCTGTCGGGCTCCAACCGGACGGTCTACGACGCCATGCGGCCCAGCCTGGGAATCCCGGGCACCGGGGCGGCGGCGGACGACCTGGGCGGCGGCATCGGCCTCAACAAGGACTTCTACGGGATGTACGAGCTCTCGACGCTGGGGCGCATCGCCTGGATCCCCGGCATCGGGATGCCGAACCCCAACCTGTCGCACTTCGTCTCCATCGACCTGTGGGGCCAGGGCGCCGCCACCCCCAACAACACCGGCTGGCTCGGCCGCTTCGCCGACAGCGCCTTCAGCCCCAGCGGCGACGTGCTGCGCGGCCTCACGGTGACCAACGACCTGCCGGTCATGCTCCGGGGCAGCTCGCGGAGCTTCGTCTCGATCACCAACTCCAGCGGCTACGTCTACCCGGCGATGCTGCGCAGCGGCAGGCTCAGCGCCTCCCAGTGGGACACCCAGGCCATCGAGGACGCCTACGGCGCGGCCGTGAGCGCGCCGGTGGATCCGTCGGCGCCCCCGGGCCTGGCCTTCGCCGAGGCCGTCGGCAAGCAGTTCTTCGACGCCCAGAACGGCTTCGGGACCGACGGCTCGCTGGCCCCGCGCACGCCCTCGCTCCCCTATCCCGGCGACGCCGGCTACCCCCTCACCGGCATCCCCACGTCGCTGGCGAACCAGCTCAAGCTGGTGGCGCAGATGCTCGCCAACGGCATCGACGGCGAGGTCTTCTTCACGCGCCTGGGCGGCTTCGACACCCACGGCAACCAGGCCACCGACCACCCGCGCTTGATGCGGGCGCTGGGCGGATCGATCCGCGCCTTCTACGAGGACCTGGGGAGCGTCGACACCCCCTTCGGCAACGCCATGGAGCGCACCCTGATCCTGGCGTACAGCGAGTTCGGCCGGCGCGTCCCGGAGAACCAGGGCGGCACCGACCACGGCACGGCGGGGCTCGCCTTCTGCGTGGGCCGCGGCGTCTCGGGCGGCATGATGTCGAACTACCCCGACCTGCGGGACCTCGACGGCAACCAGAACATGAAGTACACGGTGGACTTCCGCAGCCTCTACGCCACGGTGCTGGAGGGATGGCTCGGGCGCAGCGCGGCCGAGACGGACGCCATCCTCGGCGCCACCTACCCGCGGCTCGGCTTCGTCTAGGGGCGCTCCCGGGGAATCAGGGCCTGGCCCGCAGGTACTGCCTGGGCCAGGGCCCCTCGGCTCGCAGCGCCGCGGCGGCGCGCAGGGGGAAGTGCGGGTCGCGCAGCATCTCGCGCGCCAGCAGCACCAGGTCGGCCTGGCCGCTGCGGATGACGTGGTCGGCCTGCTCCGGGGTGGTGATCATCCCCACCGCCCCGGTGGCGATGCCGGCCTCGCGCCGGACGCGCTCGGCGAAGCCGGCCTGGTAGCCCGGGCCCGCGGGCACCTGGGCCGTCGGCACCAGGCCCCCGGAGGAGCAGTCGACGAGGTCCACGCCCAGCGCCCGAACGGCCCGCGCCAGCTCCACCGTCTGCGCCGGGTCCCAGCCGCCCTCCACCCAGTCGGTGGCCGAGACGCGCAGCAGCACCGGCAGCCGCTCCGGCCACTCCCGCCGCACCGCCTCCACCACCTCGCGGGCGAGGCGGGTGCGGTTCTCGAAGCTGCCGCCATAGCGGTCCTGACGGCGGTTCGAGACCGGCGAGAGGAACTGGTGCAGGAGGTAGCCGTGCGCCGCGTGCACCTCCACCGCGCGGAAGCCGGCGGCGCGGGCGCGGCGGGCGGCGGCGGCGAAGGCCCGCACCACCTCGCCCAGGCCCGCCTCGGAGAGCGGCTCGGGGACGGCATGGCCGTCGGCGAAGGGGAGGGGCGACGACCCCACCGGCTGCCAGCCGCCCTCCGCGGGCGACAGCGGCGCCCCGGCCCGCTCCCAGGGCGGGCGAACGCTGGCCTTGCGCCCCGCGTGGGCGATCTGCAGGCAGGCCACAGCGCCCTGCGCCTCGACGAAGCGCACGATGCGGGCCAGGGGGTCCACCTGGGCGTCGCTCCACAGGCCCAGGTCGGCCGGGGAGATGCGGCCGCGCGCCTCGACGGCGGTGGCCTCGAAGCACACCAGGCCCGCCCCGCCGACGGCGCGGCTGCCGAGGTGGACGAGGTGCCACTCGTTGGCCACGCCGTCCACGGCCGAGTACTGGCACATGGGCGAGACGGCGATGCGGTTGCGGAGGACGACGTCGCGGAGCGGGAGCGGGGAGAAGAGCATGGCGGCGATGAGACAACGCGCGGGCCGCGGCTTCAAGTCCGCTCCGCGGCGGCCCGGATGTGGCAGAATGGCGCCCCCTCGATTCCGGGATCCGCGCGGCCCGCGCGCACCAGAGGAGCCCTCCATGTCGCGAGTCATGAACTTCAACGCCGGTCCCGCCGCCCTGCCCCTGCCCGCCCTGGAGCGCGCCCGGGACGAGCTGCTCGACTTCGCCCGGAGCGGGATGTCGGTGATGGAGCACAGCCACCGGGGGAAGGAGTACGAGGCGGTCCACGACGAGGCCATCGCGCTCCTCCGCAAGCTCCTGGGCGTGCCCGCGGACTACGAGGTGCTCTTCGTCCAGGGCGGGGCCTCGCAGCTCTTCGCCCAGGTCCCCATGAACCTGGTCGAGAAGGGGCAGGCCGCCGACTACGTGGTCACCGGCGCCTGGGGCGAGAAGGCACTGGGGGAGGCCAGGCTCGCCGCCGCCCTGGTGGGGGGCTCGGCGCGCCTCGCCGCCACCACCGGCACCGGCGAGGGCAAGGAGAAGAGCTACGTCCGCTGCCCCCTGCCGTCCGAGGTCAAGGTCGACCCGGCGGCCGCCTTCCTCCACGTCACCTCCAACGAGACCATCCACGGCGTGCAGTTCGAGGTGGAGCCCTCGAGGCCCTTCCCCTCGACCGGCAGCGTGCCGCTGGTGGCCGACATGTCCAGCGACTTCCTCTGGAGGCGGGTCGACGTCTCCCGCTTCGGCCTGGTCTACGCCGGGGCGCAGAAGAACATCGGGCCCTCGGGCGTGGTGGTGGTGGTGGTGAGGAAGGCGCTGGTGGAGAAGGGCCGCAAGGACATCCCCAAGATCTTCCAGTTCCGCACCCCGGCCGAGAACAAGTCGCTCTACAACACCCCGCCCACCTTCGGCATCTACATGATCCGCAACGTCCTCGCCTGGCTCGACGGGCTCGGCGGGCTCGGCAGGATGGAGGAGGTGAACCGCCAGAAGGCGCGGCGGCTCTACGGCGTCATCGACCGGCACGCCTCCTACTTCCGCTGCCCGGTGGAGAGGGAGAGCCGCTCGGTGATGAACGTCGTCTTCCGGCTCCCCGCCGAGGCGGACGAGGAGCGCTTCATCAAGGAGGCGAAGGGCAAGGGGATGGTGGGGCTCAAGGGCCACCGCTCGGTGGGCGGCATCCGCGTCTCCACCTACAACGCGGTGCAGCCGGAGTGGGTCGAGGCGCTCTCCTCCTTCATGGAGGAGTTCGCCCGCCGGGGCTGACGGCCCGCTGCGCGGTTTGCCCCGCGGTGCGGGCCGGGTCGAGGGGGGGCGGGGGACGGATGGCGCCCATCCGGAGCATGAAGGAGCTGGTGGAGCAGGCGCGCGCCCGGGGGCCGGCGCGCCTGGTGGTTCCGGCGGCCGAGGCGGAGAGCGCGCTCGCCGCCGCCGTCGAGGCAGCGCGGCAGGGGCTGGTCCTCCCCCTCCTGCTCGGCGACCGGCACGCGCTCGCCGCCCGGCTCGCGGCCCTGGGCGCGGAGCCGCGGCGCTTCGTCCTGGTCCACGAGCCCGACGACGCCCGGGCGGTGCTCCTGGCGGTCCGGCTGGCCCGGATCGGGGAGGCCGAGATCGTCCTCAAGGGCCGCTGCCCCACCGGCCAGCTCCTGCGCGCGGTGCTCGACCGCGACACCGGGCTGCGCCGGGGGAGCCTGCTCTCCGACGTGCTGGTGACCGAGCACCCGCTGGGCGAGGGGCGCCTGGTGGGCGTCACCGACGGCGGGGTCAACGTGGCCCCCGGCCTGGCGGAGAAGCGGGCCATCGTCGAGAACGCGGTGCGCGTCTTCCGCCGGCTGGGGGTGGCGCGCCCCCGGGTGGCGGCGCTCTGCGCCGTGGAGACGGTGGAGCCGGGGATGCCCTGCACCCGGGAGGCGCGCGCGCTCCAGGAGATGGCGGTGCGCGGGGAGATCGAGGGCTGCGACCTGCTCGGCCCGGTGGCGCTCGACGGCGCCCTCTCCCTCGAGGCGGCGCGCGCCAAGGGCATCGAGCACCCGGTGGCCGGGCGCGCCGACGTGCTGCTGGCCCCCACCATCGAGGTCGGGAACGCGCTCGGGAAGTCCTTCACCTGGCTGGCGCGGCTCCCGGTGGGGCACGTGGTCGAGGGGGCGCGGGCCCCGGTCCTGATCCCCTCCCGCGCCGAGCACGCGCTCGACAAGCTGTGCTCCATCGCCCTGGGCGTCCTGGCGGCGCGGGAGGAGGGGTGAGCCTCGTCCTCTCGGTGAACCCGGGGGCCACCTCGACCAAGGCGGGCCTGTTCCGGGACGCGGCGCCCGTCGCCGCCAGCGCCCTGCGCCACGCCGACGCCGAGCTGGCCCGCTGCCCGCGCATCGCCGACCAGCTCGGCTTCCGGCTGGCGGCGGTGCGGACCTTCCTGGAGGAGGCGGGCATCGCCCCCGGCGCGCTCGGCGCCGTGGCCGGGCGGGGCGGGCTGCTGCGGCCCCTCGAGAGCGGGACCTATGCCGTCGACGCCGCCATGCTCCGCGACGCGGCCGCGGCGGCCCGGGGCGAGCACGCCGCCAACCTCGGGGCGCCCATGGCGGCGGAGCTGGCCCGGGAGCACGGATGTCCGGCCTTCGTGGTGGACCCGGTCTCGGTCGACGAGCTCGAGCCGGTGGCCCGCCTCTCGGGGCTCGCCGGGATCGAGCGTCAGAGCCTGGCCCACGCCCTCAACATCCGCGCCGTGGCCAGGCGCCACGCCGCCGGCCTGCGGCGCCCGCTGGAGGATCTCGCCCTGGTCGTGGCCCACCTCGGGACCGGCATCTCCCTGGCCGCCCTGCGGCGCGGCCGGATGGTGGACGTGGTGAACCCGCTCGACGAGGGGCCCATGGGCCCGGACCGCAGCGGTGGGCTGCCGGTCACGGCGGTCGTCGACCTGTGCTTCGCCCCCGGCGCCGAGAGGAGCGCGGTGCGGCGGCGGCTCCTCGGCGAGGCCGGCCTCTTCTCCCACCTGGGCACGCGCGACGTCGCCGAGGCGCTGCGCCGGGCCGGGGCGGGCGAGGCGGCGGCGGGCAGGGCCCTGGAGGCCATGGCCTACCAGGTGTCCAAGGCCGTCGCCGGGATGGCGGCGGCGCTCCTCGGCCGGGTGGACGCCGTCCTGCTCACCGGGGGGATGGTACACGCCGCCCCGCTCGCCGAGGACCTCCGCCGGCGGGTGGAGTGGATCGCGCCGGTGGCTCTCTACCCGGGCGAGGACGAGCTCCGCGCGCTCGCCGAGGGCGCCGAGCGCGTCCTGCGCGGCCAGGAGCGGGTCCGGGCCTACGGCTGAGATTCCCATTGCGCCGCCGCGCCGCGGCGCGCCATAATCGTCGGCCCTCGGGTTGATTCTCGAATCAAGGAAGGCGGACATGCCCCTCAAGATGCTGGTGACCGCGAAGCGGGTGGAGGATCCGGAGTCGAAGATCGCGGTGAAGGCCGACGGGAGCGGGATCGTGACCGACGGCGTGAACTACAAGATGAACCCGTTCGACGAGATCGCGGTGGAGGAGGCGCTTCGGCTCAAGGAGAAGCACGGGGGCGAGGTGGTGGTGGCCAGCATCGGCGGGGACAAGTCGATGACGGAGATCCGGGCGGCGCTGGCCATGGGCGCGGACCGGGGCCTGCTGGTGAAGCACGAGGGGGCGCTGGACCCGATGGTGGCGGCGGCGATCCTGAAGGTGCTGGTGGAGCAGGAGAAGCCGGACCTGGTGATGCTGGGGAAGCAGTCGATCGACGACGACCAGAACCAGACGGGGCAGATCCTGGCGGAGCGGCTCTCCTGGCCGCAGGCGACCTTCGCGTCGAAGAAGGAGAGCCTGGAGAGCGAGGCCGAGCAGAAGAAGCAGCCGGGGCTGGTGCTGGGGGGCGACGGGAAGCGGATGCAGGTGGTGCGGGAGGTGGACGGGGGGGTGGAGACGGTGGAGGTGCCGCTGCCGGCGGTGGTGACGGTGGACCTGCGGCTCAACAAGCCGCGCTTCGCCTCGCTGCCTGGGATCATGAAGGCCAAGAAGAAGGAGGTGAAGGAGCTTCCGGCGGCGGGCCTGGGGGTGGACCTGTCCCCGAAGGTGGTGGTGAGGAAGCTCCACGCCCCGCCGGCGCGCCAGGGCGGCGTCAAGGTGGCCGACGTGGCGGAGCTGTACGCCAAGCTGCACCAGGAGGCGAAGGTCATCTGACCTTCGGGGTGAACGCCATGTCCAACGTCCTGGTCCTCGCCGAGCAGTCCCACGGGAAGCTCAAGAAGGCGACCCTCTCCGCGCTCACCGCCGGGCGCGAGGTGGCCAAGCGCAGCGGCGGCAAGGTGACGGCGCTGGTGCTGGGGAAGGGCGCGGCCCAGGCGGCCGAGGAGCTGGCGGGCCACGGGGCCGAGGTGAAGCACGCCGACGTCCCGGCGCTGGAGCACTACCTGGCCGAGGCCTGGGCGCCGGTGGTGGCCGAGGTGGCCCAGGCCGCCGGGGCCACCTGGGTGGTGGCCGCGGCCACGGCCTTCGGGAAAGACCTGCTCCCGCGCGCGGCGGCCCGGCTGGGAGCCGCGGCGGCCACCGAGGTGCTGGCCCTGGCCGGGGAGGGGGCGAGCGTGTTCCTGCGCCGTCCCATGTGGGCCGGGAACGTCATCGCCGAGGTGGAGCTCACCACGCCGGTGAAGGCCTTCACCGTCCGGCCCACCGAGTTCGCCCCGGCGCCCAAGGCGGCCGGGGGCTCGGCGGCGGCGGTGGCGGTGAGCCCCCCCGCGGTCCAGACCCGCTTCGTCGAGTTCCAGGAGGTGAAGAGCGAGCGGCCCGAGCTCACCGAGGCCCGGGTGGTGGTCTCGGGAGGCCGCGGCACCAAGGGGGACTTCAAGGAGGTCGAGGCCCTGGCCGACGACCTGGGCGCCGCCGTGGGCGCCTCCCGCGCCGCCGTCGACGCCGGCTGGGTGCCCAACGACTGGCAGGTGGGCCAGACCGGCAAGGTGGTGGCCCCCGAGCTCTACGTCGCCGCCGGCATCTCCGGCGCCATCCAGCACGTCGCCGGCATGAAGGGCGCCAAGGTCATCGTCGCCATCAACAAGGACCCCGAGGCCCCCATCTTCCAGATCGCCGACTACGGCCTCGTCGCCGACCTCTTCAAGGCCATCCCCGAGCTCCGGGAGAAGGTGAAGGCCTCGAAGTAGGCTCCGTGACCGAGAAGGACCTCCACGCGCTCGGGATCTGGAGGATCCCGGTACCGGTTCCCTTCCCGCAGGCCGGGGGGCCGGTGAATGTCTACCTGCTGGAGGAGGAGGGCGGCGGCCTGTGCCTCTTCGACACCGGGCTCGGCAGCCCCGAGGCGCAGGGCGCCCTGGAGAACGGCTTCCGGCGGCTCGGCAGGCGCTTCGACGAGGTCCGGCGCATCGTCGTCTCCCACGGCCACGTGGACCACTACGGGAACGCCCAGTCCATCGCCGAGCGGGCCGGGGGGGCCCCGGTCTTCGCCCACGCCGCCGACATCGGGAAGATCGCCGCTTCGGGCCAGCGCTGGCGCGACCGGATGCCCCAGTACGGCGCGCACCTCCTGAAGCTGGGGGTGCCGCCGGAGGTGCTGGCGGTGCTGGCGACCATCGGGGAGAGCCACCTGCTGGCGCGCCGCGTGCGCGAGGTCCGCGCCCTGGGCGAGGGGGAGCGGCTGCGCTTCCGCCACTTCGAGGCCGACGTGCTCCACATGCCCGGCCACACGCCCGGGCTCCTCTGCCTCTGGGATCCGGCCCACGGCGTCCTGCTGGCGGACGACCACCTCCTGGAGAAGGTCTCCCCGAACCCCCTCATCGAGCTCGGGCCCGAGGGCGAGGAGGGCTTCTTCCGGCCGCTGGTCGCCTACCTGGCCTCGATCGCGCGGGTGCGGGAGCTGCCGGTGGACCTGGTCCTGCCCGGCCACGGCCCGCCCTTCGGCCGGCACCGGGAGGTCATCGACGCGCTCCTGGGCTTCTACGGGAAGCGCCGGGAGCGGATCCGCGAGATGCTGGCCGACGGGGCCCGCACCGCCTGGGAGGTGACGGAGGGGCTCTTCCCGCGCGCCCGCCCCGGCGACGCCTTCCTGGCCGTGTCCGAGTCCATCGCCAACCTCGAGGTGATGGAGGCGGAGGGCGAGGTGGTCCGCGAGCAGGCGGGCGGCGCCTACCGGTTCCGGCTCTAGGACCGGCGCCGGCGACGGCCCGGAATCTCAGCGGTCGCTGGCCGGCGTCGCCCGGGGCCGCCGCAGCTCGGCGAGCTTGCGGTTCACCCCGTCGAGCTCGCCCTGGATCTCGCCGGCGCGGCGCTGGATCTCGTCGATCCGCTGGCGCGTCTCGGCGACCTCCCCCTTCTTCTTCCACCGGAGCGCCTGCTCGGCGGCGGCCCGCCGCGAGGCCAGGTACTGCATGTACTTCGAGAGCACGATGCGCTGGTGCGCCAGGGGCGCCGGGCTGGTGGGGCGGATGTCGGCCAGGCGCCGGTAGTAGCGCAGCGCGGCGTCGAGGTGCTCGGGCGTGGCCGGCGCGTCGTTGGAGCGCGCCCCGCCCCGCTCGGCCTCCATCTCGGCGAGCCAGCTCAGGGTGGTCTCGTCGTCGGGCGCGAGCTTCAGCACCTCGAGCAGGTACTTCTCGGCCTTGTCGCGCTCCGGGGACTGCAGGTAGATGCCGGCCACATTCCGGTAGAGCTCGGCCTTCTGCTCCGGGTTGCGCTTGAAGGGCAGCGTCTCCAGGAGGGCGGCCGCCGCCCCGTCCCGGTCGCCCAGCCGGACCCGGGAGAGGGCCAGCTTCTCCCAGACCGGCTCCTGCTTCGGGTTGGCCGCGAGCGACTGCTGGTACTCCGCCGCCGCCCCGGCGTGGTCCCCCTTCTGGAGCCGGTCGTCGCCCGCCTCGCGGTGGACGACCGCCGGGTCCGGCTTCTGCGCGCAGCCGAGCGCGAGCAGCGCCGCCAGGCCCACCACCCCTGCCAGGCCTCCGATGCGGGTTCCCATGCGCGTCCTCCAGGGCGGAGCTTCCGCGCCATTCTGGCACGGGGGCGCGCGCTGCGGGGGGCCGCTTTTGACGCGGGGCGCCCCGCCGGACCCCTGCGGCCTCGACAACCCCCCGGAGACCGGGCAAAGAAGGCGGATGCGCGAGCTCCTGGTGGACCCCGGGGCCTGGGTGAGCCTCGTCACCCTGGCGGCAATGGAGATCGTCCTCGGCATCGACAACATCGGGGTGATGCTGGTGGCGGAGGCCACCGGTCGGCACATCGAGCGCGGCTACATCTACTTCGCCATGGCCTTCTCCTTCGCCGTGGAGCTGCTCAACATCCGCGCCCACCGCTCCCGGATGGCGCCGGTGAGGCTCCACGGCCGCTTCGAGGAGGAGAAGGGCTAGCCCGCCGTGGCCGACCTCTCGCTCCTCCTGCTCACCCTCGCCTGGGGGACCACCTTCCTCCTGGTGAAGAACGCGCTGGCCGGCACGTCGGTGGCCGTCTTCCTGCTCCTGCGCTTCGGCCTGGCCGCGGCGGTGGTGTTCCTGGTGTGGCTCTGGCGCCGCGACCGGCCCACGCCGGGGCTGCTGCGGCACGGCCTGATGCTGGGCCTCGCCATGTGGGGGGGCTTCGCCCTCCAGACCCTGGGCCTCCGCCTCACCACGCCTTCGCGCTCGGCCTTCATCACCGGCCTGGCGGTGCTCCTGGTCCCGTTCCTGGCCCGGTTCCTCTACGGGCGGCGCGTGCCGCCGTCGTCCTGGGCGGGCGTGGCCCTGGCCGTGGCCGGGCTGGTGGCCCTCTACGGGGACGCCATCCCGGAATCGGTGCAGACCGGGGACCTCCTCACCATGGGCTGCGCCGCGGCCTACGGCCTCCAGATCGTCTGGACGAGCGAGTTCAGCCGCCGGCACCCGCTCTCGCTCCTCACCCTGGTGCAGATCCTGGTCACCTTCCTGGGCGCGGGCCTGCTGCTGCCGCTCGAGCCGCCCCGGCTGGCCGGCGGCGCCGCCCTGTGGGGCACGGTGGCCTTCACCGGGATCGCCATGACGGCGGGCGCCTTCTTCGTGATGAACTGGGCGCAGCGCCACACCACCGCCGTCCGGGCCGGGCTCATCTACTCGCTCGAGCCGGTGACCGCCGCGCTCTTCTCCTGGTGGGTGGGGGGCGAGGTGCTGGGCCGGGGCCAGATCGTGGGCGGCGCCCTCATCGTGGCCGGCGTGGTGGTGGGGGAGATGGGGGGCGCGCTGGCGGCGCGGCGCCGGTCCCTGTCAGCCGCCTAGGCTATGAAGCGGGGCCATGCCCCGCCGGCACGCCGATCTCGTGGAGATGCACCGCGGGGAGCTGCGGGTCTCGCGGAGCGGCCTGTGGCTCGACGCGCGGCGGCGCGCCCCGTGCGCCTTCGTCTCCCATGCGCACGGGGACCACATCGGCCGCCACGACCGGACCATCGCCACCGCCTCCACCCTGGCCCTGATGGAGCACCGGCTCGGGAAGCAGGCCCGCGGCGAGCGGCTCCCGGTGGGCTACCGCGAGCCCTTCGGCATGGGCGAGCTGACGGTGGAGCTCTTCCCCGCGGGCCACGTCCTCGGCTCGGCCCAGATCCGGGTCACCCGCGACGGCAGCTCCCTCGGCTACTCCGGCGACCTGTGCCTGGAGCCCACGCTCACCGCCGAGCCCTGCCAGGTGCTGGAGTGCGACGTCCTGGTGCTCGAGTCCACCTTCGGCGCGCCGCGCTACGTCTTCCCGCCCAAGGAGGAGGTGCTGGCGGCGGTGCGGCGCTTCGTGGACGACGCGCTGGCCGGCGGCCACACGCCGGTGCTCTTCGGCTACGCCCTCGGGAAGGCGCAGGAGATCCTCAAGTACCTGGGGGAGGCCGGGTATCCCTGCCGCGTGCACCCCATGGTGCACGCGGTGAACCAGGTCTACCAGGCCCGGGGGGTGGAGCTGCCCGGGGCGCGGGCGCTCGGCCCCGAGCTCCCGGCGCGGGGAGAGGTGGTGGTGGCGCCCCCGCACCTCGCCCGCAGCGCCGCCATCCTCCGCCTCCCCCGCAGGCGCACCGCGGTGCTCACCGGCTGGGCCGTCGAGGGCGGGAAGTTCCGCTACCGGGGCATGGACGCGGCCTTCCCCCTCTCGGACCACGCCGACTTCCCCTCGCTGCTGCGCTACGCCCGGGCCACGGGAGCCCGGCGGGTCTTCACCGTGCACGGCCACGCCGAGGAGCTGGCCCGTGCGCTCCGGGCCGAGGGGATCCGGGCCGAGCCCCTGGCGGAGCAACGGCAGCTCGAGTTGCTGTAGAACGGGCCCGTGCTCGAGCTCAGGGTCACCGCCGACGCCGCCGGCCAGCGGCTCGACAAGTACGTCCGCCGCGCGCTGCGCGACGTGCCGCTCTCCCACGTCTACAAGATGCTCCGCACCCGGAAGGTGCGGGTCAACGGGCTCCGCGGGCGCGGCGAGCAGCTCCTCGCCGAGGGGGACCTGGTGGTCATCCGGGGCGACGAGGAGAAGCTGCTCGGTCCCCGGGAGGAGGCGCCCGGGCGCGCCCCGGCCTCGGCGGCGGGCGGGCCGCGCTTCTCGGTGCTCTACCAGGACGACGCCATCCTGGCGGTGAGCAAGCCGGCGGGGCTGGCGGCGCACCCCGGGACCGGCATCGAGGGGGCGACGCTGGTCGAGGAGGCGCGGGCCTTCCTCGGCGCCGGCGCCGTCCCCCCGGGCGAGTTCCGGCCCAGCCCGGCGCACCGGCTCGACCGGGAGACCTCCGGCGTCGTCCTGGTGGCGAGGACGCGCAAGGCGATGGTGCGCCTCACCGAGATCTTCACCGACGGCCGCGAGGTCCGGAAGACCTACCTGGCCCTGTGCAAGGGGAAGATGCCACGCGACACCGGCACCATCGACATCCCGCTGGCGGAGCACGAGCAGACGGCGCGGTCGAAGGAGCGGCACGGGGTGAAGCTGCAGGAGGCCGTCACCCACTACCAGGTGGTCTCCTCCATGAAGGAGGCCTCTCTGCTCTCGGTGCGCATCGAGACCGGGCGCACCCACCAGATCCGCCGCCACCTCCAGGCGGCCGGCCACCCGGTGGCGGGCGACCGGCGCCACGGCGACTTCCCCTTCAACCGGCAGGCCAAGCAGCGATGGGGGCTCTCGCGGATGTTCCTCCACGCCTGGAAGCTGTCGCTGCCGCACCCGCTCACCGGGGCCCGGCTCTCCCTGGTGGCCCCGCTCCCGGAAGAGCTCCGGGCGGCGCTCTCGCGCATGAACCTCCGGGCGCCCCCGGGCAGCTGACCGGCGGCCCGGGCCGCCGCCGCGCGCGCCTGGCCCGCCGGCCGCCGCGTTGAAACGCAGCGGCCCTGCGCGTAGAGTCCCCGCGCCATGGCCGAGGAGCTGCCGAACCCGCCCCCGCCGGGCGCGCCCGGTCCCGCGCCGGAGCCGCGGCTGGTCCTGGAGGGGCTGCCGCCGGCGCGGCCCCTGTGGGTGCGGGTCGCCAAGTGGGGTGCCTTCGCCGCGGTGGCGACGGCGCTGCTGGCCGCGGCCGGCGCCGTCGGGCTGTGGCTGCACTTCTCCCGCGGCCTCCCCTCGATCCCCTCGATCGACGAGTACCGCCCGCCGGTGGTCAGCGAGGTGGTGAGCGCCGACGGACAGCTCGCGGGCGAGTTCTTCGTCGAGCGCCGCAAGGTGGTCCCCTACGAGCGCATCCCGCGCCGGCTGATCCAGGCCTTCGTCGCCAGCGAGGACCAGACCTTCTTCGAGCACCGGGGCATC
>DATIFE010000201.1:0-3843 GCA_035455425.1 Anaeromyxobacteraceae bacterium | reverse complement strand
CGCCCGAGCCGCTCGCGCACCCCCTCCAGCGCGGCGCGGGCCCCGCGGAGGCGCGACCGGAGCGCCCCCTCGGCGCGGCGGCCCAGGTCCTCGACCCGGTGCCGCTGCTGGGAGAGGAGGTGCTTGGGGTCGGCCAGCTCCGCCCGGAGCGCCCGGAGGGTGGCGCGCCTCCCGTCCAGCGCCGCGCCGGCGGCGCGCCCGAGCCGGGCGCGGAGCTCGGCCACCCGGGCCTGCAGCTCGGCCTTCTCCGGCGCCACCAGCTGCGCGGCGTGGGTGGGGGTGGCGGCCCGTACGTCGGCCACCAGGTCGGCGACGGTCAGGTCCACCTCGTGCCCCACCGCGCTGACCACCGGCACCGGGCAGGCGGCCAGGGACCGGGCCAGGCGCTCGTCGTTGAACTCCCAGAGGTCCTCCTGCGATCCGCCGCCGCGGGTGACCACCACCACGTCGCAGCCGGCGCGCACCAGCGCCTTCACCGCCGAGACCACCGTGGCCGCCGCCCCCTCGCCCTGCACCCGGCAGGGCGCCACCAGGACCGGCAGGTTGGGGAAGCGGGCCGAGAGCACGCGCAGGAAGTCGCGCAGCGCGGCGCCGGTGGGGCTGGTGGCGACCCCGACGCGCCGCGGCAGGAAGGGGAGCCTCCGCTTGCGCCCCGGGTCGAGGAGGCCGTCCTTCTGCAGCCGCTCCTTGAGCTGGGCCAGGAGCAGCGCCCGGGCCCCCTCGCCGCGCGGCTCCACCTCCTGCACGATGAGCTGGTACTTCCCGTGGGGCGCGTAGATCTCGACGAAGCCCCGCGCCAGCACCTCCTGCCCGTCGGCCAGGTCGAAGCGGAGGCGGCGCGCCTGCCCGGCCCAGATCACGGCGCCCAGCACCGCCTCGCGGTCCTTGAGCGAGAAGTACACGTGGCCGCTCGCCTGCCTGCGGAGGTTGGCGACCTCCCCCGCCACCCACACGTCCTGGAAGCGCGGCTCGAGGGCCCCCTTGATCTGCCGGGTGAGGTCGCCCACCGAGAGGACGCGGCGGCCGCCCGCCGCGAACAGGTCGAGGGTCTCGCCGGGGGTCGGGGAGCGCGGGCCGGAGGCCATCGGGGCATCTTGGCGCCGGCCCGCCGGGGGACACAAGCGCCGGCGGTCCGCGTCGGCCGGCTCAGCCTGCCGCGCCCTGGGCGCCCATCGCCTGGCGCACGATGTCGGCCAGCGCCGCCACGAAGTCGGGCCGCGTTCCCACCGCGGCGGCGCGCACGTAGGCCGCCGCCCCGCCCCGCTCGGCCGCCTGCCGCGAGAGGATGTCGAGGTCGTAGAGGGTCTCCAGGTGCTCGGAGACGAAGGCGATGGGGATCGTGAGCACCGCCCGCCCGCGGGCGCTGGCCTCGATGAGCTCGTTCGTGTCGGGGCCCAGCCACTTCAGGGGCCCGACCCGGCTCTGGTAGGTCACCTTCCAGTCGGACAGGCCGAGCCGCTCCGCCACGCCGCGGCAGCTCGCCTCCACGTAGGAGGGGTACGGGTCGCCCTTGCGCACCTGGCTCATGGGGAGGCCGTGGGCGCTGAAGACCACCAGCATCCCCGGGCGCAGGCCGGCCGGCACCCTCTCCGCCGCCTCCCGCACCGTGCCGGCCACGGCGTCGAGGTAGCCGGGGTGGTCGTGGAAGGTGCACACCTCCGCCAGCGGCCGGTCGCGCGGCCAGACCCGCCGCAGCTCCAGCAGCGAGCTCCGGCTGGTGGCGTTGGCCCACTGCGGGTAGAGCGGGAGCGCCACCGCCCGCCCGGCGCCCGCGGCCAGCGCCTCGCGCACCCCCTCCTCGGTGCTGGGGTGGCCGCAGCGCATGGCGAGGTGGGTGGAGAAGCCAGGGCCCAGCGCCGCGCCCAGCGCCCGCGCCTGGGCCTCCGTCCCCTCCACCAGCGGCGAGCGGCCGCCGATGAGCTGGTACTTCTCGGCCGAGGACGGGGCGCGGCGCCGGGCGATGAGCCGGGCCAGGGGCCGGCGCAGCGGCCCCAGGGGGAAGTCGATGACCAGGGGGTCGGAGAAGAGGTCGAAGAGGTAGGGCTCGACCTCGGAGAGATCCCGGGGCCCGCCCAGGTTCATGAGGAAGACCGCGGTGTGCATCCCCCGCTACACCGTCCTCGAGAACGTGGGCTGCTTGTCCGCGGCGTGCCTCGGCAGGTAGGCGTCGAAGAGCATCGCCACGTTCCGCACCAGGAGCTGGCCGAGCGGGGTGACCCGGAGCAGCTGGCCGTCGAAGGTGACCAGCCCGTCCTCCTCGAGCTCCCGCACCCGGTCGAGGGAGGGCTCCAGGGCGCGGCGGGACGCGGGCCCGAACCTCTCCTCGATCTCGCGCAGGTCGAGGCGGAACAGGCACATCACCCGGTTGATGGCGAAGCGGCGCATCACGTCGTCGTCCGACATGGCGGTGCCGCGCTCGACCGGCAGCCTCCCCGCGGCCACGTGGTCGCCCCAGTCCTTCAGCTTGTGGGCGTTCTGGGCGTAGGCGCCCCCGATGTCGGAGATGGAGGTCATGCCGAAGGCCACGGTGTCGTCGGCCGGACGGACCGTGTAGCCCTGGAAGTTCCGGTACAGGTAGCCGCCGTCCTGGGCGCGGGCCAGCTCGTCGGACTCCAGCGCGAAGTGGTCGAGGCCGATCTGGCGGTACCCCGCCTCGCCGAAGGCCTCGGCCGCCATGAGGAAGAGCTTCACCCGCAGGGCCGTGTCGGGGAGCTCGGCCACCGGCAGGAGCCGCTGGTGGGGCTTGGCCCAGGGGACGTGGGCGTAGCCGAACACCGCCATGCGGTCGGGCCGGATGGAGACGATCCGCTCCAGGGTGTGGGCCCAGGTGTCGGGTGTCTGGAACGGCAGCCCGTAGATCAGGTCCAGGTTCACGCCGCCGAATCCCCGTGCGCGCGCGTGCTCGACCAGCTCCCGGGTCTCCTTCTCCCCCTGGATGCGCCCCACCGTCTCCTGGACCCGGGGGTCGAAGTCCTGCACGCCCATCGAGATGCGGTTGAACCCCAGGTCGGCGAGCACGTCGAGCTGCGCCTTGCGGGTGATGGCCGGGTCGATCTCGATGGCCTTCTCGGCGTCGGGGGCGAAGCGGAAGTGGCGGGCGACGGCGGCGTGGCAGCGGACCAGCTGCTTCTCGTCGAGGAAGGTGGGCGTGCCGCCGCCCCAGTGGAGCTGGGACACCTCGCGGCGCCGGGGCAGCCGGGCCGCCACCATCTCCACCTCCTTCTCCAGCAGGTCGAGGTAGGCATCGGCCCGGGTGGTGTCGTGGGTGGCGATGACGTTGCAGCCGCAGAACCGGCACATCTCCCGGCAGAACGGGAGGTGGACGTAGACCGACAGCGGCCCGCCCTGGGCGTCGGCCCGGGCCAGGTGGGCCTGGTACTGCTCGGGCCCGAAGGCCTCGGACCACTCCGGGGCGGTGGGGTAGCTGGTGTAGCGCGGCCCCGGGCGGTCGTACTTCCGGATGAGATCGGGGGACGGGATCTGGATCACGCTCTCGCTCCTGCGGGCCGGAAGGCGTGGACCGCCTCGACCACCGCCCTGACGTTGTCCACGGGCGTCGGCGGCTGGATGCCGTGCCCCAGGTTGAAGATGTAACCGGGGGAGTGGCCGGCCGCCTCCAGCATCGTCCGCACCCGCGCCAGGAGCGTGTCCCGCGGGCCCAGGAGCAGGGTGGAGTCGAGGTTCCCCTGGACGGCCACCCCGGGGAGCCGGGCGCGGGCCTCGGCGATGGGAATGCGCCAGTCGACCGAGAGCACGTCGTAGCCGAGCCGGGCCATCGGCTCGAGGTGCGTGCTGGTGCCGGTGGAGAAGAGGATGCGGGGCACCCCCTTCGCCGCCAGCGCC
>DATIFE010000200.1:0-12038 GCA_035455425.1 Anaeromyxobacteraceae bacterium | reverse complement strand
GAGGAGCGCCACCACGCGGGGGTGCTCGCGGAGCTCCGGGAGGACCGGCTCCGCCCCCAGGTAGGGAAGCGCCGGGAAACGCTCCTCGAAGGCGGCCTCCAGCATCCGGAGCGCCCGGTCGCGGTCCCCCAGCGCCGAGAGGACCCGCGCCAGGTGGAAGGAGGAGGCCAGGCCCCCGCGGGCGCTCGCCTCCAGCTCCCCGAGCAGCGCGCGCGCCTCGCGGCCGGCGCCGGCGAGCGCCTGGGCGCGGGCCAGCGCCGCCAGGTAGCCGGGAACCCGCCCCGAGAGCTCCACCGCGGTGCGCAGGGCCCCGACCGCCTCGGCGTGCCGCCCGGCGGCGTCGTAGGCGCTGCCGAGGAGCGCGTGGGCCGTGGCGCAATGGGGGTCGAGCTGCACCGTCTCGCGCAGGTGGTGGATGGCCTCCCCCTGGCGGCCGGCGTAGTGGTAGGCCGCACCCACGGCGGCGTTGGCGGACGGGGAGGCCGGGTCGAGCTCGCGGGCGCGCTGGACGTGGGCCAGGGCCTCGGCGTGCCGCCCGCGCCGGGTGAGGAACTCGCCCAGCCGCCGGTGGGCGACCTCGGAGCCGGGGGCCAGCTCCACCGCCCGCTCCAGGTGGCGCAGGGCGCCCTCCCAGTCCCACTCCGCCTCCAGGATGGCGGCCAGCGACTGGTGGGCCTCGGCCAGGTCGGGGTCGAGCCGGAGCGCGGTTTGCGCCGCGGTGCGGGCCAGCCGCAGCGACGAGGCCAGGGGCAGGACCTGGATCTCGGCCGCCAGCGCGTAGGCGTCCGCCAGGCCGGCGTGGGCCAGGGCGTAGCCGGGGTCGCGGGCGATCGACTGCTCGAACTGGTCCACGCCCCGCAGCACGCCTTCCACGGTGCGCCGGCTGGAGAAGACGCGCCCGAGCGTGTAGGCGCGGTAGGCGTCCGGGCGGGCCGGCCGCGCCCGGGCGAGCCGCAGCTTGTCCTCCGGGCGGAGCTCGACCTGGAGCTGGTCCAGGATGCCCCGGGCGATGGCCGCCTCCAGCGCGGGCATGGCGATGGCGTCCTCCTCGAAGGTCTCCGCCCAGAGGTGGGCGTCGAGCCGGGCGTCGACGATCTGCACCGCGACCTGGATGCGATCCCCGGCCCTGAGGATGGCGCCCTCGACCAGCCCCTCCACGGCCAGCTCGTCGGCCAGGGCGCGCACCGGCCGCTGCGCCTCCCGGTAGGCCTGCGCCGAGGTGCGGGCCGGGACGCGCAGCGCGTGCACCCGGCCGAGCCGGCGCTGGAGGGCCCGGGTCATGGCCTCCGCCACCTGGTCCTGCCGGGCGTCCCCGGTCAGGTTCACGAAGGGGAGCAGGGCGAGCGATCGCATGGAGGTCGCCGGCCCGGGGGCGGTGCTGCCCGCCGACGAGGAGAGCAGGAACGCGGCGGCCACCACCGAGCCCAGGCCCAGGAGGCGCGTGCGCGGCCGGCCGCCCCGCATCTCCCCGGCGGCTCCCGGAGGTACGGGCCCCGGCTCGACCTCCGCACGCGGGGCCGGCGGCCGCGCCCACTCCACCGCCACCGGGGCGATGAAGCGGTAGCCCCGCCGGGGAACGGTCTCGATGAAGCGGGGCGTCTCCGAGAGGTCGCCGAGCATGCGCCGCAGGCTGGCGACATGCTGGGCCAGGTTGCAGTCCTCGACCACCACCCCGGGCCACACCCGGGCGAAGAGCTGCTGCTTCTCCACCAGCTCGCCGTGGCGCTCCACCAGCGCCAGCAGCATCCCCATGGCCTTGGGGGTGAGCCGAACGGGCTGGCCCGAGCGCAGCAGGACCTGCTGGGCGGCGTCCAGCCGGTAGTCACCGAAGGTGTAGGTCCCTCGATCTTCCATGCGGCCGCCGGCCCGGGCGGAGCGCCCGCTGCCCTCACGTGGCTCCGCCACCCTCTGCGGTTCGCGCTCCGCCGAATGCGTTAAGGCCAGCACCCGAAGAAGAGAAGGCCCAAGGGTGGTGCCAGCGTTCGTTACGTCCCCCGATCACGGCTCACGGCCAGGGTGCAGCGGGGCCGAAGGTCGCGACGTCAGGGCCTCGCCGATGGCGATGCGATCATCCCGCGCGCGCGCGTCACCGCGCCGAGAGACGCCGTCGCGCCGTCCCGCCAGCGCGTGATGTCGCTTCGTCAGGGGTGCGTCATTTCACCGCTCTTTCAGTCCCGCTTCAGGGAATTCACCGCACCCGTCCCTACCGTCTCGCCTGTCCGCCGGAGTGTGCAGCACGTGTCGGCCGGCGGCGGAGGGTGGCGCACGTGAAGAGCGACTTTTCTCCCCGCGCAGGCGACCGGGCCGCAGAGCCCACGCGTCAACGACCGTTCAAGGACGAGGGAACCATGGAGCCACGCATGAACGCACGAACGGGTGGTGGGCTGGGCTCGCCGTCGAGCTGGATCCGGGCGCTGCTGGCGATCGGCGTTCTCGCCGGGCTCGCTCCCCGGGCGCAGGCCGCCCCGGTGTGCCTCGAGCTCCGCAGCGCGCGCACGGACCTGACGCTGCCGGTGCCCCTCACCAAGGGCGACCTGCTGGCCGTCGACTTCAAGTACATCATCAACGTCGACAACACCGGCGACCCGACCCAGCCGCAGGTGCCCGACTGCACCCCGGCCGATCCGGCGTACCCGGCCAACTGCAACTGGCCGTCGATCCGCGCCACGCCGGGCTCGAGCCCCATCTACACCCAGGGCGACCAGGCCGACTTCGCCAGCCCCGCCTGCCTCGAGGTCCCCGCGGGCAAGTACCTCATCTCGGTCCTGGCCGACGGCTACAAGCTCGACGGCAAGCACTTCACGGTTCCCGTCCCCAACCTCAACAACCTGGTGACGGTGGAGCTGCAGCCGCACCCGCTGCCCGCGGCCACCATCCAGGCGGCGGTCTTCGAGGACAACGCCACCGTCAACGGCGCCCCCGACGTACCGGCGGAGCGCGGCCTGGCGGGGTTCCAGGGCCACATCACCGACTACATCGACTTCGTCACCACCGACGTCTTCGGCCAGCCGCTGTGCACCGAGTACACCCCCGCCGGCGATCCCATCCCCGGCACCGGCGGCATCTGCCTCTCGAAGTGCTACGTGGTGAGCGGCGCCGTGGACATCGGGACCGTGGCCCCGGTGGACGCCGACGGCCGCTGCCCCATCGACGCCACCGGCATCGCCACCACCCTGGAGGGCACCCCCATCCCCGCCGGGGCGGCCGTGATGGGCAAGCTCAAGATCCCCAACCTGGGCCCGAACCGCTACGCGGTCTCGGTCGTCCCGCCCAACGGCACGAACTGGGTCCAGACGACCACGCTCGAGGGCAACCTCGACTGGGACAACTGGGTGATGGAGGGCGCCACCGGCCTCGACCAGGAGTTCGTGCAGGCCGGCGAGCCCTTCCCCTGGTCCATGTTCGGCTACGTGAAGCCCACGGCGGTTCCCGCCGGGGGATCGGGCGTGGTCAAGGGCGTGGTGGACGCGGTCAAGGTCTACGTCCCGGCGCAGGGCGGCGTGACGCTCCCCGGGACCATCTGGGGCGGACTGGCGGGCGCGAAGATCGACAAGCCGGTGCCCTACCCCTGGATCGCGCTCACCGGACTTCAAGTCGGCGACGTCGCCATCTACGTCGGGCAGGGCAACGCCGACGGCACCTTCCAGATCAACGGCGTCCCCGACGGCAACTACACCCTCACCTACTGGGACACCGACCTCCGCTACCTCCTCGACTTCGTCAACGTGACGGTGGCGAACGGCGAGGTGGTCGACCTCGGCATCCTCCCGCTCACCGGCTGGTTCGCGACGCTCCAGGGCTGGGTCTTCAACGACCTCAACCGGAACGGCAAGCGCGACGCCGGCGAGCCCGGCATCGCCAACTTCCCCGTCTCGCTGAAGAAGCGCGAGAACTCGCTCATGGATCGCGGCGCGGTGACGGTCACCACCGACGCCAACGGCTACTACGAGATGACCAACGCCTACCCGCTCACCCAGTGGCTGGTGGTCGAGGCGTACTCCGATCTCTTCTACACCACCGGCGTCACCTGGCAGGCCGACAACCAGCCCGAGGAGACCACCATCCTCGGCGCCGGCGTGGACGTCAGCTTCCTCCCCATCATCGGGCTCTCGGGCCGCCTCGACTGGGGCGTCCACGCCTACGACCCGACGGGCGCGAACGGCATCGACCTGCGGAACGGCGGCATCGTCGGCACCGTCAGCTACGACACCACCCGCAACGAGCTCGACCCGCGCTACGCCGCGGTCGAGAACTGGCAGCCGGGCATCCCCGACCTGTGGGTGAACCTGTGGCTCCCGGTTCCCTGCCCGCTCGACGCCAACACCGGGCTGCCCACCGCGCCCTGCGACGCATCCGGCCGCTACCAGCTGGCGAGCGATGGATCGATCCTGAAGGGGCAGCTCCTGAACAGGTACCTCACCGAGACCTGGGCGCGGCCCACCGGCTGCCAGCCGCTCGACATCGCCGGCAACCCGCTCCTGTATCCCACCGGCCAGCAGTCGGTCCCCAACGCCGATCCGACCAAGGAGTGCCTCGAGGGCCCGCTGATGGGCATCCAGTTCCAGGCCGGGTTCTCCACCGTCGACGGCAACTACGGCTTCGCCGACGGCTGCTTCGGGCCCGGCGGCTACGACCCGGTGGCGCAGGCCTGCGCCGACGGCACCGACCCGACGACCCTCACCTCCCGCGACTACCTGGTCGAGGTCGAGGACAAGCTCGACGGCCGCGGCCGGCCGATGTTCCAGGTGACGCGCGAGGAGGACATCAACATCTTCAACGGCGACCAGTGGGTGCCGCAGATCCCGCCGCCCGAGTGCGCCGGCCCGCTGCACATCGTCGACAACGCGAACGTGGGAACCGACAACTACCCCGCGGTCGCGTGGTCGGCGGATCCGACGTGGCCCACCGTCACCGTGGGTCCCTCGACGCCGGTCGCCAACCCGGCCTTCGCCGACGCCGGCGGCTCGGTCTACGAGGGCCAGGTGAAGCCGCTCTGCAACGTGAAGCTGGTGCGGGTGAGCAACGGCCGCTCCATCGCGCCGACCTTCAACTACTTCACCGACGTGCCGCTGCCGGGCCGCTTCTTCGCCTACATCATCGACGACCTCAACTTCTCGGCCAACCCGCAGTCGCTGCTCTACGGCGAGAAGGCCGGCATCCCCCACATCCCGGTCGGCATCTACGACTACACCCGGCGCCTCGTCACCACCGTCGAGTCCGACTACAACGGCCTCTTCGACGTCCTGCTCCCCTCCACCAACCGGATCAGCTGCCCCACGCCCTCCGGCGTGTGCGCCAACCTGTTCCGCCTGGTGGGCAACGACCCGGGCATCCCCGGCCGGCTGAACCCCAACTTCAACCCGCAGTACCGGACCATCGCCGCCGACTTCGAGGTCTTCCCCGGCCTCCTGGTCCCGGCCGACCTGGCGCCGACGCAGGTGGGCGTCTCGGTCCAGCTGCCCGGCGGCCAGGTGAACCAGGCGGTGACCTGCGCCCTCGACGCCACCGAGCCGCAGCTCCTCGCGGTCGACCGGCCCTACGTCCGGTTCGGCGCCGGCAACGCCGAGCGCACCATCGCCATCCAGGGCGTGGGCTTCGGGGCCACCCCGGGCCAGGTGACGCTGGACGACACCATCGTGCTCGCGGCCAGCGGCTGGACCGATACCAGCATCACCGCCCTGGTGCCCACGCCGGCCGCCGGCGGCCCCGCGCCCGGTCCGCACCAGCTCAAGATCACCGGCGCCAACGGCAAGAGCACCGTCAACGGGCTCACCGTCCACGTGAAGGGCGCCGGCTACGGCGGCGGCGGCGCCAGCGCGGTCTGGAACAACCCCTCGCTCTTCGAGGTCGGTCCCGGCAGGCCCTACGCCACCATCCAGGCCGGCCTCGACGCGGCCGCGGGCGCCGCCCAGGCGCTGGTGGTCGTGTACCCGGGAACCGCGGACCAGACCAATCCCCGCGGCGCCTACTACGAGAACGTCATCATCACCACCCCGGTGAAGCTGCAGGGCGTGGGCCCGGGCGGCTTCCAGGGCACGACCTACGTCCAGGGCTCGATCATCGACGGCAGCGCCTTCGGCGGCGACACCGCCCTGGCCGACGCCTGGCGCACCCGGGTGGCCGGCCTCACCTGGGACGGCAACCAGACCGTCTACGAGAACCAGACCATCTACGTGCTGACCCAGGCCGGCCGCTTCGGCTCCGGCTTCAAGGCCAGCATCGACGGCCTCGACATCCGCGGCGGCGACCAGCAGGGCTTCCCGGTCAACATCAACGAGATCGGCGGCACGCCCACCGGCCTGCCGCAGAACTCGGTGGTCCAGGGCGGCGGCATCTTCGTCAACGCCTACGGGACCAACCTCCAGGTCACCAACAACGTCCTGCAGAACAACAGCGGCACCTACGCCGGCGCCATCCGCCTGGGCACGCCCAACCTGCCGGCGCCCAACACCAGCAACCACAACGAGAACACGGTCATCGCCCACAACCGCATCGTGGCCAACGGCGGCTCGAACCTGGCGGGCGCCATCGGCATCTTCGCCGGCACCGACGGCTACGAGGTGGCCCACAACGACATCTGCGGCAACTTCTCGGCGGAGTACGGCGGCGGCATCGGCGTCTATGGCCTCAGCCCCGGCGGCCGCATCCACCACAACCGGATCTGGTTCAACCGGTCCTACGACGAGGGCGGCGGCATCATGATCGCCGGCCAGCTGCCGGCCGATCCCGGCACGCTCTCCCCCGGCACCGGCCCGGTGGACATCTACGCCAACCGCATCCAGGCGAACCTGGCCAACGACGACGGCGGCGGCATCCGCTTCCTCATGGCCGGGAACTTCCCGATGAACGTCTACAACAACTTCGTCGTGAACAACGTCTCGACGCACGAGGGCGGCGGCATCTCCCTCAACGACGCCCCGGCGGTGCGGATCTTCAACAACACCATCATGAAGAACATCACCACCGCCACGGCCGTCACCAGCAACGGGCTGCCCATGCCGGCGGGCCTCTCCACCTCCCAGAACAGCGCCATGCTGCAGGCGACGCTGCCGGCCGGGTCGCCCTCCTTCTCCGACCCGGTGCTCTTCAACAACGTCTTCTGGGACAACCGCGCCGGCACCCGCGGCGGCGGCACCGTCACCGGCATCGGCATCGCCGGCGACCCGACGCCCGTCAACAACTGGGACCTGGGCGTGGCCGACAGCTCCCAGCTGCTCTCGCCGACGAGCTCGGTCCTCCAGACCACCACCGGGACCAGCGCCAGCCCGAGCAACGTGGTCGGCGCCGACCCGCAGGTGGTGGCCACCTACGACACCTCGGTGGCCTTCGCGCCCTGGCGGACCAACCCCGCCTTCGTCGGCGCCATCCTGGTGGCGGTGGACCTGCCGCCCAACCTGATGGGCGACTACCACCTGGTCGCGACCGGCAATCCCCCGACCGGCTCCCCCTCGCCCGCGTTCAACCTGGGCGCGGCCTCCAAGGCCGGCGTCCCGGCGCCCGGCGAGGACTACGACCGCAACCCGCGGCCGCAGCTCGGCGGCTTCGACGCCGGCGCCGACGAGGTCGGCAGCGGCGTGGTCGGCGGCGGCGGCGGCCCCACCCCCGGCCCGCTCGCCTTCCCCAGCGTGCCGCCCCCGCAGCCCCTCGACAACTTCAACCGCGGCCCCGCCGCGACGCTGGGCCCGAACTGGACCACCACCGGCGCCTTCGAGGTGAACGGCGCCAACCAGGCGAGGATCGCGGGAGTCACCGCGGGCAGCCTCGCGCTCTGGAACCCGACCACCTTCGGGCCCAACCAGGAGGCCTGGTTCACCTTCATCTCGGCCGGCGCGGGGGTGATGGACCTGGTCCTCAAGTCCAACGGGACCGGGGCCGGCGCCTCGCGCATCGAGATCCTCTACACCCCGGTGGTCAACACCGTGCAGGTCCGGACCGTGGCGCCCGTCCAGGGCACCGTGACCCGCCTGACCATCAACCTCTCCCCGGGCCTCTCCAGCGGCCACCGGCTCGGGGCGCGGGTGACCTCGGACGGGACGGTCACCGTCTACCGGGCCACCAGCGGCACGGCGACCTTCGCCGCGGTCGGAAGCGTGAACGTGGCGAGCGGCGCCAATCCCTGGCCGCTGGCCTACGTGCAGGGCGGCGGCCAGATCGGCGCCGGGGGCGCGGGGCTCTTCCTCACCAACGCCCTCAGCGCCCGCTTCGACAACTTCGGCGGCGGGACCATGCCCTAGGACCGGATGGGAGGGGGAGCGCGCAGCCGCGCTCCCCTTCCTTCCTTTGCCCGGAAAACACCAAGGAGACGCGTCATGAGCAAGATTCCCCGCAAGCTCTTCGGCCGGCGTAGCTTCCTCCGCGGCGCGGGCGGCGCCCTGGCCCTGGCGGCCGGCACCGGCGTCGCCCCGCCCTTCCTGCGAAAGCTGCTCCCGGTCGGGGTGGCCTCGGCAGCCGATTCCTACGACCTCTTCTTCGCCGGCACCGACGGCTGGATCTCGCTGCCGCCGAGCCCGGCCATCTCGTACTTCCACCCCGACTCGCTGGCCCCGGCGCCCTTCACCACCTACGTGTTCGGCTTCCGCAACGTCACCGGGCTCGACTCGACCCAGATGTCGCAGCAGAAGCTGAAGGCGCAGCACAACGCGCCCCTGTTCTGGGTGAGGCAGTACGACCCGCCGGCGGTTCCCGAGTTCCGGCTGGCGCTCACCAACCTGGGCCTGGGGATGCGGCCGGACCTCACCGACGCCCACACCGTGCACTGGCACGGCTTCCGCAACGTCATCCCCTACTTCGACGGCGAGCCGACCGGCTCGGTGGCGGTGCCCGTGGGCCGGATCTTCGTCTACGTCTTCCGGCCGCGCGACCCCGGGACCTACATGTTCCACTGCCACGTGGAGGACGTGGAGCACGTCCACATGGGGATGACCAGCCTGGTGTTCGTCCGGCCCATGCAGGACGGCAACACGGC
Organism: Anaeromyxobacteraceae bacterium; assembly: GCA_035455425.1. GTDB lineage: Bacteria > Myxococcota > Myxococcia > Myxococcales > Anaeromyxobacteraceae > JACRMN01. The sequence goes on along the minus strand of DATIFE010000200.1, from coordinate 3,073 downwards.
GCTCTACCCCAGCGGCAAGTACGCCTACAACGACGGCGACGGCTCGACCGGCTTCGACCGGGAGTTCGTCATGTTCCTCTCCGAGGTCTGGGCCGAAGCCCACTGGGCCGACGCCCACATCCAGCTCCCGGAGTGGAGCGACTACCGCCCGGACTTCTCGCTGCTGAACGGCCGCGTGTACCCCGACACGGTGGCGGCCAACGCCCCCTTCTCGGCGGTCGGGGCGGCGCACTCCCTGAACCCGGCCACCGACGCCAACGGCGACCTGGTGGCGCCGGCGGGCAGGCCCGACCTCCAGTACCAGCCCTACTCGGCCCTGGTGACCTGCAACGCCGGCGAGCGCGTGCTGCTGCGCTTCGCCAACCTGGGCTTCCGCGAGGCGGCCATGACGCTGGCCGGCATCAAGATGAAGGTGGTGGGCAAGGACGCCACGCCCATGCGCGGGCGCGACGGCACCGACACCAGCTTCCTGACGAGCTCGGTGAACTTCGGCGCCGGCGAGAGCATCGACGCCATCTTCACGGCGCCGGCCTACCAGGGGCCGGGGGCGTACGACACCTACGTCCTCTACAACCGCGCCTTCAAGCGCAGCGACAACCTGGCCGGTGCCGACGGCTTCGGCGGGCAGCGGACCGAGATCCGCGTCTACCCCGCGGGCACGTTGCCCGCCCAGACCGCCCCCAACACCTAGGAGACTGACCATGCGCGCACAGCGTTCCGGGACTCCCCTTCGGTCGGCCGCGCGGCTCCTGGGCGCGGGCCTCCTCGCCCTCGGCCTCCTGCCCGCCGCCGCGGCGGCGGCACCGCCCCAGACCGGGGTGCTCTGCACCACCGGCCCGACCTTCACCCTGACCGTCACCGACGGCTACATCACGCTGCCCGACGGCAACACCATGTACATGTGGGGCTTCTCGCCCGGCGGCGGCCCGTTCCAGCACCCCGGGCCGACGCTGTGCGTGAACCAGGGCGACACCGTCACCGTCATCCTCCAGAACCCGTCGCCCCAGCCGGTCTCGATCATCTTCCCCGGCCAGACCGACGTTCTGGCCGACGGCGCGCCGGCCCAGCCCCAGTTCGACGGCACCGGCCGGGCCACCTCGCTGACCAACGTCGCCGCGGCCAACGGCGGGAGCGTGACCTACAGCTTCGTCGCCGGCACCCCGGGCACCTTCCTCTACGAGAGCGGGACCAACCCGCAGACGCAGGTGCGCATGGGGCTCTTCGGAGCCCTCGTCGTGCGGCCCGCCGCCGTTCCTCCGCCCGGCGCCCTCCTCGCCAACAACCGGCCCGACAGCGCCTTCAAGCCCGACGAGGAGTTCATGGTGCTGCTCTCGGAGATCGACCCCTACCAGCACTGGGCGGTCGAGGCCGGGCAGAACTTCGACATCACCACCTATCACCCCCGCTACTGGCTGGTGAACGGCCGCGGCTTCCCCGACAGCATCGCCGACAACAACGTCCCCTGGTTGCCGAGCCAGCCCTACGGGGCGCTGGCCCGCATCCACCCGTGGACGGCAGGGTCGGCGCCGGGCCGCATCCACTACCTCAACGTGGGCACCGAGGACTTCCCCTTCCACCCGCACGGGAACAACGGCGTGGTGATCGGCCGCGACGGCGGCGCCTTCGAGGGCTCGGCGGGCCAGGACCTGTCCTTCGAGAAGTTCGCCATCAACATCGGCCCCGGCCAGACCTGGGACGTGCTCTTCAAGTGGTACGACGCCGAGAGCTACTCGACGGCCAACCCGGTGACCAACACCATCCCGTCCCCGGCCAACCTCCAGTACGGGATGTTCTACAGCGGCAGCCCGTACCTGGGCGAGATGGGCCCGCTCCTGCCCGGCGCCAACACGCTCAACCAGTGCGGCGAGTACTACATCATCACCCACAACCACGCCCTCTATCAGATCACCTCGTGGGGCATGACCATGTCCGGCGCCATCACCTACCTCCGGATCGATCCCCCCTTGCCGAACATCTGCCCGAACTAGCGGAGCCAGGAGACAGCCATGACCAAGGAACTTCGGGCAGCGTTCGGAATCGGCGCCATGCTCCTGGCGCTCGCGGCGGGGCGGGCGGAAGCCGCGGCGATGACCTTCGACCTGTGGGCCAAGCCGGGCTCGCTGACGCTCCCCGGCGCGGCCGCGCCCGTGCCGGTGTGGGGCTACTCGGGCACGGCGGCCGGCGCGGCCGCCGTCCCCGGGCCGGTGCTGGTCGTGAACGAGGGCGACGTCGTCACGGTGAACCTCCACAACCTGCTCACCGAGCCCACCGCGCTGCTCTTCAAGGGCATCGACATGGTCCCGGACCTGGCCGGCGCCGCGGCGAGCGACGGCACCCTCGAGACGCTCAAGACCTACACCTTCACCGCCGGAGCCCCCGGGGCCTTCCTCTACGAGGCCGGCCTCCTCGCCAACGCCCAGCACCAGGTGGCCATGGGCCTCTACGGCGCGCTGGTGGTCCGGCCCGCCGCCTTCCCGACCCAGGCCTACGGCGACGTCGCCACGGCCTTCGACGACGAGGCGGTCCTGGTCCTCTCCGAGATCGACCCGGCCCTGAACGCCAACCCGGCCGGCTTCGACATGCGCAACTACGCGCCCAAGTTCTGGCTCATCAACGGCAAGGCCTACCCGGGCACCGCCGGTATCACCTCCGGCGCCGGCCGCCGGGTGCTGCTGCGCTACCTCAACGCCGGGAACTGGCACCACTCCATGGCGCTGCTGGGCATGCGGCAGACCATCGTCGGCCTCGACGGCAGCCCGCTCCTCCACTCCCGCAGCGCCGTGGCCGAGACCCTGGGCCCCGGCCAGACGATGGACGCCATTGCCACCGTGCCGGCCTCGGCCGCGGTCGGGAACCAGTTCGCCCTCTACGACGCCAGCCTGCTGCTCCACAACAACCGCGCCCCGGGCCTGGGCGGCATGCTCACCTTCGTGACCGCTGCGGCCGGCACGCCCGGCGGCGGCGCCGCGCCCACCACCACGGGCGTCGCGGTGGCCCCGTCCCCGACCAACGGCTCGGTGGCGGTGACGCTCTCGGCCGCGATCGCGGCCTCGGGCGGCAGATCGGAAGAGCG
>DATIFE010000199.1:0-12953 GCA_035455425.1 Anaeromyxobacteraceae bacterium | reverse complement strand
GGCCGCCACCGGGCAGCAGGCCCAGAACGTCTTCGTGGTGCAGCAGAACCTGCCCGACGGCACCTCCCCCATCATCTTCCCCCCGAGCGAGGCCCGCGCCACCGGCATCGCCCCGAACCCGAAGTGCCCCAAGTAGGCGCGCGAGCGCCCGGGAGCGTCGCGTGACACGGCCCCCGTGGCAGCTCGGGGCGACGGATGCGGTGGAGCTGCTGGCGCGCGGCGCCCTCGGCGCAGAGGCGCTGGTGCGCGCCTGCCTGGAGCGGATCGAGGCCGAGGAGCCCCGGGTCCAGGCCTGGGAGTTCCTCGACCCCGAGCTGGCCCTGTCGCAGGCGCGCCGCCTCGACGCCGCCGGGCGCCCCGGGCCGCTGCACGGCCTCCCGCTGGGCGTGAAGGACATCATCGACACCGCCGACATGCCGACGGCCCGCGGCAGCGCCCTCTTCGCGGGGCGCCGCCCCGGGGCCGACGCCGACTGCGTGGCCGCCATCCGCCGCGCCGGCGGGGTGGTGCTCGGGAAGACCGTCACCACCGAGCTCGCCTACTTCGCTCCCGGCAAGACGCGGAACCCGCGCGACCCGTCGCGCACGCCGGGCGGGTCCTCGAGCGGCTCGGCCGCCGCGGTGGCGGCCGGGATGGTGCCTGCGGCCCTGGGCACGCAGACGGCCGGGTCCATCATCCGGCCGGCCTCCTTCTGCGGCGTGGTCGGCTACAAGCCGAGCCACGGCCTCCTCTCGCTGGGGGGGGTGAGCCCCTTCGCGCCGTCGCTCGACACCCTGGGCCTCCTGGCCCGCCGCGCCGCCGACCTGCCCCTCCTGGCCCGGGCGCTGGGGGCCGCCCTGCCGGACCGCCGGCTCCAGCGCCCGCCGCGCGTCGGCCTGTGCCGCACCGAGGCCTGGGCAGCGGCCTCGCCCGAGACCCGGGCCGCGGTGGAGGGGGCCGCCGAGCGGCTCCGCGCCGCGGGCGCGGAGGTCTCCCCGGCGGACGACGCGCCGCTCGCCGGCCTGTCCCAGGCCCAGCGGACGGTGATGGCCTTCGAGGCCGCCGAGGCCCTCGCCGAGCTGCGCCCCCGGGCGGCCCGGCTCAGCCCGGAGCTGCAGGAGATCCTGCGCCTGGGCGCGGCCACGCCGCGGGCGACCTGCGACGGCGCGCGGGCCATCGCCGAGGCCGCCCGCCGGCGGCTGCCGGAGCTCTTCGGCCGCTTCGACGTGCTCCTGACCGGCAGCGCGCTCGGCGAGGCGCCCGCCGGGCTCGCCAGCACCGGAGACCCGGCCATGAACCGGATCTGGACGCTGCTCGGCCTCCCCTGCCTCAGCCTCCCCTTCGCCGAGGGGCCCCACGGGCTGCCGGTGGGGGTGCAGCTCGTGGGGCCTCCCGGCGGCGACGGCTCGCTGCTCGCCGCCGCTGCCTGGGCAGAGGCGGCGCTCGGAAACCCGGGCGGTCAGCGCGCCGGCTGAGGCGGGAAGAGGCGCCCGACCAGCAGCAGGCAGGCGGCGTCGCACTCCGGGAAGCGCGACAGGAACTCCGCCTGCCGCCGGCAGTGCGCCCTGAGCGCCTCGGGGGGATCGGCACAGACCGTCCGGAGCTCCTCGGCGGTGCGGAGGAACTGCGCGCGCCGCTCCTCCGCGGGCAGGCTCCGGATGGCCCGGTCCTCGGCGCCCTCCTTCCAGAGCTCGTAGCCCGCGGCGCCGGCCGCCGCGAGCGCCAGCGCGACCCAGCCGAGGAGGCGGCGGAGGCGGTCGGACGGGAGCCCCCGGTGGAGGGGGAGGATTCCGACGGACCAGGCCATGCTGCCCCCCGGGTGAGCATCCCCCATGCCACGGGCCAGGCCGGCGCCCTGACGGCAGATCGGCCGCCGCCCGCGCACCGCAGCCGTGCATCCTGCAGGCGGGCGGCCCGTCCGTCCTGCGTTTCGCACGATGGCGCACCGCCGGCCCGCGAAATCCGGCACCGGAGGTCCTGGCCCGGAACCTGCTCGGGCGTGGGCGAGACCCGGGACCCGGGCCCAGGATCGCCGCCATGACCCTCGACCTTGCCGCAGGACTGGCCATCGCGGCCCTGCTCGCCGCCTACCTGGTCTATGCCCTCCTCTACCCGGAGCGCTTCTAGGACTCGCCATGACCGTGAACGGCTGGCTGCAGATCGGCCTCTACGCGCTCGTCATCCTCCTGCTGACGAAGCCCACGGGGCTCTACCTGTACCGGGTCTACGAGGGCCGCAGCCGGCCCCTGGCCCGGGTGCTGGGTCCCCTGGAGCGCCTCCTCTACCGGCTCTCCGGGGTCGACCCGGAGAAGGAGCAGGACTGGAAGGGCTACGCCGTCTCCATGCTGGCGTTCAGCGCATGCGGCCTGCTGGTCACCTACCTCATCGAGCGCCTGCAGGGCGTCCTCCCGCTGAACCCGAACAGGCTCGGGGCCGTCGCTCCCGATCTCGCCTTCAACACCGCCGCCAGCTTCGCCACCAACACCAACTGGCAGGCGTACTCGGGCGAGTCGACGATGAGCTACCTGACCCAGATGGCGGGGCTCGCCTGGCACAACTTCACGTCGGCCGCCGTCGGGATCGGGGTGGCGCTGGCGCTCGCGCGCGGTCTCACCCGACGCGGCGGGCCGGACGCGCCGAGGACGCTCGGCAGCTTCTGGGTCGACCTCACGCGCGGCATCGTCTACGTGCTCCTTCCCCTCTCGCTCGTGGCCGCCCTGTTCCTCGCCTCCCAGGGCGTGGTCCAGACCCTCTCGGCCAGCGTCGAGGTGCAGACGATCGAGGGGGCGAAGCAGGTGGTGGCGCTCGGGCCGGTGGCCTCGCAGGAGGCCATCAAGGAGCTGGGGACCAACGGCGGCGGCTTCTTCAACGCCAACAGCGCCCACCCCTTCGAGAATCCCACCCCGCTCACGAACTTCGTGGAGATGGTGCTCGTCTTCCTCGTCCCCGCGGGCCTGACCTACGCCTACGGGCGCATGGCGCGCGACACCAGGCAGGGCTGGGCCCTCTTCGCCGCCATGGCGGTGCTCTTCGCGGCCGGGGTCGCCGTCGCCTACGGCGCCGAGTCGCGCCACAACCCGGCCCTGGCGGACCTGCCGCTCGACCACGTCGCCGGCAACATGGAGGGCAAGGAGGTCCGCTTCGGCATCGCCGACAGCGCGCTCTTCGCCACCGTCACCACCGACGCCTCCTGCGGCGCGGTGAACTCGATGCACGACAGCTTCACGCCCGTCGGCGGGCTGGTGCCGCTGCTGAATATCCAGCTCGGCGAGGTGATCTTCGGCGGCGTCGGCGCCGGGCTCTACGGGATGCTGGTGATGGTCGTCCTCACCGTCTTCATCGCCGGACTGATGGTGGGGCGGACCCCGGAGTACCTGGGCAAGAAGATCGAGAGCCGGGAGATGAAGCTGGCGATGCTCTACGTGCTGGTCTTCCCGCTCACCATCCTCTGCCTCGCCGCCTGGGCCTCGGTCGCCCCCTACGGCGTCTCGTCGCTGAACAACGCCGGGCCGCACGGGCTGTCGGAGATCCTCTACGCCTACTCGAGCGGGGCGGGGAACAACGGCTCCGCCTTCGCCGGCCTGAACGCCAACACCCTCTTCTGGAACACGACCATGGGGGTGGCCATGCTCGTGGGCCGCTTCCTGATGATCGTGCCGGCGCTCGCCATCGGGGGAGCCATGGTGGGCAAGAAGTCCGTGCCGCCGGGCCTGGGCACCTTCCCCACCGACGGCCCCACCTTCGTGGCGCTCCTCGTCTCGGTGATCCTCGTCGTCGGCGCCCTCACCTTCTTCCCGGCACTCTCGCTCGGCCCGGTGCTGGAGCACTTCGCGGCGCTCTCCGGAAAGGTCTTCTAGCCATGGCCCCCAGGGCGAGGCAGCCTTCCATCCTCGACCGGCGGATCCTCCGCCAGGCGGCCATCGCCAGCCTGCGCAAGCTCGACCCGCGCCTCGTGGCCCGGAACCCGGTGATGTTCGTGGTGGAGGTGGGAAGCCTTCTCACCACCGTGCTCTGGCTGCGGGACCGGATCTCCCCCCCGGCAGGGGCCGCCCCGGGCTGGTTCACGCTCTCCGTCAGCATCTGGCTCTGGTTCACGGTGGTCTTCGCGAACTTCGCCGAGGCGGTTGCCGAGGGCCGGGGCAAGGCGCAGGCGGCGAACCTCCGGAAGATGCGGCGCGACGTGGTCGCCCGGCGCCTGGTCGACGGGCGCGAGGAGCAGGTCCCGGCTTCCTCGCTCCAGAAGGGAGACACGGTGGTCGTCGAGGCCGGGCAGATCATCCCCGGCGACGGCGAGATCGTGGAGGGCATCGCCTCGGTGAACGAGTCGGCCATCACCGGCGAGTCCGCGCCGGTGATCCGCGAGTCGGGCGGCGACCGCTCCGCGGTCACGGGCGGCACCACCGTGCTCTCCGACCGGATCGTGGTCCGCATCACCGTGAACCCCGGCGAGTCCTTCCTCGACCGGATGATCGCCCTGGTCGAGGGGGCGGAGCGCAAGAAGACGCCCAACGAGGTCGCGCTCCACATCCTGCTCGTCGGCCTGACGCTGGTCTTCCTCTTCGCCTGCGCCACCCTGGTGCCGCTCGCGGCCTACTCCGGCATCCCGCTCACGGTCACCGCCGTGGTGGCGCTGCTGGTGTGCCTCATCCCCACCACCATCGGCGGACTCCTCTCGGCCATCGGGATCGCCGGGATGGACCGGCTCCTGCGCAAGAACGTCCTCGCCATGAGTGGGCGGGCCGTCGAGGCGGCCGGCGACGTGGACGTGCTGCTGCTCGACAAGACCGGGACCATCACGCTCGGCAACCGCATGGCCACCGACCTGCACCCGGCCCCGGGCGTGAGCATCGGCGACCTCGCCGACGCCGCCCAGCTGGCCAGCCTGGCCGACGAGACGCCCGAGGGCCGCTCCATCGTCGTCCTGGCCAAGGAGAAGTACGGCCTCCGCGGCCGCGAGGTGAAGGGCGCGGCCCGGTTCGTGGCCTTCAGCGCCCAGACGCGGATGAGCGGCTGCGACATCGGCGGCCGGGTGATCCGCAAGGGGGCCGTCGACGCCGTGGCAACGCACGTGGCCGGGCTGGGCGGCACCCTGCCCGAGGGGATCCGGGCGGTCGCCGATCGAATCGGGGACCAGGGCGGCACGCCGCTCGCCGTCTCCGACGGCCCGCGCGCCCTGGGCATCGTCGAGCTCAAGGACGTGGTGAAGGGCGGCATCCAGGAGCGCTTCGCCCGCTTCCGCGCCATGGGCATCCGCACCGTCATGATCACCGGCGACAACCCCCGCACCGCCGGCGCCATCGCCCGCGAGGCGGGCGTGGACGACTTCCTCGCCGAGGCCACCCCCGAGGCCAAGATGCGCCTCATCCAGGAGGAGCAGGCCAGGGGGAAGCTGGTGGCCATGACCGGCGACGGCACCAACGACGCCCCGGCGCTGGCACAGGCCGACGTGGGCGTGGCCATGAACACCGGCACCCAGGCCGCCAAGGAGGCCGGGAACATGGTGGACCTGGACTCGAACCCCACCAAGCTCCTCGAGGTGGTGGAGGTGGGCAAGCAGCTCCTCATGACCCGCGGCACCCTCACCACCTTCTCCATCGCCAACGACGTGGCCAAGTACTTCGCCATCCTCCCGGCGCTCTTCGTGGCGGCCCACCCGGAGATGGCGCCGCTCGACGTCATGCACCTCGCCTCCCCCTACAGCGCCATCCTCTCGGCGGTGATCTTCAACGCCGTCGTCATCGTCCTGCTCATCCCGCTGGCGCTTCGCGGCGTGCGCTACCGGCCGCTGGGCGCCGCCGCGGTGCTCCGGCAGTCGCTCCTGGTCTACGGCCTCGGCGGCGTGCTCGCCCCCTTCGTCGGCATCAAGATCATCGACCTGGCGCTGGCCGCCGCCCACGTCGTCTAGGGAATGACGACCATGCGCCAGCACCTGCTCCCGGCCCTCCGCGCCACCGCCGTCACCCTGGTCCTCACCGGCCTCGCCTACCCGCTCCTGGTTACCGGCGTCGCCCGGGTCCTCTTCCCGCGCCGCGCCTCCGGCAGCCTGGTGAAGGACGAGGCGGGCCGCGTCGTCGGCTCGGAGCTCCTGGGCCAGGGCTTCTCGAGCCCGGCCTACTTCCAGCCCCGCCCTTCGGCCGCCGGCGAGAAGGGCTGGGACCCCATGGCGTCCGGCGGCTCGAACCTCGGCCCCACCTCGAGGAAGCTCCGCGATCGCGCCGCGGCGGCCGCGGCCGGGCTCCGCAAGGACAACCCGGACGCCCCCGGCCCGGTGCCGGCGGAGCTGGTCACCGCCTCCGGGAGCGGGCTCGATCCGCACCTCTCGCCCGCGGCGGCGCTGTGGCAGGTCCCGCGGGTGGCCCGCGCCCGGGGGGTCGCCGAGGGCCGGGTGCGGTCCGTGGTGGAGGAGTCCATCGAGGGCCGCGACCTCGGCCTGCTGGGCGAGCCGCGGGTCAACGTCCTCCTGCTGAACCTGGCCATCGACCAGCGCCTGGGCGCCCCGGCACGGGCGCCGGTCGACGCGGTCCGCTGAGGGGAGGCGGGCGTGCTACCGTCCGGGAGCCGATGAGCGGCCCGACGAGGCCCAGCCCGCAGGACTTCCTCGAGCTCGTCGAGCGGGCCCGGCGCGGGCGGCTCAAGCTCTACGTCGGCTTCGCCGCGGGCGTGGGCAAGACCTGGCGCATGCTGGAGGAGGCGCACGCCCTTCGGCGGCGCGGCACCGACATCGTCGGCGCGCTCGTCGAGAGCCACGGGCGGCCCGAGACCGAGGCCCTGATCCGGGACCTGGAGGTCGTCCCGCGCCGGCGCGTCGAGTACCGCGGCGTGACGGTCGAGGAGATGGACCTCGAGGCGGTGATCCGGCGCAAGCCGACGGTGGCGGTCGTCGACGAGATCCCGCACACCAACGCGCCGGGGTCGAAGAACGGGAAGCGCTGGCAGGACGTGCTCGACCTCCTCGCCGCCGGGATCAACGTCATCGGCGCGCTCAACATCCAGCACCTCGAGTCGCTCAACGACATCGTCCAGCGGAACACCGGCGTCCGGGTCCGCGAGACCGTGCCCGACGCCTTCCTGGAGCAGGCCGACCAGGTGGTGAACCTGGACCTGGCCGTCGAGGACCTCCTCGACCGGCTCCGCGCCGGCAAGATCTACCCCACGGACCGGATCCCCTGGGCCCTGGAGCACTTCTTCCGCGACCAGAACCTGTCGACGCTGCGGGAGCTCTCGCTGCGCGAGGTGGCCCAGAGCCTGGACCGGAACGCCTCGAGGCAGGCGCCCGGTGCCCCCGCGCCGGCGGCCGCGGGCAGGGTCATGGTCTGCCTGTCCTCCAGCCCGCCCCATGCCGCCACGCTGCTCCGGCGGGGGTCGCGAATGGCGGGCCGGCTCAACACCGACTGGTACGTCGTCTACGTCGAGACGCCGGAGGAGGCGCCGGACCGGATCGACTCCGAGGCCCAGCGGCGGCTGCACGCCAACATGGAGAAGACGCGCGAGATGGGCGGGGAGTTCGTGCGGCTGCGCTCCGAGGACCCGGCCGCCGCGCTGCTGGACTTCGCCCGGACCCATCGCGTGAGCGACGTGATCATCGGGCGCACCCATGTCGCCTTCTGGAAGCGCGCACTGCGCCGCTCCGTCGTCGATCGCCTCGTCGACGGTGCCGCCGGGCTCGACCTGCACATCGTCTCCTTCGAGGAGCAGGAGTCCCGGTGACCCTCCGGCGCCGGCTCCTGCTCGCCCAGGCTCCGCTGGCGGCGGCCCTGGTCCTCATCGGCGCGGCGTCGCTCCGCACCGCCACCTCGCTGGGCCAGAGCTCCCAGGACATCCTCAAGGACAACTACCGCAGCGTCCTCGCGGCCCAGCGCATGGGCGACGCCCTGGACGCGCTCGACCGCCAGGCCCTGCTCCGGGCCGCGGGCCGCCCGGCGGATCCCGACGACGGGATGGTCCGTCGGTTCGAGGAAGAGCTGCGCGTCCAGGAGGGGAACGTCACCGAGCAGGGGGAGGCGGACGTCACCCGGCGGCTGCGGGTGGCCTGGGAGGGCTACCGGCAGGCGCTCCGGCTCTCCGCGGGGCAGGAGCAGCCCCTGGCCGCCTACCTGGACTCGGTCCTGGCGGCCTCGCAGCGCGTCCGCTCGGTCGCCGGGGAGATCCTGGACCTCAACCAGGACGCCATGGTCCGCAAGAGCAACCAGACTGCCCGGACCGCAGCGCGCTACCTGCAGCTCCTGCTGGTGGCCACCCTGGGCGCGCTGGCGCTCGGCCTCCTCGCCTCGGTCTCGATCACCGCGCGCATGGTCCGCCCCCTCTCGTCCCTGGCCCAGGCGGTGCGCCGCTTCGGCGAGGGGGACCTGGAGGCGCGGGCCCGGCCGCGGGGTCGCGACGAGATCGCCGCGCTGGGGCGCGAGTTCGACACCATGGCCGACCGGCTGGAGCAGTACCGCCGGAGCTCGCTGGGCGAGCTCCTGCAGGCGCAGCAGGCGGCCCAGGCGGCCATCGACAGCCTCCCCGACCCGGTGCTGATGCTGAGCCCGTCGGGAAGGGTCCTGAACCTGAACCGGGCCGCCGGGGCGCTGCTGCGCCTGCCCCCGGGCGAAGGACCGGGAACGACCATCGAGGGCCTCGACCCGGCCCTGCGCGAGAAGCTGGCGGCGGTCAGCTCCCACGTCCTCTCCGGCAAGGGGCCCTGGGTGCCGCGCGGCTTCGAGGAGGCGGTGCGAAGCGACGGGCCCGACGGCCCCCGGCACCTCCTGCCGCGGGCCACCGCGCTCCGCTCCGACGAGGGGGCGGTCGTCGGGGCCACGGTGGTGCTGCAGGACGTGACCCGCCTGATGCGCTTCGACGAGCTCAAGAACGACCTGGTGGCCACCGTGGCCCACGAGTTCCGCACCCCGCTCACCTCGCTGCACATGGCCGTCCACCTGTGCGCCGAGGGGGCGGCCGGCCCGCTCACCGAGCGCCAGGCCGATCTGATGGCGGCGGCCCGCCAGGACTGCGAGCGGCTCCAGGCCATCGTCGACGACATCCTCGACCTCTCCCGCATCCAGGCGGGCCGGGTCGAGCTGCAGCTCCAGCCCATCGACGCCCGCGCCGTCCTGGCCCAGGCGGCCGCCGCGCTGCGGCCCCAGGCGCAGCTCGCCCGGGTCGACCTCCGGGTGGAGGCACCCGACGACCCCCTTCCCCTGGTGGCCGATGCCGAGCGGGTGCAGCTGGTGGTCGCCAACCTGCTCGGCAACGCCCTGCGCCACACGCCCGAGGGCGGCCGCATCGGCGCCCGCGTGGCCCGCCACGGCCAGGGCGCCCGCTTCGAGGTGCAGGACAGCGGCGAGGGGATCCCCCGCCAGTACCAGGAGCGCATCTTCGAGCGGTTCTTCCAGGTGCCCGGCGCGAGGCGCGGAGGGGTCGGCCTGGGGCTCTACCTCTCCCGCGAGATCGTGCGAGCCCACGGCGGCGACATGGGCGTCGAGAGCGAGCCCGGCCGCGGCAGCACCTTCTGGTTCACGCTCCCGGGGACGGCGCAGCCCGCCTGACTAGCGGCCGTACTTCTTGCGCTTGCGCCAGAGGGTGGAGGCGTCGATGCCCAGGGTCCGGGCCGCCTCCTCCTGCGTCGCGGTGCGCGCCAGGACGCGCAGGATGTGCTCGCGCTCGACGTCCTCCACCGTGAAGTCGCCCCCGAGTTGGGGCACGCCGGCAGCCTGGCCCGCCATGCGCTCGGGGAAGCTCTCCGGCTCCAGCACCTGGCCCGGCGTGAGGATCACCGCCCGCTCGATGGCGTTGCGCAGCTCGCGCAGGTTCCCGGGCCAGGGCCAGCCCTGGAGCAGCCGCTCCGCGGCCGGCGAGAGCTCCGGTGCGGAGCGCCGGGCCTGGCGCGCGAAGAAGGCCACGAAGCTCCGCGCCAGGGGCAGCACGTCCTCGGGCCGCTCGCGCAGGGGCGGCACCGCCACCTCCACGACGTTGAGGCGGTAGAGGAGATCCTCGCGGAAGCGCCCCTCCCTCACCGCCGACTCGAGGTCGCGGTTGGTGGCGGCCACGATGCGGACGTCGGCGGTGCGGGTGCGGTTCTCGCCGACGCGCTCGAAGCGCTTCTCCTGGAGGAAGCGCAGGAGCTTGGCCTGCAGGCCCGGCGAGATCTCGCCGATCTCGTCGAGGAACACGGTGCCCCCCTCGGCGGCCTCGACGCGCCCCTCCTGGTCCCGCACCGCGCCGGTGAACGCGCCGCGGGCGTGGCCGAAGAGCTCGCTGGCGAGCAGCTCCTCCGAGAGCGTGGGGCAGTTCACCACCACGAAGGGGCGCTCCCGCCGGGGGCTCAGGGCGTGCAGCGTCCGGGCCAGCACTCCCTTGCCGGTGCCGCTCTCCCCGCGCAGCAGCACCGCCACGTCGTGCACGGCGGCGCGGGTGAGCGTCTCCAGCACGGCCCGCATCCGGGGGGACTCCGATTCGAGCCGAGCCTCCGGGGCCGCGTCGGACAGCCGGGCCTCGAGGTCCACGAGCCGCAGCGACGCAGCGCGCCTCGCCCGCGCGGCCTCCACCTGGTGGCGGATCTGCGCCGGGGTGAAGGGCTTGGGCAGGTAGTCCTTGGCCCCGCGCCGGATGGCCTCCACCGCCGTGTCCACGGTGGCGTAGGCGGTGATCACCACGACGTCGAGGCCGGGACGCTCCGCCAGCATCCGGGGAACGAGGTCCAGCCCGCTCTCGGCGCCGAGCCGGAGGTCGCAGAAGGCGAGGTCGAAGGGGGCGAGCCGCAGCGCCTCCAGGGCCGCGGTTCCCGTCCCGGCCTTCTCCGCGCGACAGCCCGAGCCCTCGAGGCACAGGGCGAGCGTGTCGCGGATGTTGGGCTCGTCGTCGACGACGAGAACCCGCAGGATCGGTGCGTCCGCCGCGGTCATGGGGTGCGGCCCGGGGGCCGCACCCCATCGTCTACCTCGGCCGGGGACCTGCTGCCAGCCCGGCCGGGGGTCCGTCCCGCCGCCTACTCCTTCCGCAGCGACTGGACGTAGGCCACCAGGGCCCAGGAGTCCTCGGGGGAGATGGACTCCGCGAAGGAGGGCATGGGGCTCCCGTTGAGGCCGGTCTGGAAGGTGCGGAAGAGGTCCTCGGGCGCGTCGCCGGACTTCAGCGGGCCGCGGGTGAAGTCCTTGGGGGTGATGGGGTATCCCCAGTCGTCCTTGAGGGTGGGGGCCGACTCGCCGTCGCCCTTCCCGGTCGCGCCGTGGCAGGCGGCGCACTGCATCTTGCCCCACAGCTCCTTGCCCTTGGCCACGAACTGCGGGGTGAAGGCCGGGCGCGGCGGGATGGCGATGGGCTTCCCCTGCGGCTCCGCCGCGAAGCGCGGCGAGAGGGTCTTCACGAACTGCACCAGGTCCTCCCGCTCGCGCTCGGTGATGGCGCGCCAGGTGGGCATGTAGGTGTTGTGCAGGCCCGTGGTGATGGTCCGGAGGAGGTCGGCGTCGGTGGGGAGCTCGCCGCTCGGGGTGGAGCGGAACTTGAAGACGCCGCTGGTGAGGATGCGGGGCCGGGGATCGATCCAGTCGGCCGTCGGCCCGCGGCCGTCCCCCTCCACGCCGTGGCAGGAGATGCAGTAGCGGTCGTAGGCCCGCTGGCCGCGCGCTGCGGCGGCGGGGTCGGCCGGGGTGGCGAGTGCGGCCGCCGGTGCGGCCAGGATGGCGATGACCAGGAGCAGGTTGCGATGGGCGTTCATGGCAGGCCTCCTAGAAGTCGAAGTCGATGCCGGCCAGGACGGCCTGCGTCTCGACGGACCGGGGCGGGAGGCCGTTGGCCACGTCCTCCCAGCCGACCCCCTTGACCTTGTCCTGGTGGAACTCGAGGTGGACGGCGGCCGAGGCCCGGGGCCCGAGCGCCAGGTAGCGGCGCGCGCCCAGGGTGAAGCCGTCCACGTCGCCGGGCCCGTTCTTGTAGCGGGCCGCGTCGTAGCGGGCGAAGAAGGCCCAGGGCGTGGCGGCGTACTGCGACACCACCCACGGCACCCAGTCGACCTCGAGGAAGCCGCCGTTGTAGGAGTTCTTGACCCCGCCGGCCGACAGCTCGGCCGCGTCCTGGCCGTGGATGACGGCCAGGGTGAAGAGGAAGGGCGTGGCCGGGTTGCCCAGGATCCCCGAGACCTCGGCGCCGACCCTCGAGAACTGCTTGTTCTGGCTGCCGGTACCGTCGATGGGCGTGCCCGCCGTGTCGGCGCTCTCGAACTTGGTCGGCCACCAGCCCACGCCCGCCAGGATCCCGACCCGCACCCAGGGGAGGATGGCGCTCCCGGGCTCGTACGACTTCTGGACATGGCCGTAGAGCATGGGGGCCGACCAGGCGCCCTTGCCGCCGGCTCCGCTGGCGACCTCCCCGCCGTTCACCGAGGTGAGGGAGACCGAGTAGCGCAGGGAGCTGCGGTCGTCGGCGCCGCTGAGCTCCAGGCCCACCTGGTTCTCGCCGAAGTCGAAGGGCACGAGGCCGCCCGGGATGGGGGCGTAGGCGGCGTAGCCGTAGGTCAGGCTGATGCCGCGGTGGGGCGAGGCCGGCAGGTCGAGCTCGAACTTCCCCACCCGGAGGTTGGCCCAGCTCGAGCCGCCCAGGCGGTTGAGCCGCAACCAGCCCGACTCGACCCCGGCCGCCCCGTCGGGACCGAACCCGCTCAGCACCAGGAGGAAGGAGAGGTCCTCGCTGATGGAGCCGCCGGTGAGGATGTCCACCCCGGGAGGCTGGGGGACGCCGCCGCTGGCCACGGTGATGGGCTTGGTGCCGCCCGTGCCGGTGCCGTCGTCGGCCGTCTGGTTGGTCACCCGGGTGTACTGGTAGGCGGGAGTGGTGCGCAGGGCGATGGGAACGTAGCCGGGGTTGAGGGTCACCGGGTCGTCTTTCCCCAGCCCGAACTGGTAGCCGCCTTCACGCTCGCCGGCTACTGTCCCTGAGCCTTCCGGGGCGCCTGCGGGCGACACGGCTAGTTTTTCACCACAGAGTCTCGCCGCCGGACCGAT
>DATIFE010000198.1:0-7524 GCA_035455425.1 Anaeromyxobacteraceae bacterium | reverse complement strand
TTCTTCTGCGTCTCCTCGGGCGTCTCGGCGCGGAGCGGCGGCGGCGTCTCGTCGGCGAGCTCGTCGCGGTACTCCGCCATGAGCGCCGCCGCGGTCTCCTCGGGCGGCCGCGCCGTCGGGTCGACGCCGTGGACGCGCTTGTGCGCGGCCACGAGCTGGGGCACGTCGAGCAGGGTGAGCCCGTTGCGGACGCAGAAGTCGCAGGCGCCGTCCACGGTGGAGGCCAGGGCGCTGGGGTTCTGGCACAGGCCCCGGATGATGGCCTCGCAGCGGAGGATGCGGAGCTCGTTCTGGCGGACGATGTCGGCGAGCGGCTGGCTGACCCGCGGCGCCAGCCGGGCCACGGTGTCGTCGGAGGTCTGCGGGTTCAGCAGGATGAGCTCCAGCGCCGCGTCCTTCGACGCGAAGCGGTCGGCCAGCCAGTCGAGGACCGCCGGGGGCACCTCCGCGCGCAGCGCCACGCCGAAGATCCTGTCGGGCAGCCCCTCGGCCGTGAGGGCCGCGGTGGCGCGCACGCCCTCGTCCGCGTCGAAGGAGAGGAAGTAGAGCAGCGTCACCAGGTCCGCCGGGGCGGCGGTGGGGACGAGCGCCTTGGCCCCCATATCGCGGAGCTTGAGGGGCGACTTGGCGTCCACGTGCTTGTGGAGCGGCTTCGGCAGCGTGTCGAGCGGGAGGGGGCAGTCAGCCATCGCGGCGTCCGCTTTGCGAGTCGGGAAGTCGGCCCAGCGTGGCGGGCGTCACCGGGCCGGCCGAGGCCGCGCGGGTCCAGCGGTGCCGCAGCCTCCCCAGGGCCTGGTTGAGCGGGTTGGCGCGGCCGAGGAAGGGGAGGACCGGGCGCGCGCGCCGGCCGAGCGCCTCGGCCGCCGCCCGCAGCGACGGGTCGTCGGGGTGCGCGGCCAGGCCCGCGCGCAGGGCCCGCACGGCGCGCTCGCGCAACCCCAGCGCCAGCTGCGCCCGGGCCTGGTTGAGGACCAGCTCCGGATCGGGCCCGGCCAGGCGCAGCGCCTGGTCGCAGAGGGCCACCCCCAGGTTCGAGTTCCGCTCCACCAGCACCAGGGTCAGCCCGTACCAGGAGAGGACCCGGGGGTCTCCCGGCATGCGCCGGTGGGCCTGGGCGAAGCAGGCGTGGGACCCGAGCGCGTCCTCCGCCCCGAAGAGGCGTACGCCCTCCGCCAGGGCGGCGCGGGCCTGCTGCTCCCGGGTGGTGGCCTCGGCGGTGGTCATCGGTTCATCTCGTGGATCAGCCGCAGCCCCTCGAGGGTGAGGTGCTCGTCCACCTCGGTGATGCAGCGGGAGATCCCGGCCACCAGGGGCGCCAGCCCGCCGGTGGCCACCACCTTGGGGCCGAAGCCCAGCTCGGTTGCCATCCGCTCGCAGATCCCGTCCACCAGGCCGACGTAGCCGTAGACCAGGCCGCTCTGGATGGAGGCGACGGTGTTGCGCCCGACGACCTGCGGCGGGCGGGCGAACTCGACCCGGGGGAGCCGCGCGGCGTTCCGGAACAGGGCCTCCATCGAGATGGTGACGCCAGGGCTGATGGCGCCGCCCAGGTACTCGCCCTTGGGCGAGACGGCGTCGAAGGTGGTGGCGGTGCCGAAGTCCACCACCACCAGGCCGGTCTTCCACCGGGCGTAGGCCGCGACCGCGTTCACCACCCGGTCGGCGCCCACCTCGCGCGGGTTCTCGTAGAGGATGGGCATCCCGGTCTTGACGCCCGGGCCGACGAAGAGGGGCTTCACCCCGAACCAGCGCTGCGCCATCCGCTCCAGGGCGAAGCCCAGCGGCGGCACCACGCTCGAGACCGCGATGGCCTCGACCTTGCGCGGCTCCAGGCCCGAGGCGGAGAGGAGCTGGCGAACCAGGATGCCCCACTCGTCGGAGGTCCGGCTGTGGCTCGTCTGCACGCGCCACTGCTCCAGCAGCCTGTGTCCCTCGAAGACGCCGAGGACGGTGTTGGTGTTCCCGACGTCGATGCAGAGCAGCACGCGCCGGAGGTTACTTAGAGGGTCCCCCCCGGTCAACGTGCGCGCAGGTGCACCACCTCGCCCGACCGGACGGCCTCCAGGCGGCCCCCGCCGGTGCGCACCAGGAGCGCGCCCGACTCGTCCACGTCCTCCGCCAGCCCGCGGATCTCGCGCCCCTCGGCGGCGACCCGCACCTGGCGCCCCAGCGTGTCGGAGAGCACCCTCCACTCGTCGCGCACCGCCGCGAAGCCGCCCTCCGCGTACCGGTCGAGCCACTCCTCGAGGAGGGCCAGGGCCGCCGCCGCGAACAGGGCTCGAGGCACCGGCTGGCCGCGCTCGGCGGCCACGCTGGTGACGGCGGGGCGCAGCTCCTCGGGAAAGTCCTCGGGGCGGGAGTTGAGGTTCACCCCCACCCCCAGCACCACCCACTGGACCCGATCGGCCTCGGCGGCCATCTCGGTCAGGATCCCGCCGAGCTTCCGCTCGCCGACCACCAGGTCGTTGGGCCACTTGATGCCGGCGTCGGCGCCGGCGCGGCGGACGGCGTGGCACAGGCCCACCGAGGCGACCAGGGTGATCTCCGGGGCCCGCAGCGGCGGCAGGTCGGGGCGCAGCACCGCCGAGAGGTGGAGGTTCCTGCCCGGCGGCGAGATCCAGCCGCGCCCCCGCCGGCCGCGGCCGGCCGTCTGCCGCTCGGCGATCACCACCTCGCCGTGGGCGGCCCCCTCCTCGGCGAGCTGGCGGGCGGTGTCGTTCGTCGAGGCCAGCTCCTCGAAGCAGTGGAGCACCTGGCCCAGGTCGTGCGTCGCCAGCAGCGGGCGCAGCTCCAGCGCGGTGAGGCGGTCGGGGATCTCCCGCAGCCGGTACCCGCGGGCCGGCACCGCGTCGATGCGGTAGCCGTGGCCCCGCAGCGTCTCGACGTGCTTCCAGACCGCGGCGCGGGAGAGCCCCAGCTTGTCGCTGATGGCCTCCCCCGGGACGAACTCGTCCCCGGCCTCGGCCAGGAAGGCGAGGACCAGCTCCTCGCTGCCGGTCTCGCGGGGCTCGGACACGGCGCCGGATGGTACCCGACCGCGCCGGCGGCCGCGACCCCGGAGGCGCGGCCGGAGCCGCGGCCCGTCAGCCGCGATCCGGCCGGGGAGCCGGCGCTCCCCCGATCTCGAAGCTGACGTCGACGGCCCGGGCGCTGTGGGTCAGCGCTCCCATGGACACGAAGTCCACGCCGGTGGCGGCGACGCGCGGCAGGCGCTCCAGGGTCATGTTGCCGCTGGCCTCGAGCAGCACCCTCCCCTGCGCCCGGCGCACCGCCTGCGCCATGGTCTCGTCGTCCATGTTGTCGAGGAGCACGATGTCGGCCCCTGCGGCGATGGCCTCGTCCAGGCCCGGCAGGTCCACCACCTCCACCTCGACCTTCAGCATCGCCGAGGCCCCCGCCCGCGCCCGCCGCACCGCCTCCGCCACCCCGCCGCAGGCCGCCACGTGGTTGTCCTTCACCAGGATGCCGTCGCCGAGCGCGAAGCGGTGGTTCTTGCCGCCGCCGGCGCGCACCGCGTCCTTCTCCAGGCGGCGCCAGCCGGGGGTGGTCTTGCGGGTGTCGAGGAGCCGCGTCCTCGCGCCGCCGGCGGCGAGCGCCCGCACGGCGCGGTCGGTGGCGGTGGCCACGCCCGAGAGCCGCTGCAGGAAGTTGAGGGCGGTGCGCTCGGCGGCCAGCAGCGCCCGCATCGGGCCGCGCGCCGCCCCGAGCCACTCGCCCCGGACGCCCCGCTCGCCGTCGCCCCGGTCGAAGCGGCACTCGGCGCCGAGCCGCTCGAAGACGCGCGCCGCCACCGCCGTCCCGGCCAGGATCAGATCCTCCTTGGCGAGGAAGCGCCCCTCCCCCTTCGCCGCTGCGTCGACGGTGGCCTCGCTGGTGGCGTCCCCGAGCCACAGGTCCTCCTCCAGGGCCAGGTCGATGAGCCGCTCGACGGGCGCGGAGAGCGCGGGCACGGGCTACCTCCGCTTCCTCGGCCGGGTCGGGCGGCGAGCGGCCCTGGCGCTCCGGGCCGGAGCCTTCCGCGCGGTCCGCTTCGAGGGCTTCTTCCGGGCCCGTCGGACCACGCGCCGGGCCGCGGCGGGCCTCTTCCTCGACTTTCGCTTGGTCGGGGTCGCGGTCGCAGTCACGGTCGCGGTCTCCCCGGCCTCCTCCCTCCACGCCAGCAGGTCCTTGTGGGCCAGAAGCTTGGCCCGCTTCTGCTTCAGCTCGGCGATCCGGCCGCGGTCCTTCTCCACCACCTCGGCCGGCGCCTTGGCGACGAAGCTCGGGTTCTGCAGCTTGCGCTCCAGGCCGGCGAGGTCCTGGTCCACCCGGGACAGCTCCTTGTCGATGCGGGCGGTCTCCGCCGCCATGTCCACCGCGCCCGCGAGCGGGACCCGCACCTCGAAGCCGGCGCCCACGGCGACGGCGCTCTGGGGCACCTTGCGGGTGGCTCCGGTGCCGATCCGGAGCCCCGGGGCGTTGGCGAGCCGCTCGATCCGCGACGTCTCCTCGCGCACGGTCTCGACGGCCTCGGGCGCGAGCGCGCCGACCTGGACGCCGGGCAGCGCCGTCTTGAACGGGATGTTCATCTCGCCGCGGATGCTGCGGATGGCGTCCACGATGCCGATGACCGGGCCGAAGCTGCGCTCGGCCGCCTCGTCGACCGGCCCGGTCGCGGGATAGCCGGCGAGCAGGATGGAGTCGGGGCCGGCCGCCCCCACCTGGGAGCCGAGCGTCTGCCACAGCTCCTCGGTGATGAACGGCATCATGGGGTGGAGGAGCCGGAGCGACGTCTCCAGGCAGTGCGTCAGCACCGCCTGGGCGCTGCGCTTCCGCTCCCGCTGCTCCGGGCTCTCCTCCGGGGAGCCGGCGGGGCCGTCGCGCCCCGGCTCGCCGCCGGACAGGGCCTCCTTGGAGAGCTCGATGTACCAGTCGCACAGCTCGCCCCAGACGAACTGGTAGGCGGTGCTGGCGGCCTCGTTGAAGTGGAAGCCCTCGAGCGCCGCCACGGTCTCGTTCACCGCGCGCTGCAGGCGAGCCAGGATCCAGCGGTCGGCGGCGGTCCGGGCCACCTCCCCGGCCGGCTCGCCGCCGCGGCGGTACCCGGCCAGGTTCAGGAGCGCGAAGCGGGTGGCGTTCCAGAGCTTGTTGGCGAAGGCGCGGTACCCCTCGATGCGCTCCCGGGCGAGCTTGATGTCCCGCCCCTGCGCCGTGAGGGCGGCGAGCGTGAAGCGCAGCGCGTCGGCGCCGTAGCGCTCGGTGATGTCCAGGGGGTCGATGACGTTCCCCTTGGTCTTGGACATCTTCTGCCCCTTCTCGTCGCGCACCATGGGGTGCAGGTACACGGTGCGGAAGGGGACCTCGCCCAGGAAGTGGATTCCCATCATCATCATCCGGGCCACCCAGAAGAAGATGATGTCGTGCCCGGTCTCCATCACCGAGGTGGGGTAGAAGGTCCGGAGCGTCTCGGTGCGCTCGGGCCACCCCATGGTGGAGAAGGGCCACAGCGCCGACGAGAACCAGGTGTCGAGCACGTCCTCGTCCTGGCGCAGCTGCTCGCTCCCGCAGGTGGCGCAGGCCCGCGGCGCCTCGCGCGCCACGGTGACGTGCCCCGACTCGCAGTACCAGGCCGGGATCTGGTGGCCCCACCAGAGCTGGCGGCTGATGCACCAGTCGTGGATGTTCCGCATCCAGGACATGTAGGTGCTGGTCCACTGCTCGGGGAGGAAGCGGGTCCGGCCCTGCTCCACCGCCTCGATGGCCGGCCGCGCCAGGGGCTCGATGCGCACGAACCACTGGTCGGAGAGGAGGGGCTCCAGCACCGTCTCGCACCGCTGGCACCGGCCCAGCGCCATGTGGTGGGGGCGCGACCCGCGCTCCAGCCCCATCTCGGCCACGATCCGCTTCACCTCCTTGCGCGCCGCGAAGCGGTCCTGGCCCGCCAGCGGGCCGGCCTCGGCCGTCATCCTGCCGTCGAGCCCGATGACGCTCCGCATGGGCAGGCCGTGCCGGCGGCCCACCTCGAAGTCGTTGAAGTCGTGGGCCGGCGTCACCTTGACCGCCCCGGTCCCGAAGGTGGGATCGACCAGCACGGCGTCGGCGACCACGGGGAGCTCGTAGCCCAGGATGGGGTGCCGGACCTTCTTCCCGACGACGGCGCGGTAGCGCTCGTCGTCGGGGTGCACCGCGACGGCGGTGTCGCCCAGCATGGTCTCGGGCCGCGTGGTCGCCACCACCACCTCGCCGGAGCCGTCGGCCAGCGGGTAGGCGAAGCTCCACAGCTCTCCCGGGTGGGCCTCCTCGTGGTGGACCTCCAGATCGCTCAGGGCGGTGTGGCAGCGGGGGCACCAGTTGATGAGCTTCTTCTCGCGGTAGACCAGCCCTTCCTCGTGGAGCCGGACGAAGACCTCGCGCACCGCCCGAGACAGCCCCTGGTCCATGGTGAAGCGCTCGCGCTCCCAGTCGAGGGACGCGCCCAGCGCCTGGTGCTGCTGGCCGATGCGCGAGCCGTACTTCTCCTTCCAGGCCCAGACCCGCTTCAGGAACTCCTCGCGGCCGAGGTCGTGACGGCTCTTGCCCTCGGTCCTCTGGATCTCCTTCTCCACGATCATCTGGGTGGCGATGCCGGCGTGGTCGGTCCCCGGGAGCCACATGGTGTTGAAGCCGCTCATCCGCTTCCAGCGGATGAGGATGTCCTGGATGGTCGCGGTGAGCGCATGGCCCAGGTGCAGGGACCCGGTCACGTTGGGCGGCGGCAGCACGATGGAGAAGGCGGGGCGGGTGCGGTCCGTCTCGTCCCCGTGGAACAGGCCGCGGTCCACCCAGAAGCGGTACCAGCGGGCCTCGACCTCCTGGTGCTCGTACGCCTTGGCGAGCTCGGTGCGTTCGGTGCTCACGGTCTCTCCATTGGGGTGCAGCCCGGCCGTGCGCGCGAGGCGTCCGGCCGGCAGGATCGGGGCGCCGGCCTGCCCCCCGGCCTCCGGACGGCGGGCCGGGGGCGCGCCGGGCCGCGTCTACGAGCGCTCTTTCTCGCGCACCAGCCGGTCGACGTGCTCCCGGATGATGGTCTCGGCCAGGGCCGGTACCACCTCCCAGGCGATCTTCTCGATGACCTCGCGGGACGCGCGCGACAGCGCCTCGCGCAGCTGCGCCTCGCCGCCGTCTCCGGCGCCCTCCGCGCCGCCGGGCGTGAACCCGGTGCCGCCCTGCGGGACCGCCGCCGGACGCGCGGCGGCCGCCGGCTCGGGCCTGTGGCCGACCGTCTCCGGCGGCGGGACGAAGGCGTGCATCGGAGCCAGCTCGAGGGCCTGCTCCTCCAGCTCCACCTCGGGGAGCTCGAGGGGCTCGGGCGCGAGCGGCGGGCCTGCCTCCACCGTCTCGCCGAAGTCCAGGTCCTCGAGGTTCGTCACCGGCGGCGCAGCGGCGAGCGGGGCCTCCTCCGCTGCGGCGCGCGCTTCGGCCGCGAGGTCGAGCTTGAGCCACTCCTCCGGGGGAGCGGACGGCGCCCGCGCCGGTGGCTCCACGCCGAGCTCGAAGCGATCGGTC
>DATIFE010000197.1:0-18112 GCA_035455425.1 Anaeromyxobacteraceae bacterium | reverse complement strand
GAGAGGCGCCAGGGGCTGCGGAGGCCCGGGCATGGTGAGGAGCCAGACGATGGCGCCGAGGGCCAACGCCACCGTCAGGATGACCCCGGCGCCCAGGAGGAATTTCCGCCCCACGCTGCGAGACTAGCCTATGCTGCCCAGAAGGGGGGACATGAAGCGCGCCGGCTACATCTCGCTGGGGCTGCTCCTGGTGGGCGCGTCCTTCCTGGCCGGTGCCCGGTGGGCCCGCAGGCAAGCCGGGCCCCCCTCGCAGCAACAGGCCGTCGTCGCCTACGCCTGCCCGATGCACCCGCAGTACCGATCGGATCGCCCGGGCGACTGTCCCTCCTGCGGCATGCGCCTCGAGCCCGTGCGCCAGGAGGGCGGGGCATCGGCCGACGACGGCACCGCGCTCCCGGCCGGCGCGGTGCGGGTGAGCCCCGAGCGCCAGCAGACGATCGGGGTGAGGCTCGGCGTCGTCGAGCGCGTCTCCGGCACGCGGACCCTCCGGACGACCGGGCGCGTGGCGCCCAACGAGAACGCCGTGTACCCGCTGGTGGCCGGCGCGGACGGCCTGGTGCGCGGGGTGCGGGGCGCGACCACGGGATCGCTCGTGAAGAAAAACGAGGTCCTGCTGTCGTTCTACGCCCCGGAGTTCGTCAACGCCCAGATCTCGTACTTCTCGGGAGTCGACACGCTCGGCCGCGGCTCCACCGTCGACGGGGTCGAGCGGTTCGCCAACACCCTGCGCAACCTGGGCGTCTCCGAGCAGCAGCTCGCCGAGATGCGCACCAAGCGCAAGATCAACCAGTACATCGACATCGTCTCGCCGGTCGACGGCTTCGTGCTCGATCGCAAGGCGTCGGTCGGCCTGCGCTGCTCCCGGGGCTTCGAGTTCTACCGCATCGCCGACCTGCGGCGGGTGTGGATCCTCGCCGACGTCTACGAGAACCAGGCGCCGTTCATCCGCGCCGGGTCGAAGGCCCGGATCACGTCCCAGCTCCAGAACCGCCAGCTCGAGGCCACCGTCAGCCGCGCGGAGCCCATCTTCGACGAGGCGGCCCGCACCCTCAAGGTGAGGCTGGAGACCGACAACCCCGGGTTCGGGCTCAAGCCGGGGATGTTCGTGGACGTCCAGTTCGACATCGACCTGCCGCCGTCCCTGGCGGTCCCCGCGGAGGCCATCGTGGACTCGGGCCTGCGCAAGACCGTCTTCGTCGACCGGGGCGAAGGGACCTTCGAGCCTCGAGCGGTCGAGACGGGCTGGCGGCTCAGCGACCAGGTGGAGATCAGCAAGGGGCTGATGGACGGCGAGCGCATCGTGATCTCCGGCACGTTCCTCATCGACTCCGAGAGCCGCATGAAGGCCGGCGGCCAGGGCATCTTCGGCCCGGTGGCCAGGGACCCGGTGTGCGGCATGGAGGTGGACGAGAAGCGCGCGGCCGCGGCGGGCAGGAAGTCGGAGCACCAGGGCGCGACCTACTACTTCTGCGCCGACGACTGCAAGAAGCGGTTCGACGCGGACCCGGGGAAGTACGCCCAGGCCCGGTGACCCTCCATGCGCGATGACCGGCGGGAGCCAGCGCTCCGGGTGGCCTGGTGATCAAGCGAGTCATCGACTTCTCGGTCCGGAACAAGTTCCTCGTCCTGCTGCTGATCGGCGCGGCGGCCGCGGGCGGCGCCTGGTCGCTCCGGCGGGTGGCGCTCGACGCCATCCCCGACCTCAGCGACACCCAGGTCATCATCTACACGCGCTGGGACCGGAGCCCCGACGTCGTCGAGGCGCAGATCACCTACCCCATCGTCACCGCCATGCTGGGCGCGCCGAGGGTCCGGGCCGTCCGCGGGTTCTCCGACTTCGGCTACTCCTTCGTCTACGTCATCTTCGAGGACGGCGCCGACATCTACTGGGCCCGCACGCGGACGCTCGAGTACCTCTCGGGCGTCCTGGGCCGCCTGCCGCCGGACGCCAAGACGGAGCTCGGCCCCGACGCGACGGGGCTGGGCTGGGTCTTCCAGTACGTGCTGGTGGACGAGACGGGCCAGCGCAGCCTGGCCGACCTGCGCTCGTACCAGGACTGGACCCTGCGCTACTACCTCAAGGCGGTGCCGGGGGTGGCCGAGGTCGCCTCGGTCGGCGGCTTCGGCCGCCAGTACCAGGTCAACGTCGATCCCAACCGGCTGCGCAACCACGGCCTCTCCATCCAGCGCGTGGTCGAGGCCGTGCGCGGCGGCAACATCGAGGCGGGCGGCCGGCTGATCGAGTTCGGCGGCACCGAGTACATGGTCCGGGGCCGGGGCTACGCGCAGTCGATCGCCGACTTCGAGAGCATCGTGGTCTCGGCCAGCCAGAGCGGGACGCCCATCCGCGTGCGGGACATCGGCCAGGTGGTGCTGGGACCGGACCTCCGGCGCGGCGTGTCGGACCTCGACGGCAAGGGCGAGGCGGTCTCGGGGATCGTCGTCATGCGGCAGGGGCAGAACGCCCTGGACGTCATCGAGCGGGTCAAGAAGCGCATCCACGAGATCGAGCCCGGCCTGCCCGCCGGGATGTCCATCGTCCCCATCTACGACCGCTCCGACCTCATCCGGCGCGCCATCGACAACGTCACCGAGACGCTGGTCGAGGTCGTGCTGACGGTGGTCTTCATCGTCCTCCTGTTCCTGTGGCACGTCCCCAGCGCCCTCATCCCCGTCATCACCATCCCCGTCGCCGTCCTGGTGTCGTTCATCCCCTTCCGGATGCTGGGGATCACCGCCAACATCATGTCGCTGGGCGGCATCGCCATCGCCATGGGCGAGCTGGTGGACGCGGCCATCGTGGTCGTCGAGCAGACGCACAAGAAGCTGGAGGAGCGCAGTCGCGCCGGAGAGGCCGTCGATCACAAGGCGGTGATCGTCGAGGCGGTGAAGGAGGTGGCGCCGGCCAGCTTCTTCGCCCTGCTCGTCATCGCCGTCTCCTTCCTGCCCGTCCTCACCCTCGAGGCCCAGGAAGGGCGGCTGTTCAAGCCGCTCGCCTACACCAAGACGCTGGCCATGGTGGTGGCGGCGTGCCTGGCCATCACGCTCGACCCGGCGCTCCGGCTCCTCTTCACCCGGCTGCGCCGCTTCCAGTTCCGGCCGGCGTGGCTGTGCCGCACCGCCAACGCGGTGCTCGTCGGCCAGATCCACCCCGAGGAGAGCCACCCCGTCAGCCGCGTCCTGGGCCGCCTCTACGAGCCGGTGGTGCGCTGGTCGCTGCGCTGGAAGTGGACGGTGATCGGCACCTCCCTGGCGCTGATCCTGGCGACGGTGCCCGTCTTCCTGAAGCTCGGGTCGGAGTTCATGCCGCCGCTCGACGAGGGGGCGCTCTTCTACATGCCCACCACGACGCCCGGCATCTCCATCACCGAGGCGCAGACGCTCCTGCAGGTCAGCGACCGGATCATCCGCCAGTTCCCCGAGGTCGATCGCGTGCTCGGCAAGGCGGGCCGCGCCGACACCAGCACCGATCCGGCGCCGCTGTCGATGCTGGAGACCGTCATCACGCTCAAGCCGCACGGCGAGTGGCGGCGGGTGCCGACCTGGTACTCGGGGTGGGCGCCCGAGTGGCTCAAGCCCGTCTTCCGGCCCATCACGCCGGACCGCCTGTCCACCGAGCAGCTCGTCAACCAGCTCGACCGGGCCCTCCAGCTGCCGGGGGTGTCCAACGCCTGGACCATGCCCATCAAGGCGCGGATCGACATGCTGACCACCGGCATCCGCACGCCCCTGGGCCTCAAGATCTCCGGCGACGACCTCCAGACCATCGAGGACGTCGGCACCCGGATCGAGGCCCTGCTGCCGTCGGTGCGCGGGACCAGGAACGTCTTCGCGGAGCGGGCCGGCGGGGGCTTCTTCCTCGACGTCGAGTGGAACCGCGACGAGCTGGCCCGCTACGGCCTCTCCATGGACGAGGCGCAGGCCGTGGTCCAGAACGCCATCGGCGGCGAGAACGTCACCACGGCGGTCGAGGGGCGGGCGCGCTACCCGGTGAACGTCCGCTACATGCGCGACTTCCGCTCGGACTTCGAGGCGCTCGGCCGGGTGCTGGTCCCGGCCTCCGGCGGCGAGCGCCAGATCCCGCTGGGCCAGCTCGCCGCGCTCAAGGTCACCACCGGGCCGGCCATGATCCGGAACGAGGACGGCCTGCTGACCGGCTACGTGTTCGTGGACGTGGACGGCCGGGACCTGGCCGGCTACGTGCAGGAGGCGGACAGGCTCATCCGCGAGAAGGTGAAGCTGCCCGCGGGCTACGCGGCGCTGTGGAGCGGCCAGTACGAGGCCATGTCGCGGGTGCGCGACCGGCTGGCCTACGTCGTCCCCCTCACCCTGTTCCTCGTCTTCCTCCTGCTCTACTTCAGCACGCGCTCGCTGACCAAGACGGCCATCGTCGCCCTGGCGGTGCCGTTCTCCGCCATCGGCGCCGTCTGGTACCTCTACCTGCTCGGCTACAACATGAGCGTCGCCGTGTGGGTGGGCCTGATCGCCCTCCTGGGCGTGGACGCCGAGACGGGCGTCTTCATGCTCCTCTACCTCGACCTGGCCTACGACCAGGCGAGGAAGGACGGCCGCCTGACGTCGCGGGCCGCCCTCCACGAGACGATCGTGCACGGCGCCGCCCGGCGGCTGCGGCCGAAGTTCATGACCGTGGCCACCACCTTCATCGGCTTCTTCCCCATCATGTGGGCCACCGGCACGGGGTCGGACGTGTGGAAGCGCATCGCGGCCCCGATGGTGGGCGGCATCCTCACGTCCTTCCTGCTCGAGCTCGTCGTCTACCCGGCCGTCTACGAGATCTGGAAGTGGCACTTCGAGGTGAAGCCGGGACTGTCCCCCGCTCCCGCCGTCGAGGAGCGAGCCTGAGCCTCGCCCGCGCCAGGGTCAGCGGCCGACGCCGAGGTCGATGCCGAAGACCGGGCCGTTGGACAGCTCGTACTTGCCGCCCGGCACCCGCCTGCGGCCCTCGGAGAACTCGAAGCGCCGGAAGAGGGTGTAGCCGCCGTGGACCGTCAGGTGCAGGTACGGGAGGACGAACCAGCGCGCTCCGAGGTCGGCCGCCGCCGCGGAGTAGTTCAGCTGCGGGTTGTTGACGCCGTAGACGCTCTCGGCCCCGTGGTAGTTGCTGCCGTTCACCAGCAGGGAGGCGCGCAGGCCGAGCGCGTCGATCGGGAGCCAGGTCAGCTCGGCGTTGATCGGCAGGATCGACTTGAGCCAGAGCCTGTCGCCGATGGTCCAGTCGACCGCGGCGACCGGCATCAGCAGCGGCTCGCCGAAGACGTTCTGCATCGCCGCGCCGAAGCCGACCTCGAGGTCGTCGCCGAACCGGTAGCTGCCCGCGGCGACGAGGGTCGAGGTCACCGCATCCATCGAGGCCTTTCCCTGGAAGTCGTCGGCATACCCGGGCGCCGCGACGAGGATCAGGCCCCACGGCCCGGTCAGCTTCTGCCGCAGGAACGCCGTGGCGCTGACCGACTGCGCGCTCCGCAGCGGGTGGGTGAAGTCCAGGTAGTCGAACTGCAGGCGCTGGTACGAAACGGAGAGGTCGAGCCGGGTCCGCCCCTCGTTGGCGACGATGGGATACGTGGCGCTCGCCTGCTGCGTGGTGACGCGAAGGCGGCCGATGCGCTCGCCGGTCTGGGCGCGCCTGAGCGTCTCGTAGGGGAAGAGCGTGTAGCCGACCGATGCGGACGGCGTCGGCGGCGCGGAGGTGTCCTTGCCGGTCGCCTCGCCGAGGGCCTCGTACTCGTCCAGGCCGCTGGTGTGCTGCAGGAGCTGTCGCGGGGTGATGCGCGATACGGCCGCCCGGAGCCCGGCCTGGCCCGGAGCGCTTGCCGTGCCCACCGCCGTGGTGGTCGAGCAGCCCGCAGCGACGGCGGCAAGAGTGACCGGGAGGAGCGAACGCGAAGCGGTGCGGAACATGGCGGGTCGCTGCGCTCGACTGGCGGGTCCACGTCCCGAAGCGGCTGGCCCCTCGGCCGTGGGTGGGCCCCGGAAGAGAAGAACACACCGGGGAGGGATCGCTCCCTCCCCGGTGCGCTTCCTGCTCGGGGACTACCTCAGGGACCGGTGCGGATGGGGAACGGCAGGGCGTTCTTCCAGGCGGAGGAGCCGCCGATGCCGTTGTTCGACCGGATCCGGTAGTAGTAGACGGTGTTGCGATTCACGGTCTGGACCAGGGTCCTGGCCGTGCCCGTGGCCGTGAAGCTCGCCAGGCCGGTCGTGAAGGTGGCGTTCGTGGCCCGCTGGATGGTGAAGCTGGCCGGGTTGACGGTGGACGCCCAGCTCAGCGTCGCCGTGTAGTTGTTGCCGTTGGCCTTGACGGCCGCCACGGTGAAGCTGGTGGGCGCAGGCGGGATCGCGTCCACCACCACGGGGTTCAGCATGGTGGCATAGGCCGACGACCCTCCGGCGTTGAACGCCTTCACCTGATAGCGGTAGCTGTTGCCGAAGGCCACCGCGGTGTCCACGTAGGTGACGTTGCCGGTGTTGTTCCTCGGTCCCGGCGCGGCGATCTGGGCGAAGTTGCTGCACGTGGTCGCCGGCGGCACCACCGTGCAGCGCTCGAGCACGAACCCGGTCTCGTTGGTGGCGTTGTCCCTCCAGGTCACGCTCACCTGCGGCCCGGCCTGCGGGGTTGCCGCGATGTTGGTCGGGGCTGCCGGCGCCGTCGGCGCGGTGCCGGTCACGATCGAGACCGTGTTGGAGACCGAGTCGGCCGTCATGGTGGGGAAGCCCGGCGTGAAGACGTCGCCCACCTGGCCGCCGTTGGCGAACACCCGGTACCAGTACAGGGTGTTCCTGGCCACGGTCGTGTCCGTGAATGCCGCCGGGCTGGGCGCCGTCGCGGCGGGGTTCACGTAGTTGAACGTCGTCAGGCCCGCCGTGAAGCCGGCGTCCGTCGCCCTCTGGATGGTGAACTGGACCTCCTTCAGCGAGTTGTCGGTCCAGGTCAGGTTGACACGCGGGTTGCTCGCGGTGCCGTTCAGCGCGGCAGCCAGGCCCGACGGCGCCCGCGGCGGGACCGCGAACACCAGCGTGTGCATCATGTCCATCTCCTCATGGGCGAGGATGTGGCAGTGCCACACGTACTCCCAGCCGAAGTTGACGTAGTGGTTGAGGATCTCCGTGATGGCGTTGCCGGCCGGGTCGAACCACCCCGCGGGCGGCGGCGGGACGAGCGTGGCCCCCTCGGGCAGCGTCGGGTCGATCAGGCGCACGCTGTCGGGCGCCTCGAAGGGGAGCTGGTTCGGGGTCGGAACGGTCGGCCTCATCGCCAGGTAGGTGATCTCCAGCGGGTTCACCCGGAAGGTGTCCTTCCACCCCAGCTCGATGGGGTCGTTGGGCAGCAGGACTCCGTCCTGGCCCAGGCGGTTGACCAGCTGGGCGTGGAAGAGATGGGTGTGGATGGTGTGGGTGTCCACGCCGTTGTGGAAGATCCTCCAGATCTGCGTGCCGTCGGGCATCACCCCGACCGGAGTCCCTTCGAGCGAGCCCTTGACGAGATCCGTGGGCGGGGCCGCCAGGCCGTAGGGGATCAGCACGTGGACGGGAGAGGTCGGGTTCGACAGGCCGAGCATGCCGCTCATGCGCCCGAACTGGGTGTCGTAGACGCCACCCATCTCGTCGTGCATGGCCTTCATCTCCAGCGGCATGGTGACGGCAGGCTGGAGAACGCCGTTCTCGTCGATGGGCCGGAAGGTCTTCGACTGATCGGCGATCTGGATGTACTGCTCCGCAGCCGTCGAGGGGAAGGTGGCGTTGTAGGCGGAGTTGTATTCGGCCTGCGGGATGATGATGGGCTCCTGCGAGACCTCGAAGACGCCGCGCTTGGCCGCGGTCTTGGCGAAGACCGCCTCGAGGTTCGCCAGGTTGACGTCCGGTGTCGGCGCCGTGACGGTGGTTCCCACCTGGATCTGCATGATGGTCCGGGTGTTGGGGCCGTAGCCGGGCCGCGTGTCGGGCGCGCCGCCGGCGTCGATCTGGTCGCCGACGCCGGTGAAGTAGTCGTACACCGGGACGCCCGCCGGGAAGGCCGCCGGGGCGTCGTTGTAGAGGATGAGCGTCTGTCCGTCGTAGCCGGTGAAGTCGACCACCACGTCGGCGCGCTCGGCCGATCCGACGAGGAGCGAGTGCTGGTTGACGACGCCGAAGTTGAAGAGCGTCGGGTTGAGGTTCCAGCCGACCGGCTGCTGGGGCACCACCACCGGCTTCGGCAGGAAGCCGCCCTCGGTGCCGATCAGGATCCAGTCAGGGCCCTTCGTCGCCGGGTCGGGGATGCCGCTCGGCCAGTCCGCGTACTGGTTCGGGGCGCCGGCGACCGAGACCATCTTGACCTCGGTGCAGACGGTCGGATCCGCGGGGCTCGGGGGGCAGAGAGTCGTGGGGCTGCCGGGATTGGCGGGGCCGGTCCCGGGGACCCAGGTGGTCTTGTCGGCCGCCTTGTAGAGCTGCAGGTTGAACATCCGGTCGTTGGCGGCGCTGAGGACGCGGAAGCGGTACGCCCTGGGCTCGACCTTCAGCACCGGGTACGCGGTCCCGTTGACGGTGGGCGTGTCCATGAAGCCCTCGCCCGGGATGGACGGGTTCGGCACGCCCGGCCGCATGGGCGGCTCCCAGGGAGCGGTGCAGCCGGGCCCCGGCGGAACCAGGTCGCAGTCGGCCTGGTGGTACTCGTTGGGCACGGGCCCGAGCTCGATGCAGCCCACCGGGCCGCCGTTGACGCACTCGGGGACCGGGGGGTTGAACCAGGGGCCGTAGTGCCAGCGGCCGAAGGCGTTGACGCCGCCGAGGTCCCACGGGTTCTGGGCCGACATGTAGACGTGGGGGTACCAGAGGTCGCCGTCCACGGCGCTGGTGATGTTCCCGGTCGCCAGGTCCCTCGCCCCGGTTCCCCAGTTCCAGGTGGGATCCTGGGCGAAGACCGTGGCGGCCTCCACCCAGGTCCGGTCCTGGATGACGAGCGGGATGCCGATGTCGGGGAGGACCTTCTTGGAGACGGAGCAGGTCGGGGGATCGAAGCAGTTCACGCCGGAGAGGTTGGTGCCGTTGATCATGTCCTGCTCGACGGCGTCCGTGATCACGTATCCGGCTGCCTCGCCCGCGTAGACGTTGAGGCGCGTGATGCCCATGGCGTGGTCGTGGTAGAACTGCAGCCGGGCGCTCTGCGCGTTGGTGTAGAAGAAGGTCATGCACCCGCTGCTGGGCGCATCGCACGCCGTCCCCATGTCAGGGACGTTCCGCACGCTGACGCCCTTCGGGTAGGGGGTGGTCTCCGCGGCAGGCGTGATCCACTGGTGCACGTTGCCGTCGCTGATCCAGACGGTGTTGTTGCCGTGGAGGTGGACGGCGGCGCGGTTCTGCGTGAACTTGTCGCCCGCTGCGCCCGGCACCGCCGGCCCCAGCCCGGAGCCCATGACGGTCTCGTCCACCGGGAGGAAGAGGTTCCCGCCGACGCCCGCGGGGAGCAGGTTGTAGAACTTGATGCGGACCGGCACCGGGTCGCCCGCAGGAGCCGCAACGCCGTGGGCGCGCCCGGATGCGAGGATGGTGGGCCCCAGGTAGTGGGGCACGTCGTAGCCGTAGACCTGGTTGCCGTTGTAGGTGACGCCCGGCAGGAGGACGTGCTTGCTTCCCGGAGGAGTCGCCGCCGACCCCGGCGGCTCGATCTGCACGTAGCCGCGCATCAAGGTCGCCGGGAGCGCCGAGTGCATCTTCTCCGCGTACTGGACCAGGGCGATCTCGTAGTAGTCGGAACCCGCGAAGGTCGCCGTGTCCTTGACGGCGAGGGGAATGTACTGGCCGAGGTTGTTCGAGCCGTCGGCGTTGTACCCGTTGGCCACCGTGTTGTACGGGGTGACCCCGGGGATCCCGGGCAGGAGATCGACGAACTTCTTCATCCCGCCCGCGAGCGTCGTCAGGTCGAGCGTCGCCGTGGCGGCCGCGCCCGTTCCCGTGGGATCGGCGATGGTCACGAAGGGAACGTGGAACCCGGAGCTGCCCGGGTCGACGGTGATGGCGGTGATCGCGCCCGTGCCGTCGATCGCGGCGGTGGCCGTCGCGGTGCCGGTGCCGTAGACGTCGGTGATGGTGACGACGGGGGCCGTGTACCCGCTGCCGCCGGCGTCGACCGCGACCGACGCGATGCCGAAGCTCGGCAGCGGGCTGTAGGCCCAGTTGCCGTAGGGGCCGAAGTAGTGCGGCACGCCGCCCGGACCCTCGATGCCCGGGAGCGCCGTGGCGGCACCACTCGCCGTGACGGCGAGCCCGGCCACGCCCGGCTTCACGCCGAGCGCTGCGGCTCGCTGCGCGGCCGCCTGCTTGTCGGCCGCGGTGATGGTCTGCAGCTTCTTCGGCTTGAGCTTGTCGGCCGCCTGGGCCAGCCCGGGTGCGACGATGATCAGGACGGCTGCCGGAAGCAGGCTCCTGAGGATGCCAGCGCGATGGGTCTTCACGGTTTTCCCCTCCGTCACGGTTCTCCCGCAGCCGGGGCTCGTCGCAGATACGTCCGCCCCTCGAGCCCGCAGGCCCGCCCCAGCTCCCGGTGATGTCCTTGCCTTCCCTCTCCGACCCGGAGGTCACCCGCCGGGCTCCGAGGCGATGTTGCTGTTTGCGATCGCGCCCGACAAGTGCCGGGAACGCGTTGGATTCCCGGCAGCGTCACTAAGCGTGTTTTCACCGAGCGACAACAGCGCGCTCGCGGTCGCGAGAATGCCCTGTGCTGCAGGGGGCTTCGTTCGGTCGAGGGCGCTCCGTTTTCGCACAATGTGGGCGGTGTCCCACGATGTAGGGAAACCCATCCGGGCCCTTGATCCGGATCAAGTATGCGGATTTTCAGGATTGTCCTGCGTCAAGCGGCGCCCCGGCTCGCCGTTGCCCGGGGTGGAGCGGCGGCCGGGGCAGCCGGCCCGCGGCCATGCACTACTGGTGAACGACGGCCGCCCGGCGCTCAGACTCCCGCCACCTGCACGTCCTCGAACACCAGGGTCGGCGTGCGCATGGGAGACCACGGGTAGGGATCGTTCCCCACCGCGACGAGGCCCTTCCACAGCGAGCGGTGGTCGCCGGAGACGTTCATCTCGGAGAGCGGCTCGGCGAGCGCGCCGGCCCGGATGCGGAAGCCCTGGAGCCCGTGCGAGAACTCGCCGGTGGTGCCGTTCGAGTTCCCGCCCAGGAAGCCGGTGACCAGGATGCCGTCTCGCACCCCGGCGACGAGCGCCTCGCGGGAGCTCTCGCCCAGCTGCCAGGCGAGGTTCGAGGCCCCGCGGGTGGTGGGCGGGAGCCCGAGCTTCCGGCCGTAGTAGGTGTCCACGTAGTAGCTCCGCAGGACGCCCTTCTCGAACACCGGGAAGCGCCGGGCCGCCAGCCCCTCGGCGTCGTAGAGGCGCGAGCCCAGGCCGCGCGGCACCAGCGGGTCGTCGCCGAGGTGCAGGCGCGGGCTCCCGATGACCTCCCCCGCCTTGCCCTCGAGGAAGGAGCGCTTCTGCTGCAGCGCCGCCGCCGAGAGCGGCTCGAAGAGCGCCGCCACCAGCCGCCCCGCAGCGCGCGCCTCGACCACCAGCGCCGTGCGCGCCGACCCGCCCTTGCGGGAGCCGAGCCGGCCCAGGGCGCGCGCGGCGGCGCGGCGGCCCACGTCCTCGGCCGCGGGGACGTCGGCCAGGTGGCGCGCCCCCCCGGAGTCCCAGTCCTCGGGCCGCCGGCCGTCGGCGTCCCGGGCCGAGACCTGCGCCCAGACGTGGAAGTCGGTGCCGCGCCGCGAGCCCTCGAAGCCGTTGGTGTGGACCCGCCAGCTCTCGCCCAGGGTGTCGGAGAAGCCGGTCGAGACCGAGAGGATGGCCCCGGCGCCCTTCGCCGACCGGGCCGCGGCCTCGGCGGCCCGGGCGAGATCGAGGCGCCTCGCGGGCGTGAGGCTCCCGTGCGCCCGGTCCTCGAGATCCAGGTCGACAGCGGCCTGGCCGCGGTAGAGCGCCGGGTCGGGAAGGGCCCGGTACGGGTCCTTCTCCAGTGCCCGCGTCAGCGCCACCGCGTCGGCGATGAAGCGCTCCAGTGCCTCCGGCCGGAGGTCGGAGGTGGAGACCGCGCCGTAGCGGCCGTCGGCGTAGATCTCGAGCGCGATGCCGCGGGTGGTGGCCTCGGTCACCTTCTCCAGCTTCCCGTCGCGCCACTCCACCGTCACCGAGCGGGCGCGCGAGGCCACCGCGGCGGCCTCCTGGGCGCCGGCCTTCCGGGCCAGGGCGGTGGCCCCGCGGGCCGCCTCGAGCAGGTCGTGCGCCACGTCCCCCCCTCAGCCCTTGGGCCCGCGGCCGCCGACGGTGAGGGAGGCGACGCGCACCGTGGGCAGCCCCTGGGACACCGGCACCGACTGGCCGTCCTTGCCGCAGGTCCAGCCGCCCTCGTCGATCTCCAGGTCGTCGGCCACCATGTCCACCTGCTCCAGCACCCGGGGCCCGTTACCGATGATGTTCACGTCCTTGATGGGCCGGGTGAGCTTCCCGTCCTCGATGAGTCGGCCGTTCTTCACGTAGAAGGTGAAGTCGCCGGCGCCGATGTTCACCTGCCCGTTGGTGAAGTTCTCGCAGTAGATGCCCCTCTTCACCGAGGCGATGATCTCCTCCCTCCTGTGCGGACCGGGCAGCATGTAGGTGGCCCGCATCCGCGGCAGCGGCGCGTGCTGGTAGCTCTGGCGCCGCCCGTTGCCGGTGGGGCGCACGCCGTAGTGCCGGGCGCTGATCTCGTCGTGGAGGTAGGTGGCCAGGATCCCGTTCTCCACCAGGTGCGTCCGGCCGGCCGGGTTGCCCTCGTCGTCCACGTTGATGGCGCCCCGGGCGCCCTCCACCGTGGCGTCGTCCACCACGTTGACGAAGGGCCTGGCCACCGGCTTCCCGATGCGGTCGGAGTAGATGGAGGTGCCCTTGCGGTTGAAGTCGGCCTCCATGCCGTGGCCGATGGCCTCGTGCAGCAG
Organism: Anaeromyxobacteraceae bacterium; assembly: GCA_035455425.1. GTDB lineage: Bacteria > Myxococcota > Myxococcia > Myxococcales > Anaeromyxobacteraceae > JACRMN01. The sequence goes on along the minus strand of DATIFE010000197.1, from coordinate 5,154 downwards.
GATGCCCGAGGAGCCGGCCGCCAGCACCACCGGCATCTCGCCGGCCGGGGCCGGCACCGCCTCGAAGAGCACCGTGGTGCGCTCCACCGCCCGGCGCACGATGCGGTCGAGCCGCTCCGGCGTCCAGAGCTCGAAGCCGGCCCGCCCGGCCACGTTGTAGCCCCCGGACTCGCGGCGCCCGTCCTGCCCGGCGACGCAGGAGAGGTAGAGGAGCGTCATGGGCTGCACGTCCTCGACGATGCGCCCGCGGCTGTCGGCCACCAGCACCGCCCCGTACTCGTCGGCGAAGTAGATGCTCACCTTCTCGATGCGCGGGTCGGCGGCGAAGGCGCGCTGGTTGAGCTCCGAGAGCACCGGCATCTTCTGGTCGGGGCGCACGTCCTCCCAGCGCAGCTTCATGGGGTAGCGCTGGGGCGGCCGCCCCTCGACGTGGAAGCGGGAGGGGCCCGGGCGCGAGGGGCCGTCGGCGATGGCGGCGGCGGTGCGGGCCGCCTCGCGCAGCGCCTCGGGGGTGAGGTCCTCGGTGAAGCCGTAGCCCTGCTGGTCGCCCTTGACCGCCCGGACGCCGACGCCCAGCGACACGCTGGCGTAGGCCCGGTTCACGGCGCCGTCCTGGAGACCCAGGCTCGACGAGATGCGGTGCTGGAAGAAGACGTCGGCGGCGTCGGCGCCGCGCGAGAGCGCCGCCGAGAGCGCGTCGGCGACCAGCTGCTCGGTGATGCCGAAGCGGGCGAACCAGGCGATGCCTTCGGTCTGGCCGGCGGGCCGGGCCGCCAGGCCGGCGCAGCCGGCCAGGTCGGCGGCACCGGCCGCGATGAGGGTGGCTCCCGACATCTCCATGAACCTCCGGCGCCCGATCCGGCCGTCGCTGGGCATGCGCGCCTCTTCCCCGGGGCCGCGCAGGCGGCGGGCCCGACGAGGGGAGAACATAGCGCGGCCCGGGCGCCGGGGCTCGCCCGCCGGCACGGCGCCGGCCGGGGCCCCGTTCCCGCATCCCGCCCGCCGGGCGTGCTAGAAACGGCCCATGCCGACCGCACGCATCGGGGACGCCACCTTCCACTACGTCGACGCCGGCGCCGGCCGCGACGCGGTGCTGCTGCTCCACGCCTTCCCGCTCTCGTCGTCGATGTGGGAGCCGCAGGTGAAGGCGCTCGCCGGCCGCTTCCGGGTGATCGCCCCCGACTACCGCGGCCTGGGACGGAGCCGCCCGGCCCCCGAGGCCGCCACCATGGAGTCGATCGCCGCCGACGTGCTCACCCTGCTCCGCATGCTGGGGGTGCGGCAGGCGGCGGTGGCCGGCTGCTCCATGGGCGGCTACGTGGCCTTCGAGCTCTACCGGCGCGCCCCCGGCCTCTTCCGGGCGCTGTGCCTGGTCGACACGCGGCCCACCCCCGACACCGCCGAGGGGCGCGCCGGCCGCGAGACCTTCGCGCGGAACGCGCTCGAGAAGGGGCTCTCCTGGGTGGAGGAGGACTTCGTGCCCAAGCTGCTCCGGCCCGACCCCGACCCCCGCGCCCTGGCCCGGGTGAAGGAGATCCTGGCCGAGGGCACGCCCGAGGGAGTGGCCGCGGCGCAGCGGGGCATGGCGCTGCGCAGGGACTCGGTGCCGACGCTGTCGCGCATCGAGGTCCCCACCCTGGTGATCTTCGGCGAGCGGGACCAGCTGATGCCGCTCTCCGACGGCCAGACGATGCAGGCGGGGGTCAAGGGGGCGCGGCTGGCCGTGATCCCGGGCGCCGGCCACCTGCCCAACATCGAGGCGCCCGAGGCGTTCAACCAGGCGCTGTCGTCGTTCTTCGCGGCCGCCACCACCGCGGCCCCCCGCCCCCCGGGCCCCTTCGACGACTAGAGCAGGTCCGTTCGCGGTGAGCGGGTCACTCCATCGTCCGCACCATGGCCGTCACCGCGGTCGCGAGCACGCGCTCCACCTGCGCCCGCTCCGCCGGCCCGAAGGCCGGATCGTCGTCGCCCAGGTTGTCGAGCTGCTCCGCGGCATAGGCGGCGAGCGCCGGCTGCTCGGACTCGAGCGGCGGCGGCTCCGAGGCGAGCTCCTCGAGGGCGCGCCAGGGGGCGGTGCCGAGCCGGTCGCCGAAGGCCTGGTCGAGCATGGCCCAGGCCTCGAAGCACAGGTCCACCGCGGCGGCGCCGCCGCTCTCCGGCAGCTCCGTCGCCGCGAGCCACGCCACCAGGTCGGCCTGCGCCGACTCGAAGCGGTGGCGTGCGCGGCGCGCCTCGGCCTGGGGAACGCCCGCCAGGTGCCGCCAGGTCGCCTCGACGAGGTCCGCCGGCAACCGGTCGCCGGGAACGGATCCGCGCTCGGGGAGCGGCGGGGGCAGGTCCGGCTCCTCGGCCTCGGGCTCGCCGGCCTCGGCGCCGCGGCCGGCCGCCACCCGGCTCCACAGGCCGAAGAGGTTCTGGTAGAGCCGGCGCGCCTCCTCGGGCGAGGCGAAGCGCGGCTCGCGCGGGAAGAGCGCCGGGATGGCCTCGGCTCGCTCCTCGCCCGCGGCCAGCGCCTGGGCGAAGCGGTCGGCGACCTCCTCCGCCGAGTGCGGCGAGCCCGCTCGGGCGAGCAGGGCCGAGAGCACCTCGGGCCCCTCGTAGGCCGGGACCAGGGTGCCGGCTGCGGGGGGCTCGCCCCGGCGCGGGTTCCGCTTCGCCACGGAGCGGAGTCTACCGCTCCCCGGGTGCCCCCTCACACCGCCGGGCGGGGGAGAGGGAAGCGGCGCCTACAGGGGTTCGTCGTCCGGCAGGATCTCGAGGTCGGGGTCGTCGTCGCCCGGCCCGCCGCTCATGCCCATCTGCGGCCCGCGCATCCCCGGGGGCCCTCCGGGACCGCGGTCCATGGGGCCGCCCATCCCGCGCATGCCGCCCATGCCCCTGCCGCCGCCGCCCATGCCGCCCATGCCCCGCCCGCGCATCTCCATCATGTGCATCGCCATCCGGCCGCGCAGGTGGTGGAAGAAGAGCGCCGCCTTGGCCTTGCGCTCGGGCGTGAAGCCCTTGGTCACCGCCTGGAGCATCTCGTCGGAGAGGGCCTGGGCCTGGCCGCGGAGCTCGCGGACGCGCTTCAGCGCCTCGTCGACGCCCTTCTGGGCGGCGGCGTCGCCGCGGGCGGCCTGGCGCAGGGTCTCCCCCGCCTCCCGCATCTGCTTGCCGATGGCCATGCGCTTGTCGTCGAACTTGCTCATCACGTCGCGGACGTGGAGCGCCTCGGCCTCCGATAGGTCGAGCGCCTCGGCGAGCCCGATGGTGCGGACCATCCGCATGCGCTTCATCATGTGCGCGCGGCGCGCCTCGGGATCCATCCGGGGGCCGCCGGGCCCGCGGCCCATCCCCGGGCCCATCCCCTGCCCCATTCCCGGCCCCGGACCGGGCCCCGGCCCCGGTGGGGCGGCCAGGGCCGCGAGGGGTGCGGCCAGCGCGATGCTCAGGATCGTGTTCCTCATTTCCTTCTCCTCGTGCGGCGCCGGGCCGCTCGTTCACTCCAGGTAATCGTCGACCACGTCGATGTCGGCCGAGAGGTCCCACAGGGTCTCGGCGTCGACCTCGGCGTAGCTCTCGGCCTCGGCCCCGCTGCCGGCGGAGACGGCGGCCCCGGCCAGCTCGTGCCCCGCGGGGTGCGCGGCGCTGTGGGCCGGCCGCCCCGGCGCCACGAAGGCCACCGCCAGGGCGGTGGCGGCGGCGAAGCCCAGGCCCAGCCCGAGCCCCAGGGCCCGGGAGCGGTCCTTCGACCGGCGGGCGCCGACGGCCACCAGGACCGGCAGGTCGCGGGCCAGCCGCTCCTCGGCGACCGAGGCCGCCGGGGCCCGGGCGAGCGACAGGACCTCCTCGAGCCGGGCGGCATGCGCCCGGCAGCCCTCGCAGCCGGCCAGGTGGGAGGTGACGCGCGCCTCGTCCACCGGGGAGAGCGCCCCGGCGGCGCGCTCGGCGAGCAGGGGCTCGAGCTCGCGGCAGCTCATGGCTCGTCCTCCGGGCTCCCGGCGAGCAGCGCGGCCAGCCGCCGGGTGGCGTGGTGGAAGTGCACCTTGGCGTTGTTCTCGGTGATGGAGAGGGACTCGGCGATCTCGGCGAAGGAGAGCTCGGCGTCGATGCGCAGGGTGAGCACCTCGCGCTGGCGGCGCGGGAGCCGGGAGACCAGGTCGCGCATCCGGCGGGCCCGCTCCTCGTGCTCCAGGCGCTCGCTCCCGTCCGGCGCCACCTCGAGGCTCTCGAGCGCCTCCACGGGCGCGCGCCGCCAGCGGGCCGCGTCGCGGGCGTGGTTCTTCCCCAGGTTCACGGCGGTGCGCAGGAGGAGCGCCTGGAAGGGCGGCTGGCCCAGGGGCAACCAGCGGGCCCGCCGCGCAGCCTGGAGCGCCCGCAGGAAGGCGCGCTGGGCGAGGTCGAGGACGTCCTCGGGCCGCTGCGCGTAGCGGCGCACCACCGCGCGCACCCGGCGCTCGTGGCGGCGGACCAGCTCCTCGAAGGCCCGCTCGTCGCCCGACTGGAAGTCGCGCAGGAGCTCCTCGTCGGACCGCTCCGCGCCCGGGCTGCCGCCGGCGTCGCGCCCGTCGATCACGCGCAGCTCCGGCCCCGGGGCGCGGACCCGCGCCGGGGCGGGGATGCGGGTATGGCCGAGAGGCTCCACGTCACGGAAAACCCCTTGCTCCACAAGGAAGTTAAAGACTAGATCGCGGGGCTCTCCCGGACGAGGGATTCGCATGCTCGACCTCAAGGCCGTGATCCAGGATCCCGAGGGGTTCGAGCGGCGCCTCGCCCGTCGGGGTCAGGAGGCGGCCGCCCAGCTCCAGCCGGTGAAGACGCTGGCGGCGGAGCGGCGCACGCTCAACGTCGCCCTCGAGGATCTGAAGAAGCGGCAGGCGGAGGCCAACGCCCGGGTGGGCCAGCTCATGCGCACCGACCGCGCCGCGGGCGAGAAGGCGCGGGGCGAGGCGCGCTCCCTGGGCGACGAGGTGAAGGCCCGCGAGAAGCGGCTCCAGGAGATCGAGGCCGAGATCGAGAAGTTGCTCCGGCTGGTGCCGAATCCGCCCCAGGACGCCGTTCCCGACGGGCGGGACGCGGCCGACAACCAGGAGATCTCGCGCTGGGGCTCGGCGCCGCGCTTCGCCTTCCAGCCCCGGCCGCACTGGGAGATCGGCGAGGCGCTCGGCGTCCTCG
>DATIFE010000196.1:0-28054 GCA_035455425.1 Anaeromyxobacteraceae bacterium | reverse complement strand
CAACATCATCTACCTGGTCACCGCCGGCGATCCGGGCAGCTCCACCGAGATCCTCATCACCCAGGCCTACAAGCACGCCTTCGAGCGCTACCGCTACGGCTACGCCGCCGCCTACTCCACGGTGATCTTCGGGATCCTGCTGGTCTACGGGATCATCCAGAACCGCGTCACCAAGGCCACGGAGGCGCTCTGATGGCCCGCTCCCGGCGCGAGGAGCACCTCCCCCACGGCCTGCTGCACGCCTTCCTGGCGGCGGTGGTGCTCTTCGCCATCTACCCGGTGCTGTGGGTGGTGACCATCGCCCTCTCCGGGCAGCAGAACCTGGCCATCGCCGATCTCCCGGCCAACCCCGGCGCGCTCGACCGGCTGCGGGCCATCGTCCCGTGGCCGGCGCGCTGGTCGCTGGCGAACTTCGTCTCGGTGATGAGCGACCAGCCCTTCGCCCGCTGGATGCTGAACAGCGCGCTCATCGCCATCGCCACCACCCTGGTCGGGGTGCTGCTCTCCTGCACCGCCGCCTACGCCTTCTCCCGCTTCAAGTTCCCGGGCCGGCGCACCGGCATGATGTCGTTCCTGGTGTCGCAGATGTTCCCGGGCACGCTGACCCTCATCCCGCTCTACATCATCATCGTGCAGTGGCTGGGGCTGGGCTCGACGCGGCTCGGGCTGGTGATCGTCTACGCCACCACCTCGGTCCCCTTCTCGGTCTGGATGCTGAAGGGCTACTTCGACACCATCCCCAAGGAGCTGGAGGAGGCGGCGGTGATCGAGGGGGCGGGCCCGGGGACCATCTTCTGGCGCATCATCCTGCCGCTGGCAAAGCCGGCCATCGCCATCACCGCGCTCTTCTCCTTCATGGGGGCCTGGAACGAGTTCATCCAGGCCGCGACCTTCATGGACCAGGAGGTCATGTACACGGCGCCGGTGGGCCTGCGCTTCTTCGTGGGCGGCTTCCAGCAGCAGTGGGGCTACTTCGCCGCCGGGTCGATCATCGTCTCCATACCGGTGGTGCTGCTCTTCTTCTACCTGCAGAAGTACCTGGTCTCGGGCCTGACCGCCGGGAGCGTGAAGGGGTAACGGCTATCCCTTCACCGCGCCGGCGGTGAGGCCGGAGACGATCCGGCGCTGGAAGACCAGCACCAGGACCACCAGCGGCACCGTGACGACGACCGAGGCCGCCATCACCCGGCCCCAGGGCAGCTCGAAGCGGGAGGCCCCGCTGATGAGGGCGATGGCCACCGGCACCGTGCGCCGCTCGTTCGAGAGGGTGAAGGTGAGGGCGAAGAGGAACTCGTTCCAGGCGGCGATGAAGGCCAGGAGGCCGGTGGTGGCGAGGGCCGGCCACAGCAGGGGCAGGAACACCCGGGTGAGGATGGTGAAGGGCCGCGCCCCGTCCACCAGGGCCGCCTCCTCGATCTCGCGCGGCAGCTCGCGCACGAAGGCGGTGAGCACCCAGGTGGTGAAGGGGAGGGTGAGGACGAGGTAGGAGAGGCCCAGGCTCCACAGGGAGTCGTAGAGCCCGAGCCAGGTGACGAGCTCGAACATCCCCGAGAGCACCGCGACCTGGGGGAACATCGAGACCGAGAGCACGGCGAGGAGCAGCGAGGCGCGGCCGCGGAAGTCGATCCTCCCCAGGCCCCAGCTCGCCGGCACCGCGAGGAGGAGCGAGGCGGCCACGACGCCGGTCGCCACGGCCACCGAGTTGAGGATGTTCCGCCCGAAGGGCTGCTCCCGGAAGACGGCGGCGTAGTTGCCCCAGGCCGGGCTCCGGGGAAAGGCCCGGACCTCGTAGAGCCGGCTCCCCTCCCCGAGCGACGAGACGACGGCCCAGTAGAAGGGGAACACCGTCCACGCCACGATGGCCGCGGCGAGCAGGTAGAGAAGCAGGCGCCCCGCGATCCGGCGCGCGCTCATCCCCGGCGCTCCCCGGCGGCGAGCCGGACGCGGCCGGCGGTGACGTAGACGGCGGCGAGGACGGCGACCACCGCGAAGAGGAAGGTCGAGGCGGCCGAGCCCCGGCCCACGTCCTGGAAGTCGACGAGCTGCTGGCGGGCGAAGACCGCCATGGTGGCGGTCGCCTGGCTGTTCCCGGTGAGCACGTAGGGCAGGTCGAAGATCCGCAGGGCGTCGAGGGTGCGGAAGACGACCGCCACCAGCAGCGCCGGGCGGATGAGGGGCAGGGTGACGCGCCAGAAGACCCAGGGTGCCCCCGCCCCGTCGATGCGGGCGGCCTCGTGCAGGTCGCGGGGAACGAGCTGGAGCGCCGCCAGGACGAGGAGCGCCATGAAGGGCGTGGTCTTCCAGACGTCGACGGCGATCAGGGCCGGCAGGGCGAGGCTCGGGCTCGCCGTGAAGGCGAGCGGATGGTCCACGATCCCGAGCGCGAGGAGCACGTGGTTCACGACGCCGTAGAGGTCGTTGTACATCCAGCTCCACATCTGCGCCGACACCACCGTGGGGATGGCCCAGGGGACGAGCACCGAGGCCCGGAGCAGGCCGCGGGCGCGCAGGGGGGCGTCGAGGGTCAGGGCCACGGCCGTGCCGAGGACCGTCTCCAGGGCCACCGAGACCGCGGCGAAGCGGACCGTGTTCCACACCGCGCGCCACCACGCGGGGTCGGTCGCCAGGGCGCGGAAGTTGTCGAGGCCGACGAGGCGGTAGCCCTCCGTGCTCGAGAGGCTGGCGTCGGTGAAGCCGAACCAGACCGTGCGCGCGAGCGGCCACCCCGCCACCGCCGCCAGCACCAGCAGCATGGGGAGGACGAAGAGGAGCGCGGCGCGGCGCCGCTGCCGGGTGAGCCGCATCCCGCGGAGGCTACCACCTGCCGTTGCGGCCGATCCGCTCCAGGGTCTTCCGGAGCCGGGCCAGGCTCTCGGCGGCGGGCGTGGTGCCGGCGAGCGAGTCGTGGACCGCGTTCCAGAAGGCGGCCGAGACCTGGTTGTACCTGGCGCCGGTGGCGCGCGAGGGGCGGGCCACGGCGCTCGTGAAGACGGAGAGGAGATCGCCGACGAAGGGGTTCCTCGCGAGGATGTCCGGGTCCCGGTACAGGGCCGGGATGGTGGGGTTGAAGCTCGCCTCCAGCGCGGCCCGCTTCTGCTCCCCGGGGCTGGCGAGGTACGTCGCCAGGTCGACCGCCTCCCGGGTGGACCTCGAGTACCGGCTCACGGCCCACTGCCAGCCGCCCAGGGTTCCGGCGTGCTTGCCGCCGGCCCCGCCCCGGGGGAGCGGCGCCACCCCCACCTTCCCCTTCACCGGGCTGCCGGCACCCTGCGAGAGGGCCCAGGCGTAGGGCCAGTTGCGCATGAACACCGCGTTCCCGGACTGGAAGGCGCCGCGCGCCTCCTCCTCGGCGTAGTTCAGCACGCCCTCGGGGGAGATGGTCCTCACCCAGGAGGACGCGAGCTGGAGGGCCGCGACCGCCCGCGGGTTGTCCACCGTGACCTTGCCGGCGGCGTCGACGATGGTTCCGCCCCCGAAGCTGTCGATCCACTCGAGGGCGTTGCAGGTGAGCCCCTCGTACGCCCGGCCCTGGAAGACGAAGCCCCACATCCTCTCGTTCCCCGCCTTGCGCTCGCCGTCCTGGATCGCCCGGGCGGTGTCGGCGAGCTCCTGCCAGGTGTCGGGGACCCCGCGCCCGTACTTCTCGAGCAGGTCCTTGCGGTAGTAGAGGAGCCCGACGTCGGTGAAGGCCGGCAGCGCCACGAGCTTCCCGCGGACGGTGCTGGCCTCCACGACCGCCGGGAAGTGCCGGGCGACGACCTCCCTCGGCACCGCCTTCCCCATGTCGGCGAGGTGGCTCGCGAGGAGCCCGGGCCAGACCACGTCGATGCGCAGGACGTCGATCCGGCTCGACCGCGAGGCGAGGAGCTGCTGGTAGAGCGCGAGCTGCTCGTTGCTGTCCTTGGGGACGCTCACCACCTCGACGCGGTTGCCCGTCTTGCGGGCCCAGGCCTCGGCGCCGGTGCGGCACAGCTCCAGCTCGGCCCCGACGGAGCCGCAGGCCACGGCGACGGTGGCCGCCCGCGCGGCGCGCGGGGTGGCTAGCGCGGCGAGGAGGGCGGCGGAGGCGACGGCGGCGAGGAATCGCGCAGGCATGGGACTCCCGTCGATCGTCAGCGGGGAGGATCGCGCTCGAACTCCACACGGGCTCCGCGCTCGATCTTCTCCCGGCCGTCGACCGCGCTGGCGACGAGGCCCTTGTCCAGCACCTGGACGACGACGATGCGCGCCACGGTGGCGCCGTCGGGGCCGAGGACGCGGCCCAGCTGCATGGGCTTGATGCCGGCCGGCGGGCCGGAGATGGAGACCATGTCGCCGGAGACGTCGGCGACGGTCAGGGCGGGGGGCGCGGCCCCTCGACTCCGGGCCTGCTCCGCAGGCCCTACGCTCGGGGCGAGCGGGGGAGCAGGTGGAGGAGGCTCGGCGTAGACGAAGGGCACCCGCGCGAAGGCACCGGTGGCGGCGTCGAAGGAGCCCAGCACCGCCTTCTGATCGACGCCCGGGGGCAGGAGGACGTCCACCACCCGGGGGTGGGCGTTGCCCGCGGGCGCGCCGCCGAAGGCCCACGCCTCGCGCAGCGGCAGCACCGGCATGGTGAAGGCGTCGGCCTCGACGCCGCCGCGGAAGCGGTCGGTGAGCGAGAAGCTCCTCTCCCAGCGCGCGCCGGAGACCTGCACCGACCAGCCCCAGGTGCTGCGGGGCTCGCCGCCCAGCGCGGCAGCCGGGACGCGGGCGGTGACGGTCCGCCCGCTCGTCTGCAGGCCCTGGGCGAAGACCACGTGCCGGGCCGCCGGCCCCATGACGTCGGCGGCGACGTTCCGCGCCGGGCCGGGCTGGGGCGTCAGGACCACCGCCGCCTTCCAGGTGCGCCCGTCGGCGAAGGCCACGCGGCGCCCGGGAATGCAGGAGGAGAAGCCCGCCGCGCCCGGATCCGTGTCCACGTAGACGTCCACGTTCTGGAGGTAGATCCCGTTCCAGAGCTGCAGGGGAGTGGAGCCCGACCGCACGGTCAGCTCCGGGCGGCGGAAGGGCGCTCCCAGCGTGACCTCGAGGACGACGTCGTCGCCGTCGACGTAGACCGCGAAGCGGCGCAGGTCGAAGTCGCCGTCCTGGAAGTCGGTGTCGCCGGGGGGCGCGTAGGACCCGGGCCCGGTGGCGTCGCCCGCCGGGTCCTGGAAGGAGGCGACCAGCCGCGGTGCGGCGAGTCCACCGCCCGGGATGGCGCCCAGGGCCAGGACCAGAGCCGGCGGCAGGAGGCGGAAGGGCGGTCCCATGTCGGGAGACCTCGGAAAACGGCGAGGCCGCCGGAGGAAGCCTCCGGCGGCCCCGCACCGGGTGCGATCCGTTACGGGACGGTGATGTACGTGTTGTTGTTGGCGGCGATGCCGACGGTCTGGGGGGTGAACGCGCCGGCGCCCGCGGCCTTGGTGCCCGCGGCCACGCCGATCAGGTCCGCCACCGAGGAGGCGTCCTTGTACTCGACGCCGGTTCCGGTGCCCAGCACCCAGATGAACTCGGGCTTGTCGCCCGAGTTGAGCAGGCCGGTGTGGGGGCGAGTGCTGCCCGCGCCGACGTACTGGGAGAGCTGGAAGGTGTAGATGCCGTCGCCGGCGGTGGCGTCGCCCTTGGTGCCGTCGTCGACCAGGGCGATGTTGCCCCATGCCCAGGCCGAGCCCTTCACCTGGACGACCGAGGTGTCCCAGGTGGTGGCCGGGTCCAGGTTGTTGGTGTCGAGCGTCAGCTGCAGGTCGGTGGTGCCGAAGACGGGCAGCGTCAGGCCGGTGGCGTTGATGGGAGCGGTGGCGCCGGCCGCCACGTTGAACGAGCCGTTGGTCCCGACCCAGATCCAGCCATTGCCGTAGGTGGCCTCGTAGAGCTCGTCGATCAGGCCGTACTCGTACGCCTGCGAGCCCGTCGCCGGCGGCGTGACGAACACCGTCACGCCCCACTTGTGGTCGCCAGCCACGGAGCCGGCCGGCTCGTGGCCCGGGGGATCGACGTTCCAGGGGCCGTCGTCATACAGGGTGGGAAACCCCGCCCGGGCGACGCCGCCGCTCCAGGTGCTGTCGTAGGTGATCTTGCGGGTGGTCGCGTCGAAGAGGAGCGACCCCTTCCACTTGAGCTGGCCCGCCGTGAAGACCTTGTTCGCGGTGTCGTCCACCGAGAAGTTCACCGCCACCGTCCCGGCGGGCTGGGGGAAGCCGGGGGTCACGGGTGTGCTCTTGCTGCTGCTTCCGCCGCAGGCGGCGAGCGCCATCGCGGAAAGCGCTGCTCCGAGAATCTCGAGTCGCCTCATCGCTTCGCTCCTTCCTGGTTGTGCGCGCCCGGACACCCGTCCGGGCGCGGTGCTCACGGCCCCGTGCAGGCCACCGTGATGGGCCCCACCGACTGCGGGGTCCACCACGAAGTCCCGCACTGACAGGCGCTGTGCTCCGTGAACATCTGCTCGTGCGATTCCGGCCCGCAGCCGTGCAGGTCGGTGGTCCAGGTGATGCTGCCGGTGCCGCTGGTGTTCAGGTTCTGGTTGTCCTTGTTGGTGGCCTCGTCGCCGAAGACGTCGCGTCGGTAGACGAAGCCGTCGCCGTTCACGTCGATCAGCTCGAGGATGCGGGAGTTGCCCGGCCACTCCTCGGTGCCCGTCCAGACGTGCCCGGGCGTTCCCCAGGTGTACTTGTAGCCCATGCGAAGGATCTTCGCCGGGTCGTAGGGCACGTCGAAGTACACGGTCCAGATGCCGTCGCCGGCGACCTCGTCGCCGTTGGTCCCGTCGTCGTACATGGGGATGGTGTTGGGGACGCTGTTGCCGAGCTGCGTGTTGATGGCCGGGTCGTTGACCTCCGAGACCGGGATGGCCGTCCGGGTGTAGATCCAGCCCACGAAGAACATGCGGTGGTCCGGCTGGATGGTCTTGGGGGAGAGCCACTTGAAGCGGTCGATGGTGCCGCAGTTCCCGTTCAGGGCGCCCTGGTTGAAGTCCACCGTGAACATCAGCCGGAGGTGGGTCGGATCGAGGCAGCCCTCGGGCTTGTAGAGCTGCGCCACGGCGGCCAGCGCGGCGTCGAACTTGGCCGAGTCGCTGTCGCGGCCCCCGTCGCCGTCGTAGTCGATGACGTTGCGGGCCAGCCATCCCGCGTCGAGCGGGCTGGTGGTGACGCCGTAGCTCGCGTTCAGCACCGGGCGCGCGAAGAGGAACGGGTCGGTCACGCCCGAGGCCGGGTCGGAGGCGGCGGCGAGGCGCTCCACCATGTGGAGCAGGTCCTGGGTCGGCCCGGCCTGGTCGAAGGCCTTGCGGATGAGGGTGCGGGTGCCGGTGGTGACCCCGTCGCCGACGTAGGCGCCGGGGGTCAGCTTCTTGAAGGGGATGCCCTTGGCGCTGAGGGCGGCCTCGACGATCAGGGTCTCGGCCATGTTGCGGGCGTCGAGGTCCACGCCGGTCGCGGCCGATTCCTCCCCGACGAAGGGGACCAGGGCCCGGAGCTCCATGTCCCCGGCGCGCCCGTGGACGATGATCATCGAGTACCTCGAGGAGGGAAGGCGCAGGTCGTAGGTGCCTCCCTCTACGTCGACCTGGAAGGGCTCGAGCGCGTTCAGGTCGCCGTCGGTCGCGGTGATCTGGGAGGCCCGCGCGCCGGCCCAGGGCGCGCTCCCGCGGATGGCCGAGGCGGGCCGCGGGTACGACGCGTGGCCCACGTTGCCGAAGAAGTTCTCGAGCCCGCAGCCGGAGAGGGCCGCGAGCGACACCGCCGCGATCAGGTGGTTGCGCATCGCCGTCACCATGCCGCCTCGAAGGTGGCCTTGGCGCGCCACACGTTCCACTTCATGTCGACGAGGGGGCGCACCCGGAGGAGATCCTTGTGGAAGTACTCGAGGGTGTAGCCGAAGAGCGCGCCGCCGAAGGCGTAGGTCATGCCCACGTGGGCGGTGTGCCGGTAGGTCTTCGAGTCGGTGAAGCCCAGGGTCTCCGAGCCGTTCCGCCTGGCCTCCTTCCAGCGCGAGTACTCGTACCCCAGCAGCGTCTTGAGCTCGTTGGTGGGCTGCAGGGTGAGCGTCGCCATGCCCAGCATGGACTTCCCGTGGTAGTCGTCGTCGGGGTTGGCCTTGATCCGGTTGTCGCGGTCGTCGATGTACTTCCCCTTGAGGCCCAGCACCGCCCCCGGCAGCCGCGGGAGCAGGTACTGCACGTTCAGGACCGCCAGGTGGGTGCGCCGGTCCTGGAACTCGGCGTAGACGCTGCGCGGGTCCTTGCCGCGGTCGTAGACGTTGGCGTAGTCGGAGTCGGCGGTGAAGGCGGTCGTGTCGGTGAAGCCGTTGGTGTAGAGGAAGTCCGGGAACTGGTTCTTCACGTCCCGGCCCTGCATGTTGGTGTTGTAGCCGATGTAGGTGTACTCCAGCGTGGACTTGAAGGACCCGCGCACCAGCTCCAGCAGCGCCGTCCCGCCGTGCCAGCCGATACAGGACTCGTACCAGGGCTCGTCCCAGTCCTGGAACTCGTTGGCGATGTTGAGCGTGGGGAGCTGGCCGCCGCGGGTGAAGCCGCCGGCGATGATGCCGTCGGTGAGCAGCACGTCGGCCTCGCGCCGCGAGCCCATGACGGCGTTGTACTCGGAGCCGATGTTGAAGTACTCGAGCTTGAAGGAGAGGCCCTTCTGCCAGGGGTCGAAGAGCTCGACCAGCACCTTCCCGGCCAGGGCCTCGGAGGCCACGGCGCGGCCCTGGCTGTCGGTGCGGAAGACCACGGGCGAGAAGCCCTGGCCGTTGCGCACCAGGTTGGTGGCGTACTCCGGGTTGACGTAGTTGGAGGAGGCCGCCAGCAGGCCCGTGACCGCGAGCCAGTCCACCCACGAGGGCGTGTAGAAGCCCTCCAGCGTGGCGTTGACGCCGCGGAACCTCGTCGAGAGCGCCACCGAGTGGTCGGCGCCGCGCGCCGCGTCCGGGGGCCCGGTGAGCATGGGGCTGTACTTGTCGGCCTCCCAGTCCTTGAGGTAGGCGCCGATGAGCTTGAGGCGCAGGTCGGCGAAGGGCCGGCTCTCGATCTTGGCGGCGAAGGCCCAGTCGGTCCCGTAGAGCCCCGCCAGCGGGTCGTTGTCCTTGAGGCCGGTCTGCCAGCCCGGGCCGGCCCACAGCTTGGGCATGGCCATGGCGCCGAAGGTGTAGGAGAGCTTGCGCCCGGGGAGCACGTCGCCCTCGACGAAGACGCCGTCGCCGTTGTCCCGGTCGATGTAGCGGGCCTTGCCGATGGTCCACTCGTTCCACATCGAGTAGTCGGTCGAGCCGACGGTGATCCACTTCACCGTCGGGATGGGCGGGGCGGCGCGGATCCAGGCGGCCCGCAGCTTGATGTACTGGGCGTGGTTCATGCCCAGGCTCTCGCCCGAGGTGTCGGACACGCCGGGCTTGAGGTCGCCGTTCTCCCACCAGTCCTGCCACATCGCGCCCCAGCGGCTCTGGAGGCGCACCCCGGCCTCGACCTTGGGGCCGACGCGGGCCTTGATGTTGAGCTCGAACTCGGTGCAGGCGCCGTTGTGGCCGCCGATGTTGTCCACCCAGAACGGGTTGGAGATGGAGAGACAGCCCTGGGTGGCGTCGTTCTGGTACATGTACTTCGTGTAGATCTTGCCGCTCATGTCGAAGTTGACGGTGTCGGCGCGGGCGGCCGGCCCGAGCGCGGCGAGAGCGGCGGCGAGGACTCCCCGGAGGGTGGGGCTCGTCATGGCGGGCCTCAGTCGGCGCAGGGGTAGACCATCGGGACCACCGCCAGGTCCTCGGGCTTCACGTCGGTGGTGGCGGCCTTGTTGTACTTCGACAGGATCTCGTGCTGCTTCTTCACCGGGTCGCCGCCGGCCGGCACCAGGATGTCCATGACCTGGGGATCGTTGTCGTAGTCGCTGCCGCCGCCGAACCGGTGCTGGCCCTCGAACTCGTTCACCTTGCGGGTGAGGAGGTCGGTCTTGGCCGGGAAGCCCTCGTTGGACTGCATCAGCACCTGGTAGCCCCAGCGGGGCGACGGCGCGCCGCCGAGCGCGGCCGCGTCGACCACCGCGATGAGGGTGCGGCCCGAGGCGCGGGTGATCTCGGGGACGATGATCCGGTCCTTCCACTGCGGGCACTTCTGCCCGATCTCGGAGTTCACCCGCGTCGGCCCCTGGGGCGAGATGATCACCACCCGGTCCCAGGCCTCGTCGGCGGCGAAGCGCACGTTGGTGCCGGGAAGGCCCTCGCGCACGCCGCTGCCGGCCTTGTGGTCGGTGTCGATGTGGATGAAGACCATCTGCACCGAGAAGCCGTTCCCGCCCCAGGCCTGGCTGTCCCAGGGGTCCTCGATGCGCGACTTCACGGTGACCCGGAACTCCACCTTGTTGCCGGAGGGCACCACCTCGAGCTCGGTCAGGTCGAAGGAGCCCGGCTTGTAGACGGCGTCGGTGGGGTAGGTGTAGGTGCCCGGCCCGTTGTCGTCGCCGACGGGGTCGGAGACCTTGAGACCGCCGTCCGGCTTGCACGTGGCGGCGGGGTCCCTGGCGGCGGCGGGAAGCCCCGAGCCGGCGAGCAGGGCGGCGGCGAGGAACCAGCGGATCGTCCGGGCGTTCATTCTCGGTTCTCCCTGGCGAGAATTGCGGGTTTCACTCCAGCTGCAAGAAGGCCCAGGCCCTGGCGTCGAGGCCCGGGAAGGCGAGCTTCCCGCCGCCGGGCACGGGGGGACCGGCGAGACCCTCGGACTCGAGGGTGTGCGGGGTGCCGGACGCGTCCACCGAGAACGCACCCGTGGGGGCTGCGGCGAAGTTGGCGACGAAGAGCACGCGCTGGCCCGCGCCGGCGCGGAGCAGGGCGAAGGCGCCCGGGCCGCCGCCGGTGACGGCCGGGCGGACGGCGTCGCCGTCGGCCAGCGCCGGCTGGGCGTGGCGCAGCGCCACCAGGCGCCGGTAGGCGTTCCAGAGCGAGGCGGGGTCGGCCTGCTGGCTGGCCAGGTCCACCCCGGTGGCCTCGGTTGCCGAGAACCAGGCGCTGCCGGTGGTGAAGCCGTAGCCGGGCGCGGCCGCGGTCCAGCGGAAGGGGGTGCGCTTGTTCCGGTCGTCGGAGGCGGCGCCTCCCTGCATGCCGATCTCCTCGCCGTAGTAGAGGAAGGGCGTTCCGGGCAGGGCCAGGAGCGCGGCCGCGGCGACGCGGGCCGCGGCGGCGTCGCCCCCCAGGGCCCGCATCACGCGCACCTGGTCGTGGTTCGAGAGGAAGGGCGCGTCGAAGGCGCGCGCCTCGCCCGGGAGCGCCGCCTCGGTGCGGGCCAGCACGTTCACGACCGCCGCCGCGTCGCCGCTGCCGGCGGCGCCGACCAGCGCGTCGGCCAGGTCGAAGGCGAAGCCGAGCTGGGCCTCGTCGCCGCTGCCCCGGTAGGTGGTGGCGATCTCGAGCGGCGCCCAGGCCTCGGCCACCAGGAGCACCCCGGGGTGGTCGTCCTCGAGCGCCGTCCGGATGCGGCGCAGGAAGGCGTGCGACTCCGGCTGGTCCACCACCACGCCGTCCGCCGACTCGAAGTAGTGACGCACGGCGTCGAGGCGGAAGCCGTCCACGCCGCGCGCCAGCCAGAACTTCATGGAGTCGACGAGCTCGTGCTCCACGGCCGGGTTCCCCAGGTTGAGGTCCGGCATGCTCGGTGAGAAGAGACCGTAGTAGTAGGAGCCATTCAGGGCGTACCACGCCAGGGTACCGTCCCAGGGGCGGCGCCAGCCGGTGGTCGGGAGCGCGTCGCGCCAGGAGTACCAGGCTCGCCTCGCCGCGGCGGGGCCCTGCTGCGAGTCCTGGAACCAGGGATGGACCGAGGACGAGTGGTTCAGCACCATGTCCAGGATCACCTTGATCCCGCGCCGGTGGGCGCCCTGGACGAAGGCGTCGAGGTCGGCGAGCGTGCCGTACTGCGGGTTCACGCCGCGGTAGTCGGCGACGTCGTAGCCGTGGTAGCTCGGCGACGGGAAGACGGGCATGAGCCAGACCGCGTCCACGCCCAGGTCCGCCGTGGTCGCCGGGTCGCCGTCGTTCAGGTAGTCGAGCCGGGCCGTGAGGCCGCGGAGATCGCCGACGCCGTCGCCGTCCGAGTCGGCGAAGCTGCGCACGAAGATCTCGTAGGCCACCCGGTCGCGCCACCACGAGGGTGCGGCGGAGACCCCGGCCGGCGTCTGCACGCAGCCGGCGGCTGCGGCGAGGGCGGCCAGCAGGGAGCGGACCGCCGCCATGCGAACCGCCTGCGACACGAAGCTCCTCCCAGCCGAGGTGGCTGCGCACTCAACGGGCCCCGCGGTCGGCGGAAACTCTACTACCGGGCAGGACCGGAGGGGACAAGCATCGGTGGCCCTGCGACAACTTTGACGCGCCGCGTGGCACGGGTGCGCCCGCACAGCCCTTGACAGGTCCTAGGTCCCGGCGATCGCGCGCTGCACGGCCTCCACGGCCGCCGGCGGCAGGTCGACGCGGGGGCCGAGCTCGCGCGCCGCGAGGAGGAGGAGCCTGCGCGCGGTCTCCGGGACCTCGGCGGCGAGCGCGCCGTGGATCTCCGCAGCGAGCCGCGGCCAGGCGCGCTCGAAGCGCCGGAAGGGATCCAGGCCGTCGGGCGCCGCGGCGTCGTCCGGTGGCACGTGGGCCGCGACCAGGCGCAGGAGGTGCCCGAGGGCGCCCTGGCGGACGAGCTGCTCCCCCGAGAGCCGCTCGCCGCGGCGCCACCGGCCCGATCCCACGAGGAGGCTGGTGAGGAACTGGCCGAGGAGGTACCGGTCGCCGGGGGGCGGGGCGGCCGCCGTCTCCTCGCGGACCCGCGCCATCCGGCTCGCCACGTCGGCCCGGTCGAGCAGGACGCGGTAGCGGTTCACCCGGGCCAGGCTGATCTCCTCGGGGTCGAAGACCGCGAACTCGAGGAGGTGGCCGCTCCGGTAGACCACCTTGAGGCCGTGGGCCGTCTCCTGGAAGGAGAACGCGATCTCGCCCGGGTCCGGGAGCCAGGCCAGGTCCCGGCGGAAGCGCTCCTGGGCCCCCGGGCGGACGACGACGAAGAAGTCGTGGTCCGACCACTCGTCCGCGGGAGCGCCCTCGCCCGACATGGAGCCCAGGGCGACGAGCCCCAGGACGTCGGGCTCGCGCGCCAGGCCCGCCCGGAGCCGGTCGGTGAAGCGCCGGTATGCCTCGGTCTCCGTGGCCTCTCCCTTCCGCCGCGTCTCACTCGAGCCGGAAGACGCCGCTGCCGTGCGGGGGCAGAGCGGCGTGCGCCTCGCCGGCGCCGAGGCGCATCGAGAGCCCGGGGGAGGCGAAGAGCGCGTCGGCCTTGTGGGCCGCGACCGGCAGCGAGACCTCCAGCGCGCCGTCTCCCAGGTTGTGGACCACGAGCACGCGCTCGCCCCCCTCGGAGCACAGGTACGCGAGCAGCGGCCCCTGGCTCCGGAGCAGCTCCAGCGCGCCGCGCGAGAGCGCCGCCGACGCGTGGCGGGCCCGGACCAGCCTGCGGTAGTGGGAGAGCAGCGAGCCGGGATCGCCGGTCTGCGCCGCCACGTTGGCGCGCTCGCGGCCGGGCGCGAAGCCGTACCAGGGGCGGCCGGTGGTGAAGCCCCCGCCCGGCGAGGCGTCCCAGGGCATGGGGGTGCGCTTGGCCTCGTCGCCGTCGGCGGTCCCGTTGGCGAGCCCCACCTCCTCGCCGTAGTAGAGGAAGGGCGTCCCGGGGAGCGTGAGCAGCACCGCCGCGGCGCTGCGGAGCTTGCCCTCGTCCCCCGCGAGCTCCGAGGCGACGCGCCGCTGGTCGTGGTTGGTGAGGAAGGGCACGTCGGTGGCGCCCGGCGGGTAGGTCCGCCGGATCTCGATGAGCTTGTCGCCGATGGGCGCGGCCTCGCCGGTCCGGACGCCCTGGAGGATGCGGCTCGCCAGCGGGAAGTCGAAGTTGAGGGGCAGCTCGTCCCCTCCCGGCACGGCCCAGGTCGAGCCGTAGTAGGGAGCGATCTTCGGCGTCTCGGTCCAGTTCTCGCCGATGAGGACCGCGTCCGGCTTCACCGCGCGGACGCGGGCGGCGAACTCCCTCAGGAACCGGTGGGTCTCGGGGGTGTCGTTCTGGCCGGTCTCGCCGGGGCCGGTCTCGATGAGGTGGCGGGTGGCGTCGAGCCGGAAGCCGTCCACGCCGCGCGAGAGCCACAGCGCGGCGATGCGCTCCGCCTCCTCCCGCACCGCGGGGGTGCGGAAGTTCAGGTCGGGCATCCCCGCCCAGAAGAGGCCGTAGTACCAGGCGCCGTTCTTCCGGTGCCAGGTGCGGCCGGCCGGGTTCCAGGGCTGCCCCCAGCCGAGGTCGGTCGGGCTCCAGACGTACCAGTCGCGCCTCGGCGAGGCGGGCGTGGAGGCCGAATCCAGGAACCACGGGTGCTGGGCGCTGGTGTGGTTCAGCACCAGGTCCACGACGACGCGCATCCCGCGCCGGTGCGCCTCGGCGCAGAGGCGGGCGAAGCCGGCGTTGCTGCCGTAGTCGGGGTTGATGGTCTCGTAGTCGGTGGTGTCGTAGCCGTGGTAGCTCGGCGAGGCGAAGACCGGCATCAGCCAGAGCGCGTCCACGCCCAGGTCGGAGCCGGTCGCGGGGTCGCCGTCGTTCAGGTAGTCGAGCCGGGAGACCAGGCCCTCCAGGTCGCCCTTCCCGTCGCCGTCGGAGTCCTGGAAGCTGCGGACGAAGACCTCGTAGAAGACGGCGCCGTTGGCCCAGGTGTGCAGGCGCGGGTCGGCGAAGCTGCTCGCGGCCTTCGGAGGCGCCGGCGCCTCCGGCGGCCTCGGGGCGGCGCAGGCGAGGAGCAGGGCGGCGGCCAGGGCAGGGGGGGCGAGCCGGGATGCGCGCATGGCCCTGGCAGTCTATCGCGGCCGGCCGTTCGCGGTTCGACTTCGCGCGGCCCTCCGATCCAAGGTGAGCGCGTCCGCGCTACGCTCACCGCGAACGGGGTCCTCCTTTCCGGAGGTGGAGATGGAGCAGCGCCCGCTGGGAACGACGGGGCTCCGGGTGTCGGCGCTGGGCCTGGGCGCGGGCCGCATCGGCGGCCCGGAGACGAGCGACGGCGACGTGGACCGGCTGATCGGCCGCGCGCTCGACCTGGGCGTCACGCTCCTCGACACGGCGCGGAGCTACGGGCTCTCCGAGGAGCGGCTCGGCCGGGCGCTGGCCGGGCGCCGCGAGCGGGTGGTGCTCTCGACCAAGGTGGGGTACGGCGTGCCCGGCCTGCCGGACTGGACCGGTCCCTGCGTCGCCGCGGGCGTGGACGCCGCCCTGGCCCGGCTGCGGACCGACCGCCTCGACCTCGTCCACCTCCACTCCTGCGGGCGCGAGGTCCTCGAGGGCGGCGAGGTGGTCGAGGCGCTCCTCCGGGCCGTCGAGGCCGGGAAGGTGCGGGTGGCGGCCTATGCCGGGGAGGGGGAAGGGCTCCGGTGGGCGGTGCGCTCCGGAGCCTTCGGGGCGGTGCAGTGCTCGGTGAGCGCCCTCGACCAGGCCGAGCTGGACGGGGCGGTGGCCGAGGCCCGGGCCCGCGGGCTGGGCGTCCTCGGCAAGAGGGCGCTCGGCAACGCGCCCTGGCGCTTCGCGGCGCGGCCCATGGAGCCGGACGTGGCCGAGGCGTGGGACCGGTTCCGCGCGCTCGGGCTCGACGCCGGGGGCCCCGCCTGGCCCGGGCTCTTCCTCCGCTTCGCGGCCTTCGCCCCCGGCGTCTCCGCGGCGCTGGTGGGCACCGCCAGCCCCGTTCACCTGGCCGAGGCGGTCGCGGCGCTGGAGGCCGGACCGCTCGACCCCGATGGCGCGGCGGCGCTGCGCGCCGCCTGGGCTCGCGCCGGCCGCGCCTGGGCCGGGCGGGTCTGAGGCCGCGCCGGTCGCTCCGGACCCGGCGCGACGGTCCCGGGGGCGGGAGCCGGGAGACGCACCGCGGCACCGTGCGGGGTTGCCATCGCCGTGCGGAGGCTCTATGCCGTGCGCCATGAGCGCGACCCTCCCCGGCAACCCGAGGCTGCTTCGCTGCCTGGCACTCCTCCTCCCGGCGGCTCTCGCCGCCTGCTCCTCGAGCTCGAAGAAGGCCGAGCAGCCGCCCGTCTCGACCGCCTTCACCCTCCACTACCACCGCCCGCTGGGCGACTACGCCGGCTGGACGGTGGAGACGACGGTCGGGGCGGTGGAGACGAGCGTCGCCGCCTCCTCCACCGACGGATTCGGCGCGGTGTACGCGCTGACGCTGCAGGGCGGTGCCACCTCGCTGGTGTTCTCGCTCAAGAACGGGACCCAGACCGACGCCGCCGGGGCGCTCGCCGTGGACGTGTCGGGGTCGGCGCGGCTGGCGTACGTCTTCTCCGGGTCTTCCACCGTGGTCCCCCGGGCCCTGCCGGCCATCCCGGGCGCGAGCCAGGTGGCCCTCTACTACACCCGCGCCGACACCGACTACGCCGGCTGGGGCCTGCACCTGTGGGGCGACCAGGCGAAGAACACGACCTGGGGGGCGCCGCTGCAGCCGACCGGGAGCTTCGACGCCGACCTGGGGTCGGGGTTCCTCATCGACATCACCCGGGACGGCCCGGTCGGCAACTGCCAGGCCGGCCAGGTCTGCGTCATCGTCCACAAGGGAGACACCAAGGACCCCGGGCCGGACATGAGCTTCGACCCGGCGGCGCTGGGCAACATCGTCTTCGTCACCAGCGGCTCGGCGACCATCAGCTCCCGGCCGCGCAAGGTGGGGGCGCTCGACATCGCCGGCGCGGCTGCGCACCTCCTGGCCCGGGACACCCTGGTCTGGGACGAGACCGACGCGGCGGCGGCGACCTTCGAGCTGCGCTGGTCGCGGGCCGCCGACATCAAGGTGAACACCGCCGGCACCGACGTCGTCGGCGGCAGCGCCATCCCGCTGGCGCCCAACCCGGCCGGCATCTCGGCCGCGCTCCAGGCCCTGGTGCCGCACCTCAAGACGCGCCGGGCCTTCTCCATCGCGGTCGCCGACCAGGCGGCGCTGCCGCAGGCGCTGACGGGGCAGCTGGTGGCGGTGGCGCGCCGGGCGGACGGCTCGGCTCTGGCGGCCACCGCGGTCCAGATCCCGCTGGTCCTCGACGACCTCTACGCCTACGACGGGCCGCTGGGCGCGACCTTCTCCGGGACCACGCCCACCATCCGGCTGTGGGCGCCCACCGTCCAGGCGGCTCCGCTGCTCCACGTCTTCGACGACACCCCGGCCCACGCCGAGCTGGCGGGATCGCCCTTCACCATGGCCGCCGACCCGGCGCCGGGCGTCTGGACCTACACCGGCCCGGCGGCCTGGTACGGCATGTACTACCGGTACGAGCTGACCGTCTACCACCCGACCACCGGGAAGGTGGAGGACGTGACGGTCACCGACCCCTACGCCGCGAACCTCTCCCCCAACGGCCTCTACGCGCAGATCGTGGACCTCGCCGACCCGGCGCTGAAGCCCGCCGGCTGGGACGCGCTCGCCAAGCCCCCGCTGGCCGCGCCCGAGGACATCGTCATCTACGAGAGCCACATCCGCGACTTCAGCGCCACCGACGCCACCGTGCCCGCCGCCCACCGCGGGAAGTACCTGGCCTTCGCGGACGCGTCCGACGGGACCCGGCACCTGGCCGACCTGGCGGCGGCCGGGCTCACCCATGTGCACCTGCTGCCGGCCTTCGACATCGCCACCGTGGACGAGGACCCGGCCAACCGGGTGGACGTGGACGCCCAGTTCGGCGACCTGTGCGCCAGGAACCCGGCCGTGCCCACGGCGCTGTGCGGCCAGTTCGCCGGCCAGACCGTCCTCCAGGCCATCCAGAGCTTCGCCGGCGACTCGGACCAGCAGCAGGCCATCGCCGGCTACATGCGCGCCCTCGACTCCTTCAACTGGGGGTATGACCCGTTCCACTACGGGGCGCCGGAGGGGAGCTACGCCTCCACCGCCGAGGGAACCGCCAAGATCGTGGAGTTCCGCCAGATGGTGATGGGGCTCGCCAACCTGGGCCTGCGGGTGGTGATGGACGTGGTCTACAACCACACCAACGCCGCCGGCGTCGGCGACAAGTCGGTCCTCGACAAGGTGGTCCCCGGCTACTACCACCGCCTCAATCCCGACACCGGCTACGTGGAGACCTCGAGCTGCTGCGCCAACACCGCCACCGAGCACCACATGATGGGGCGGCTCATGGACGACACGCTGGTGCGGTGGGCCCGCGACTACAAGGTGGACGGCTTCCGCTTCGACCTCATGGGCCTCCACATGAAGGCCGACGTCCTGGCCGCGCAGGCCGCGCTGGCGGCCCTCACCCCGGGGACCGACGGCGTGGACGGCTCGAAGATCTACCTCTACGGCGAGGGCTGGAACATGGGCGAGCTGCAGAACAACGTCCGCGGCCTGACCGCCAACCAGGCCAACATGGCCGGAACCGGGATCGGGACCTTCAACGACCGGATCCGCGACTACGTGCGCGGCGGCGGGCCGTTCGACAACGGGGCCGCCCTGCGCGCCGGCCAGGGCTTCGCCACCGGCCTGTGCACCGATCCCAACGAGGCCTCCACCTCGCTCCCGACCGACTGCCAGGCGCTCATCGACTCCATCGACCGAATCAAGGTGAGCATGGCGGGCAACCTGAAGGACTTCCGGCTGGTGACCGCGGCCGGGACCACGGTCGGCGGCGGGGCCCTGGGCTACAACGGCCAGCACTCGGGGTACACGCTCGACCCGCAGGAGGTCATCAACTACGTCTCGGCCCACGACAACCAGGTGCTGTTCGACATCATCCAGCACAAGCTGCCCACCGGGCGCTCGATGGCCGACCGGGTCCGGGACCAGAACCTGGCGGAGGACACGGTGCTCCTCGGGGAGGGAATCCCCTTCGTCCACATGGGCGACGACCTCCTCCGCTCGAAGTCGATGGACAAGAACAGCTACGACTCGGGCGACTGGTTCAACCGGGTCGACTGGACCGGCGCGACCAACGGCTGGCGGAGCGGCCTGCCGAGCGCGGGCGACAACCAGGCCAACTGGCCGGTGATCCTCCCCGTCTTCGCCGACGCCTCCATCGCGCCGTCGGCGGCCGACATCGCGGCGGCCTCGGCCCACTTCCAGGAGATGCTGCGGGTCCGGAAGAGCTCCCCGCTGTTCCGCCTGGCCACGGGCGCGGACGTGAAGACCCGCGTGGACTTCCTGAACTACGGGCCCGCGCAGGTGCCCGGGGTCATCGTCATGACCATCACCGACGGCACCTGCGCCGGCGCCGACCTCGATCCGGGCCGGGACGCCCTGGTGGTGATCCTCAACGCCGACGCGGCCAGCCACACCATGACGGTGCCGGGTGCCTCGGGCTTCGCGCTGCACCCGGTGCTGGCCGCCTCGGCCGACCCGGTGGTGCGCACCGCCGCGGCGGCGGGCGCCGACTTCACCGTGCCGGCGAGGACCAGCGCCGTCTTCGAGCTGCCTCAGGCCGGGGCCCAGGGAGCGGGCCTGCCCTGCAACACCCGCTGACTCAGGGGATGGTGAGCGGCGACACGTCGTCCATGATCTTGGGGTCGTCGCTCAGGATCCCGGTGCCGGAGCAGGGCGTCAGGGCGGCCCCGGGCGTGCCGCCTCCCATCTCCCACTGGGAGGCGGCGGTGCACAGCGGCCGGAAGCGGGCCCCGATCCCGTCATAGTCCCAGGTGGCGACGTAGATGCGCACCCCCGACCAGGTGGCGATGCCGAAGTTGTTGCGGTCGTAGACGAAGGTGACGAGCTTCTGGTTCGGGTCCACCTTCACCACCGGCGCGATGCCGGGGCTGCCGTAGGAGTCGGCGGTCGCCCCGGCCGAGGTGTACATCACGTTGTCGAAGCCTCCGCTGAACTGGTTGAAGCTCCAGCTGAAGCCGGCGGGCACCGACGCGTTCAGCTTGGGCATCACCGTGGCCCCGGCGACGCCGGGGAGCTGGAAGTAGAGGTTGAAGTAGACGTGGTCGAAGCCGTTGGCCGGGTTCCACACCGAGCTGAAGTCCGCCATGGTGAGGTTGACGTTCAGGGTGGTCGCCCCCACCTCGAGCTTCACGTGGGTGACGTCCATCTCGTGGTGGAAGGTGGCGTCCTGCGGGTAGGTGTAGGTCCCGGCCGGCCCGAGGTCGTCTCCCACCGGATCGTCGAAGTCGTAGGTGAGGCCGTTGAAGGCCACGTCGGTGGTGAACCGGGCCGGGGCCGTGGCCACGCCGTCGTCCGGCGCGTAGAAGGCCACGTCGTGGTCGAAGCGGCCGGTGGCGAAGCTCGAGACCGGCAGCACCACGCTCCAGGTCCCGTCGCCCGCCACGGAGACGGGGGTGGCGGAGGCCGCGTTGCCGTCGAGGACCATCTGCAGCCGGGCCGTGGCCGGCGAGAGGGTCCCGGAGAAGGTGGTGTCGGCGGTGAAGGTCTGGCCGGCGATGGGCGTGGTCACCGCGATGGTGGCGCCGGGCGCGGGCGGCGTCACCACCGCGCCGGTGGCCCGGGCGATGACCACGCCCATGGCCGGCATCACGGCGGTGAGCAGCCCCCCCTGCCCGACCTGGGGCGCCGGCGGGCCCTGCTCGTCGTGGAGCACCTCCAGGACGCTGCCGGGCGCGAGCTTGGTGTCGAGCGAGCCGAAGAGGACCGGGTGCTTCGAGGTGTTGAGGAGCACGAGCACCGTCTCCGCGCCCGAGGTCCGCCGGTAGGCGAAAGGGCCGGCGCCGGCGGCGTTGTCGTAGAGCACCTCCAGGCCGCCGCGCCGGAGGGCCGGGCTCCCCTTGCGGATGCCGGCGAGCTTCTTGATGCGCTGGTAGACGGCTCCGGCCGTGTCGTAGTGGTCGGCGGTGGATCCCCAGCCCCCCTGGAACATGGCGGCCCGGGTCTCGGTGAAGCCCTGCTCGGTCCCGTAGTAGACGACCGGGATGCCCGGGACGGTGAAGAGGAAGGCCAGCGCCTGCAGCAGGTTCTCGCCGGTGGGGCTGGTGATGGAGAGGAACCGGCGAACGTCGTGGTTGTCGATGAAGGTGGGGATGACGTTGGGGTCCGGGTACAGCGCCGGGTCCATCAGGCGCCCGAGCCGGTAGGTCATGTAGCGGGTGGGCTGGCCGCCGGCCAGCACCCGGCCGATCTCGGCGTAGAGCGGGAAGCCCAGCACCGAGTTCAGCTCCGGCTTCGCCGGCGTGCCCAGGTAGCTGGCCACCTTCTGCTCCAGGGCGTCGCTCATCGGCGGCGGCGTCTCGAAGACCTCGCCGAAGGCCAGGAAGGAGCTGCGCCCGGTGGCCCTGGCCACGTTCATGATGCCGGGCGCGGCGGCGTCGGTGGACCAGAAGAAGTCGTTCCAGAAGTCGTGGGGGACGAACTTGGCGGTGTCGACCCGGAAGGCGTCCACGCCCACCTCCTTCACCCAGTAGCCGTAGGCGTCGCGCAGCGCGGCCCGCACCACCGGGTTCTCGGTGTTCAGGTCGTCGAGGTCCGAGATCTGGTAGCTCGCCTCCTGGCAGGCGTTGCCGTAGTCGGCGATGGCCGGCGTCCAGTGGTAGATGGCCGCCGCCCGCTGCACCGGGTCGGTGGCGTCGTCCTGGTCGAAGGGCGCCTGCGCCGGCCGCGAGGTGGGCACGGCGGCCGTGTTCTGCACGAAGCCCAGGGTGACGTCGCAGCCGGCGACGGCCGGACCGGTGGCGCAGGCGGCGTCGGCCGTGGCCGGGGTGCAGGCGGCCGGGTACTGCGGGGACCAGGTGAAGAAGTTGCCCATGTGGTTCGGGACCACGTCCTGGATGAGGTACATCCCGCGCCGGTGGAGCGCGTCGGAGAGCGCCTGGTAGGTCGCCAGCGTGCCGAGGTGCTCGTCCACCTTCTTGAGGTCGCGGGCCCAGTAGCCGTGGTACCCGCCCGACTGCTGCAGCGGGTCCCACCACATGTTGGCCACCGGGGGCGTGATCCAGACGGCGGTGGCGCCCAGTCCCTGGATGTAGTCCAGGTGGTCGATGATCCCCTTCAGGTCGCCGCCCGAGTACTTGTCGCCGCTCGCCCGGTCGAACTCGCCCTTCCCCTGGTCGTCGTTGGCCGGGTCGCCGTCGGCGAAGCGGTCGGTCATGACCATGTAGATGACCTGGTCCTCCCAGGCCGGGGAGGGGACGTGGAGCAGGGGGCCCCCCGGGGCCGACTTGCCCTTGGCGCAGGCGGCCAGGGCCAGGGCGAGGAGCGCGATCCAGGTCGAGCGGAGCGGGGAAGGCATGGCGGCCTCCAGGCGGCTGGCCGGCCCACGGCGGCCGGGGCGTGCGTTCGGCGCGGCACGATCCCACCGGGGCCCGGGGGATTCAAGCCGGCTCGATGGGGCGCGATCGACGGAACCGGTTGACCGTGCCCGTTGGCCCGATACCCTGCCATCCGAGGAGGCCGCACGCCATGACCAGGACGACGCACCGGGGCTTCTTCCTCGCCGGGCTGGCCGCGGCCGCCTGGAGCTGCTCCTCGTCGCAGGGCGGCGGCTCCGCCCCCTACCGCCCCGGCGACCCCCTCACCGTGGACGTGAGCGGCGCCTTCGCCGCCGGGACGCTCCTCCGCGACGCCTACAGCAGCCGGACGGCCACGGTGAGCGCGGCGGGCTCGGTCACGGTGACGCCGGACCCGAGCGGGGTGGTCCTGCTGGAGAAGGACGGGGCGGCGCCGACGCCCTTCACCTGGGCCGACGCCACGGTCTACTTCGTCATGACCGACCGCTTCCGGAACGGCGACCCCTCGAACGACGGGAGCTACGGCCGGGCCCCGGACGGCGCCAGCGAGGTCGGCACCTGGCACGGCGGCGACCTCGCCGGCCTGACGCAGGAGCTCGACTACGTCGCCTCGCTGGGCGCCACCGCCATCTGGATCTCGCCCGTCGTGGAACAGGTCCACGGCTGGGTGTCGGGCGGCTCGGGCGACTTCAAGCACTACGGCTACCACGGCTACTGGGCGCTCGACTTCACCCGGCTGGACGCGAACCTGGGAGCCCCGGCCGACCTCCAGGCCCTGGTCGACGGCGCGCACCAGCGCGGGATCCGGGTGCTCCTGGACGTGGTGATGAACCACCCCGGCTACGCCACCGGCGCCGACCTCGTCGACTGCCTGCCCCAGGTGTTCTTCGACGGCACCGGGGCCGCCTTCACCGCGGCCTACGGCGGGGCCGCCCCGCCCGCCGGCAAGACCTGGAACAACTGGAACGACCTGGTGAGCTACGGCTCGCCCTCCTGGGCGGGCTGGTGGGGGGTTCCCTGGATCCGCGCCGGGCTGGGCGGCGGCTACACGCCCGGCGGGACGGACGACCTGACGAGGTCGCTCGCCTTCCTCCCCGACTTCAAGACCGAGTCCACCGCGCCGGCCGGCGTGCCCCCCATCTTCACCAACGCCTGCCGCTCGAGCACCACCGGCGTCGTCGACCTCGGCGCCAGCGCCACGGTGCGCGACTACCTGGTGCAGTGGCAGGCCGAATGGGTGCGGCAATACGGCTTCGACGGCTTCCGCTGCGACACCGCCAAGAACGTGGAGCTGGCGTCGTGGAAGGCGCTCAAGGACGCGGCGACCGTGGCCCTGGCCGACTGGAAGACGGCGAACCCGGCGAAGAAGATCGACGACTCCCCGTTCTGGATGACCGGGGAGGTCTTCGGCCACGGCCCGACCAAGGACGCCTACTTCACCGACGGCGGCTTCGACTCGCTCCTCAACTTCACCTTCCAGCCGATGCTGTCGAGCCTGCTGCAGACCCGGCCCTCGCTGGCCCAGGCGGGCGCGAGCGATCTGGAGCCCATCTACGCGGGCATCGCGGCGCTGACCTCGACCGACCCGAGCTTCGACGTGCTCTCCTACCTCTCGTCGCACGACACCCAGCTCTTCTACGACGCCGTGAGCTACGACGCCGTGAAGCAGCGGCAGGCGGGAACCGCGCTGCTCCTGGCGCCGGGCGGGGTGCAGCTCTTCTACGGGGACGAGAGCGGCCGGCGCCTGGGCCCGACGGCCAGCGACCCCCAGCAGGGGACCCGCTCCGACATGAACTGGAGCACCACCGACGCCGCGATGCTCCAGCACTTCCAGAAGCTGGGCGGCTTCCGCAAGCGGCACGCCGCGGTCGGCGCCGGCAGCCACCAGAAGCTGGCGTCGCCCGAGGGGACCTACGCCTTCGCCCGGAAACTCGACCAGGGAGGCGTCCAGGATGCGGTGGTGGTGGTGCTGACGGCGCCCTTCTAGCCGCGGCCGCATGGCCGGACACGGGGGGGCGGGGAGGACTATCCTGCCGCCATGACCTCGTCCCGGACCCGCAGCCCGCTCCTCGCCCTCGCGCTCCTGGCGCTGGTCTCGTGCCCGGCGACGCCTCCCGCCCCGGCATCGCCCCCCGGCGATCCCTACGCCTACACCCCGCCGCCGGCCGGCGCCGTGCCGGCCGGCCTCGACGCCGCGACCTGGCAGGCGCACCTCGAGTCCGACCTGCTCCCGTACTGGACCATGGCCGCGGCCCAGGGCACGCCGGTCGGCAACTTCCCGACCTACCGGGGCATGGACGGGAGCGTCCAGGGCTCGACGAGCCGCAAGCCGCGGATGATGGGCCGGCAGATCTTCACCTACTGCATCGGCTACCTGCTCACCGGGGACGAGGCCCTCCTCGACCTGGCCCGCGCCGGCGACCGCTGGCTCCTCGATCACGCGCGCGACACGGCGCGCGGCGGCTGGTACGCCGACCTCGACCAGGCCGGCAATCCGCTGGGAGACGGCTCGAAGTTCGCCCAGGACATGGCCTACGACGCCATGGGGCCGGCGGCCTGGCTCTACGTCACCGCCGACCCCGAGGCGGAGTCGGCGGTGCTCGCCACGCGCGACCTCCTCTTCGATCCGGCGCGCTACTGGGACTCGACCAACGGCCGCATCAAGGACGGCATGGACGGAGCGCTGGCGGTCGAGACCTACATGAGCCCGGGCGGCGCGGGGAGCTGGCAGCTCGTGGCCCAGCTCGACCCGGCGACCGCGTTCCTGCTGCTGGTCCAGCCGGTGCTCACCGATCCCGCGCGGCGCGAACAGGCGCTCGGCGACCTGCGCACCCTGGCGCTCCGCATCCGGGACTCCTTCTGGCGGGACGGCATCTTCTGGGGCGCGACCGGCACCATCGGGCAGTACGGGAGCAACCACACCGACTTCGGCCACATCCTCAAGGCCTACTGGGCCCTGCTCCAGATCGACAAGCGGCTCCCCGACCGTCCGCTCCAGGGCTTCCTCTCCGGGAACGCGCCCGCCACGCTGACGCTGGCGCACGACTCGGCCTACGGCCGCTGGGCCAAGCTCCCGCTCTCGCCCACCGCGGTGGGCTATGGCTCGGACTGGTGGGCCTACGCCGAGGCCGACCAGCTCGCGGCGACGCTGGCGCTGCACGACCCGGGCTGGGTCCCGGTCCTGGCCGACACCGCCGCGCATTTCCGCGCCGACTACGTCGACCGGACCCGGCCGGCGCGCGAGGTGGTGCCCTCGGTGAGCCGCGACGGTAGCTGGGTCTACCCCTGGCCCGACACCGACACGGCCAAGTGCAACGAGTGGAAGAGCGGCTTCCACGCCGCCGAGCACGCCCTGGTGCTCTACCTCTTCGGCCACTGGCTGGCGGGGACGCCGGCGCCGCTGTACTTCGCCCTCCCCGCGGGAGACGTCGCCTCGCTCGCGGCGCGCAGGCTCCCGTACACCTTCCCGGGGCGCGCCGCCGCCGTCGAGGACCTGGGCCCGCTCACCGGGGACCCGACGCGCCACAAGGTGCGCGTGAGCTTCGACGAGCTCCGGTGAGGGCGGGCATGGGGTCCCACCGGCGACGCCTCCGGATCCTGGTCCTCGCCGCGGGGCTGGCCGCCGGCTCGTGCGGCAACCCGGCCTCGGCCCGCGGCCCCGGCAACGCGCCCGACTTCGTCATCGGCGGCATCCCCCTCGACCTCGCCTCGGGCGCGGCCCTGGCGGCGAGCGGCGGGCTGACGCTCTACGTCTCCGACCAGGTCGACACCTGCCTGGCGGTCCTCCAGGTGCCGGTCATGAGGACGACCCTGCTCGAGCTCCGGGTGGCACCGGCCGCCGACGGGACGACGGCCGCCACCGTGGTCCCGCCCAAGCCGGCGCCGGCGGCGGGGGAGGCCGTGGGCGGCATCACCGTGCGCACCGGCGGGACGCTGAACGCGAGCCTCGACGCCGCCAGCGGCTCGGTGGCCTGGACCGCGAACGCCGACGGGAGCGTCACCGTCACGTCGCTCGACGTGGGGTTCGCGGGGACGGCCGATCGGCTGACGACGGCAGGGCTTCACCTGCGGGCCTGCCCCTGACGGCGCCGCGCGGCTGCGGGCCGCCTTCCTCGAAACGCTCGACGGAGGCCGTGTGCCCGCGCAGGATGGCGCCATGCACGCCCTCCTCCTCGCCCTCCTGCCCGCCGTC
This sequence comes from Anaeromyxobacteraceae bacterium, assembly GCA_035455425.1. GTDB lineage: Bacteria > Myxococcota > Myxococcia > Myxococcales > Anaeromyxobacteraceae > JACRMN01. The sequence continues at coordinate 1,673 of DATIFE010000196.1, read as the reverse complement.
GCCGCCGCGCGCTCGCCCCACGCGTCCCTCGACGCCGGCGCGGCCGCCCGCTTCGCCGGGCTGGCGCTCGGCTGCGTCCACCAGGAGTACCCGAACAAGATCGCCCACGTCCTGCAGTCGGACGGCGACGCCCGCCCGCCCCGCGAGCTGACGCCGGCCTTCTACGGCTGCTTCGACTGGCACTCGGCGGTGCACGCCCACTGGCTGCTCGCCCGGCTGGCGCGCTTCTTCCCGGACGCCCCCTTCGCCGCCCCGGCGCGGGCAGCCCTGGGGCGGAGCCTCACCGCGGAGAACGTCGCCGCCGAGGTGCGCTACCTGCGCGGCCCGGGGCGCGCCTCCTTCGAGCGCCCGTACGGCCTCGCCTGGCTTCTCCGCCTCGCGGCCGAGCTGCGCTCCTGGGACGACCCCGCCGCGCACGCCTGGGCCGAGGCGCTCCGCCCGCTCGAGCTCGAGGCCGCGCAGCGGCTCCGGGAATGGCTCCCGAAGCTGCGCTACCCCATCCGCATCGGCGAGCACGGGCAGACCGCGTTCGCCTTCGGGCTCGCCTGGGACTGGGCCCGCGTCGCCGGCGACGGGGCGATGCGCGCCCTGCTCCAGGACCGGACCCGCGCCTTCTACCTGGGGGACCGGAGATGCCCCATCGGCTACGAGCCCTCGGGGGAGGACTTCCTCTCGCCCTGCCTGGCCGAGGCCGACCTGGTGCGGCGCGTGCTCCCGCCGAAGCGCTTCGCGCGCTGGCTCTCGTCCTTCCTGCCCGGGATCCCGCGCCAGACGTCGAGGAGGTGGCTGCCGGTGGGGGTGGTCACCGACCGCTCCGATCCCAAGCTGGCCCACATCGACGGCCTCAACCTGTCGCGCGCCTGGATGCTGGAGGGGATGGCCGCCGGGCTTCCGGAGTCCGATCGGCGGTTCCTGGCGCTCCGGGCCGCGGCCCGGGCCCACCGCGAGGCGGCGCTTCCGGCCGTCACCGGGGAGCACTACGAGGGCGGCCACTGGCTCGGCACCTTCGCGGTGTACCTGGTCACCGGGGCCGGGCGCTGACGCCGGCGCCACGGCCCGCCGGGCCGCCCAGCAGCGCGGCGACGGCGTCCCGCCGGTAGTCGAAGATGGCCTCGACCGAGCGCCGCACCAGGAGGGCGTGGGCCAGGTCGCCGAGGGGTCCGAGCGGCAGCGCGTACTCCACGGCGTCGCGCATCTCGGTGCCGCCGGGCGCGTCGCGGAACTCGTGCCGATGGACCCAGCGGCGGTAGGGGCCGGAGAGCTGCACGTCGGTGAAGCCCAGGCCCGGCTCCCAGGTCTCGATGCGCGACTGCCAGCGCATGGGGATGCCGTGGAGCCGGAGCCGGTACTCGATCGCGGCGCCCGCCCGCATCTCGATGGGCAGGGGCGTGAGGATGCGGAAGCGCAGGAAGGGCGGCGTGATGCGCTCCAGGTTGGCCGCGTCGGAGAAGAAGGCGAAGACCTCGGCCCGGGGCCGCGGGATGATCTGGGCTCGCTCGAGCCGGTGCGTGCGCAAAGGTTCCCTCCCCGCGGCCGGGGCCGCCGCCTGGGTCTAGCGCGCCTGGCCTCGGCGGGCACGACCCCTCGAACGCGCCCCGGAGCAGATGTGCTATACGACGCCGCGCGGACGTTTCCAGGTTCACGGCCCCGTAGCTCAGCCGGCCGGGGGCCCG